>CAYRCR010000005.1:0-52842 GCA_964422835.1 uncultured Gammaproteobacteria bacterium
ACAAAAATTGTAACTATTTTTGTGGTCCGGCTGGGATTCGAACCCAGAACCAATAGCTTAAAAGGCTACTGCTCTACCGTTGAGCTACCGGGCCATGAATGATATTTTACCCCAAATCAGCTAAATAAAAAAGTGTTTTACTCACTTGACACGGAGTAGGTACTATATTATGCTTAAGCAAGCTCTGCACCGTAAGGTGTAGGGTGAGAGGTACATTAGCGATAATGTATTTCGGGAAAGGCTCCAGCAATGGAGTCTTTTTTTTACGCTAAACTTCCTTTTTTATGCGTGAGGGATTATAATACAGCGGTTATGAAAATCCCCAGGATTTTAAAGCTAAGTAAGAAAAAGGTTGTAATTTTGGCAATCTTGGTTGTTGCCACTTTTTTAGGTTTTAATATATTTGGAAGAAAAGCGGAAATTCCCCTACAATTTACTCAAGTCAAGAGGCAAGATATAAAATCTACCATTTCGGCTTCAGGAACTCTGACAGGTAAAGACAGCGCCAGTTTAAAATTTAAATCATCAGGTAAACTTGCTTTCGTTAATGTTAAGGTAGGTGATCAAGTTTATATGGGACAAATCCTGGCAGGTCTTGATACCCAGGATTTAGAAATTACCCTACAACAGGCCAGGAATACTTTTGTTGCCAAAGACGCTGCTGCCAAAAGAGTGGAGGATGATTTAAAAGACCACAATGATGATGAGACATTCCTGCAAAAAGAAACAAGGACGGCCGCTCAAGTAGCCCGCGATAACGCTTTTGATTCCGTGAAAGCCGCAGAAAAAAACATCCAGGATATGTTTATAGTGTCTCCTATAAGCGGGACAGTTACGCAAGCCAACTTTATCTCAGGCCAAATAGCAGGGGATAATGTTATACAGGTAGTGAATTCTTCTGACATATATTTTGACAGCGAGGTAGATGAGGCTGATATTGCTAAGTTACAAATTGGGCAAAAAGCCGAAGTAATACTGGACGCATACCCGGATAAAACATTAAATGGCACCTTGGATCAAATAAAACCTCAAGTAAATACTACCTCAACCGGGGTCACTGTAATTGCGGCAAGAATAAAACTTGATGATCCTAAAATAATCTTTGTTGATGGTTTGTCGGGGCAAGCTTCTATTATTACGGGGCAGTCAAAAAATGTTTTAACCCTACCACAAGAATCAGTAAGAGAGGATGGCTCGGTTGTAGTTTCAGAAGGAGAGACCCTAAAACCCAAGAAAGTTATAACCGGTATAACATCAGATATTGACATAGAAATTAAAGAGGGACTTTCTGATGGTGAAAAGGTACTGCTTAACCCCCCTTCTTCCGGGGCTTTCTTAAACCAGAGCAGAAATAGTAATCCTTTGACAAGAATTTTACGCTCGATCCGAATAAACCCGGGGGGAAGAGCAAATGGCCCTCGTTAAGCTTTCAAGGATAAATAAAACATACAATACAGGTGGAATTCCTTTCCATGCGCTCAAGAATATCAATCTGGAAGTGAAAAAAGGCGAATTTCTAGCTATTATTGGAGCTTCCGGTTCAGGAAAGTCCACTTTGATGAACATCATCGGATTGCTGGACCAGCCGACTTCCGGTATTTATGAACTTGACGGGCAAAACACTGCGTGCCTTAAGGAGGGTAATTTAGCAAATATCAGAAGTTGTAAAATCGGGTTCGTCTTTCAGTCATTTAACCTCCTTCCCCGTACATCTGCCCTTGATAATGTTGCTATGCCTCTAATCTACGCCGGTGTATCTTCCGAAGACCGGCACGCTATTGCCAAAAAAGCCTTGGAAGATGTCGGGTTGGGAGATAAGCTGGGGTCACATTCAAACCAACTTTCAGGAGGACAACAGCAAAGGGTGGCAATAGCTCGGGCTTTAGTAAATAATCCGGAAATAATTCTGGCGGATGAGCCTACCGGAAACCTCGATTCAAAATCGGGCGATGAAATTATAGAAATATTTATAAAATTAAACAAAGCCGGCAAAACAGTAATCATAATCACCCATGAAGCAGACATTGCTAAAAATGCTGAAAGAATAATTAAAATTAAGGATGGAGAAATTACAAAATGATTTTTAATCTGGCTCTAACTGCTATTCTTGCCAATAAATTAAGGGCTTTTTTGACAATGTTGGGTATCGTGATAGGCGTGACGTCTGTAATACTTTTAATAGCGCTGGTATCAGGACTCCAAACTTATATTACAAACCAAATTTGATGTTTGTAATGCCCGGTAGAATGGGGGGAGCGCGCTCACCTGGAGGCGTACAGGCCAACCGTTTAGTTTATTCAGACACTGTCAATTTAAGGACAAAACTTGGGAGTGAGGCTGAAGTTTCCGCATCCATTCAAAGAAATGCCACATTGAAATTTGGCAATAAAAGAGATAAGGATGTTTCTATTTTTGGCGTGGAAGCCAATTATCCGGAAATTATATCCATAGATTTGACTTCGGGCAGATTTTTTAAACAATCCGAACAGGAAGCAAGTAGAAAAGTAGCAGTAATAGGTCCGACTGTCGTTGTAAACCTTTTTGGAACGGGACAAGCCCTTGGTAAACCGATTGACATTGCCGGAACAAAATACACTGTTATCGGAATAACAGAAAAGAAGGGTTCTGTTTTTGGCATGGACCAGGATAACTCGGTTTACGTACCGTTCCAAACTGCCCAGAGGCAATTTGGTATTGACCGCCTGAATACTATTTATATATCGGCAAAATTAGCCGAGAATGTGAAATTAGTCCAGGATAAATCTACGGCAATATTGAAAAAAAGATTATCAGAAGATGAATTCACCATCCAAACACAAGAGCAAACACTTTCTACAATTTCCCAGATTACGGGGGTTTTAACGGCCGCGTTGGGAGGAATTGCCGCAATTTCGTTGCTTGTTGGAGGAATTGGTATTATGAATATCATGTTGGTATCGGTTACGGAAAGGACCAGGGAGATAGGGCTTCGTAAGGCAGTGGGAGCAAAGCCAAAAGATATAAGAAACCAATTCCTGGTTGAGGCTATTGTACTTTCTGGTTTGGGAGGAATCGCGGGAATTATTTTAGGGATTACACTCTCATTTATTATCGGCAGGTTTTTTACAACGACTATTCCCTGGTGGTCAATACTTCTGTCTTTCGGATTTTCAACTGCCGTAGGTGTAATTTTTGGTGTGGCCCCAGCCATACGCGCTTCGCGCCTTAACCCTATTGAGGCGTTGAGATCCGAGTGATAATATAATAAGGTAATGAAGAAATTCTGGATACAATTTTCAATACTGATTATTACTGCCTTAGGCCTTTTATATTTAGGCTTCAACAGCCAATTTTTAACCCCGTACTTGCCTGTATCAGGAGGCAATTTAACAAAAACACAAATCCAAATTGCCGGGGCAACCGTGGATGTTGAGGTGGCTGATACTCCTTCCAAAAGAAGCCGGGGACTTTCCGGCCGGGCAAGTCTTTTACCAAATTCCGGCATGATTTTTGCCTTTCCGGAAGAGAAGAAATACCAGTTCTGGATGAAAGGCATGAAATTTCCTATTGATATGATTTTTATCCGCAAGGGTGTAGTAGTAGATATTTTAAGGAATGTACCCATACTGGAGCCTAATACTCCGGACCAAAATCTACCTCTTTATTCCCCCGTTGCCCCGATTGATATGCTGCTTGAGGTAACTGCCGGATTTACAGATGCTCAAAATGTACGGGTAGGTGACAGTGTCTTCTTAATTAAATAAACATGGTAAATATTCTGCCCATCAGACATATTACGGAAAGTGACCAGCCTGTATACGGCGCAAATTTATTTAATTTAGCAAAGCTTACAAGAGCGGGAATACCGGTCCCCCCCGGGATAGCCATAGCACCCCCTGAAATAGTACTCTCAACTTTACTTTCACATGCAGAAAGCAGCAGTAAAGAAGTTTTCGAACAAAAGCTGGAAGTTATTAAAAAAGATTTGAAAAAGCTAAAAATTCCAACCGAACTTGAATCCGAAGTAAAGAAATATAATAAATTTTATTTAAATGGAAATGTTATCCAGGATAAAAATTCTTTGTGGAATACCCTCCTTTTAATATGGCTCAACGAAATCAGAGGGAGGGTTTGGAGGAACGGATTTTATCGAGGTATTACTTCTAATTTAACTGCACAAGCCATCTTCCCTACCGGCAAGAAATTTATTATGACGACTGCCTACTTTAACCCTGATTTATCAGAAGTTGCCATAAAGGTACAAGACAAAATCACACCAAAAATTCTAAAGTCCTTAGATGAAATTGTCACCCGCTCAAACAATATGCTTGTTTTACCACAAGTTTATACTTTCACTATTGTAGATGAAAAACCATATATAGTGGCTGTTTCACCTTTTACTCAATCCTTGCCGCTCTCTCTTACATCCGATATAGTTTTACCCAAAAATGAGCAAAGACAGGCAGCAAGGCATGCTGTTAAATTATTTTTAAATACTTCAAGTGGATTTTGTGATGTGGCCGACGGCCTGATAATTGAGGCAGAAAAAGTTAAAAGTGATGATATGTCATTTAAGCTATGTGAGGCTGCCTTGTTAAATACAGGGAAACCTGTTATTTTCCGGCTGCCGAATATTTCTGACGGGGACATTGGGGGAACGCTTCGCCTTATTAACGAACCAAGCTTGCTTTCTAATTTTGCCAAAGTCTTCTTATTCGCCCGGAATAAAAAGAATTTGCTTAATGTGGAGTTGGGGATCCCCGTTGCAAGATCCCCAAATGAATACGCCAAAATTAAGCAGGAACTGGCCTCTCTGGGAATTAACAGATACGGGACTTGTAAGTTCTGGCTGGAGATGAGTGTTCCGGAAAATCTGATTAATATTGAAGACTACTTAGCAATTGGTTTAGACGGAGTTATTTTAGATCTGGATAACCTGCAGGTTACTTTGGGCGGATATGCTCCTCATGAGGGAGAGTTTTACAAGAAAGAAATATCGGCGCTAATTAAATTTATTACACCTGCCTTTAAAACACTTCACAAAAACCATCTGCCTGTATTAATAAAGGGGGAAATTACTATAGATGGTGAAATTCTGGACTTTCTAATTGAAAACGGGGCATGGGGGATAGTGGTAAATACACCTTTGGAGGCAGAAAGTTTACCTGAACATTTGTCATGGTCCGAAAGAAGAATGGTAGTTAGACGTTCACAGATAAGTTAAACAGTGTTATATATTCCCCTTTGGGTCTTTGTTTCTTAAACTCCTTCAGCCACATTTCTATTGATTGTTTTTTTACCGATTGGTGGATTTTGGTGAGCTCGTGAGCCAATACAACTTCAGCACCTTCTCCATAAACTTCTTTCATATCTTCCAATGTTTTAATAAGTTTATGGGGAGCTACAAATGCTATATAAGTGGTTGATAGTTCATGGTTCATTGTTCGCAGTGCTTCAAGAAGTTTAGTCCTTTTCCCGGGTTTTTCAGGAAAATATCCCAAAAACGTAAATTTATCAGGCGGAAGACCGGATAAAGTTAAGGCCAAAGTAACTGAACTTGGGCCCGGCAAAGAATCAACTGCAATATTTTGTTCCAAACATTCCCGGACCAGTTTATATCCCGGGTCGGAAATTAAAGGTGTGCCGGCATCAGAAACCAGAGCCAGGTTTTGACCTGAAATAAGTTTTTGCAATATCCGGGGGATTGACAGTGCTTCATTGAAGTCATTAATTACAAGTAAGGGCTTTGAAATCTGGTAATGAGAAAGTAAAATTCCCGTGCGCCTGGTATCTTCACATATAATCCCGTCAACATCTTTTAATACTTCCAAAGCGCGCAGAGTAATATCTTTCAGGTTTCCTATCGGGGTTGGAACAAGATAAAGCATTACTTTTTGAAAACCTTGCCAACTACATGGTTAAAAATTAAAGCCAGTTGCTCCCGGCCTTTAGGACTCTTTAAGATATGGTAAGCATTAGGTGCAATTGAAGCCACAATTATTAATGCGATAATCGGCAAAAGATATTTGTCAACATCAGGAATAACCGTCCCTAAAAAATATCCTGCCACGGTTATGCCAACTGCCCATAAAAGTCCGCCTATGATATTAAAAGTAAGGAAAGTTTTATATTCCATATCTCCCATGCCGGCCACAATTGGAGCAAAAGTACGGATCATCGGCACAAATCGGGCCAAAATGATGGTTTTTTTGCCGTGCTTTTTGTAAAATTCCTGTGCCCGAATTAGATTATCTTTATGAAAAATGATTGAGTCTTTGCGTTGAAAGAGCCTCTTACCAACCCTGTCCCCAAAAGCATAGCCGGTAGAATCACCCAAAACTGCTGCCAGAAATGATCCAATAGCCAATATCCAGACATTAAAAACATTCTGCGAGGCTAAAAAACCGGCCGTAAAAAGAAGTGAGTCGCCCGGAAAGAAAAAACCAATCAAAAGCCCTGACTCGGCAAAAACCACACCCCAAACTCCTAGAAGTCCGATTGTTCTGATAAGTGTTTCCAGATCCGGCATTTAACCATTATAGCATGTTTAAAAACGCCTGATTACACCCACACATTTCCCCTGAATTTTTACATCCGTAGCATAAATTGGATCCATAGCCGCATTGGCAGGTTCCAACCTGATCCGGTTATGTTCCCGGAAAAACCTCTTTAAAGTTGCCAGGCCGTTTTCCAGAAGTGCCACTACAATTTCTCCGTCATCAGCAATTGTCTGTTCTTCAATTACTACATAATCACCGTCCAATATCCCATCCTCAATCATCGAGTCTCCTTTAACTTGTAAAACATAGGAACGCTTTTTGCCGGTAATCATGGAAGCAGGAATATTTATAGAGGCATCAGGGTCAGTATAGGTCATAATCGGGGAACCGGCTGCAATAAAACCCAGCACCGGCAGTTCAATACCTTTTACTGTATCAGCAATTTTATTATCAAGGATTTCAAGGCCTCTAACAGCCCCGTCAAATTTTCTAATCACTCCTTTTTGCACCAAAGCCTGTACATGCTCATGGACAGTAGCCAAAGACGAAACACCGATGCTTTCGGCAATTTCACCCAAGGTGGGTGAATAGCCATATTTATCAATGTACTGCTTAATAAAATCCAATATTTGTCTTTGCCTTCTATAAAGTATCACCGGCATTTTCGTATTTCCTTTGCATATACCATACCAAAGACTACCCGAAGGTGTCAAGTGGGTCAAAATATATCACTTTGGAAATATCTTCCAGAATTCTTACATTTTTTTTATAGGATTTATATATTAAAAATGTAAACTCTCTTTCAATGATAAATAAAATCAAAAGATTTTTGCTTCCCGGAATAGCATTATTCAGCTTGTTGGTTAATGTATTGCTTCCCCTGGCAATTCCATACAACGTCATTGCACAGGAAGTAACACAAACTGCTGAAGCGGTTGAAACACCTGCTCCGGAGGAAACTCCGGTTCCGATAGAAGAAACAACTCCCACTCCTGCTACTGAAGAAGTTATCCCAACTTCCATACCCGAAACTTCCACCCCCGATGTGGAACTTTTAGAGGAGGCAACTCCCAGTGCCACCCTTTCGCCCACTCATGCTCCAACCCCGCCAGAGGCGGGGCAAGATCCTGTTGTAGAACAACCCACATACAATAATGTAGTTGTAAACGAAGAATATAAAGCCCCGCAAAATGATAAAGTCAAAGTCAAATTTAATATTTTACCTGAAGGATCCGGCAGTTTAACAATTAAAGAAGTAAAACTTTCCCCGGAACAAATTGCTGCTACAGGGGCATTATCCGATACAGCTTATGACATAACTTCATCAATGTCTGACGGGACCTTCCAATATGACCTGACTTTACCTTTGCCACCTGCTGCCCAAAACCAGGAAGTAGATGTCAAATCAGCAGAAAATACTGATTTATCAGATGCCACAAAAGTAACAGAACCGGAAGAAAAAACCGCGGATACTATTACAATTCTCGGCTTAAACCACTTTACTGTTTTCGTTGTCACTACACCTTCGCCTGACACAACCCAGAGAATATTAATTAATGAAATTGCGCCGGCTGCCGCAGCAGAATGGGTGGAACTTTTCAATAATGGTTCTGCTTCTGTAAATTTGGCTGCCGGCACCGGTTGGGTAATCAGAAATTCAGCCGGAAACTCCCAATCGCTTTCTGCCCTGGGTACTATTGCTCCTGCCGGAAGGGCAGTATTTAATGCGCCTCCTGCCTGGCTTTCGGATGTTGCTCCTGAAACAGTTACTATTTTAAATGAACTGGGTGCGACAATTGACACTGTTACTGTTTCTTTAACAGCCCCGGGATTTGCCGTTGACCATTATCCCCTGGCAAGTGAGTCGGTGGGAAGAAAAACAGATGGTGTTGCCGAATGGATGCTTTTCACAACTCCTACAAAAGGAACTGCTAATATAGTACCTGTCGCTCCGGGGGGCGGTATTGTCGAAGTCGGTCCAATTGCCCCTGACGGCGGCCTTATAGCAGGTTTCCCTGTCTGGTACAAAGACTCCAATGGTTTGGCTTTGGACTTAATGGAAGCGGCTGATGGTTTCGGAATCTCTGACCCTGTTGATCCTGCCAATCCTTTCTCGGAGCAAATCGGCTTTAATGCCGAAGGCTTCTGGTGGTCAGCGGAAGCCAGTATTGACCGTCCGATAGGTACACGCACCACACTAATCCTAGCTCTCGAAGCCGCGTTTGCCGGAGAAGCGGCAGTTGACGGGGAACAATCAGTGCAAAACAGGTTGAGGTACAGAATTGACGGATTAGTACCCGGTGAAACCTATACCATAACTCACCCGTTTGGCAGTGTAGATGAAATTGCTGACGGCGCCGGAGTGATTAACGTAACCAGTGACATCGGATGCTTCGCTGACGGTTTTTCTACCTGCAATCAGGCAGCCCTTCCCAACTTTTCTTCAGCGCTTGCCGGACAGGTAGGGCCATACTTAACCTGGACTACATTTAATACCAATCCTGCCTTGACTGATCCTGCATTGGTTAATGCTGCAAATCCCGGCAGAAGGTATGTCGGAAATCCTACCATTGACCATGCTGTGACAGGCAGTCCAACCGGCAATGATTTCTTCCGTGTCGAAGGTTTAAATGTTGGTGGAGCAGGAATTAATGTTATCGAAACAAACCTTTTCTCTGTCAGCGGAAGGTTGGCAGATGCAAATGCTCCTGTTATCACCCTTTTTGGAGCAAACCCTGTCAATGCTATCCAAGGCTCAATATACACCGATGCCAGCGCAACAGCTTTGGATGATCTTGGTGGTAATTTAACCGGCAGCATTGTTGTCACCGGTTTACCTGTTGATACATCAGCTCTTGGAGCAAAAATAGTTACCTATACTGTAACCGACAGCGTAGGACGGACAACAGTTGCAACCAGAACAGTTAATGTGGTGGCAGCCGGAGGAATAGATACAATAGTGCCGGTAATTACAGTGACCGGAGCAAATCCTGCTAGCGTCACCCAGGGCAACCCATATATTGACCTTGGGGCAACTGCTTTGGACGATACAGATGGAGATATCACAGCCAATATTGTCACTGTAAATCCGGTCAATACTGCTGTAATTGGACCTTATACGGTTGCTTATAATGTGTCTGATGCTGCAGGGAACCCGGCAACACAGGCTACCAGAATTGTAAATGTGGTAGCGGATACAATTGCCCCGGTAATTACAATCCTCGGTAATAATCCCGCAAATGTACTGACAGGAGCTGCCTATACTGACGCCGGAGCAACAGCCACAGATAATGTGGATGGGAACTTAACTGCCAATATTGTCACTGTTAACCCTGTTAATACGGCAGTCGCAGGCACCTATACTGTCACTTTCAACGTGTCTGACGCTGCAGGTAATCCTGCAATTGAGGCAACAAGAACAGTTAATGTAGCAGACACTTTGCCTGCTGGTTTGGTTGAAACCGGCCCTGTTGGAGCAGACACAGGTTTCCCTGTCTGGTACAAAGACTCCAATGGTTTGGCTTTGGACTTAATGGAAGCGGCTGATGGTTTCGGAATCTCTGACCCTGTTGATCCTGCCAATCCTTTCTCGGAGCAAATCGGCTTTAATGCCGAAGGCTTCTGGTGGTCAGCGGAAGCCAGTATTGACCGTCCGATAGGTACACGCACCACACTAATCCTAGCTCTCGAAGCCGCGTTTGCCGGAGAAGCGGCAGTTGACGGGGAACAATCAGTGCAAAACAGGTTGAGGTACAGAATTGACGGATTAGTACCCGGTGAAACCTATACCATAACTCACCCGTTTGGCAGTGTAGATGAAATTGCTGACGGCGCCGGAGTGATTAACGTAACCAGTGACATCGGATGCTTCGCTGACGGTTTTTCTACCTGCAATCAGGCAGCCCTTCCCAACTTTTCTTCAGCGCTTGCCGGACAGGTAGGGCCATACTTAACCTGGACTACATTTAATACCAATCCCGCCTTAACTGATGCTCAACTTTCTAATCCTGCAAATCCCGGCAGAAGGTATGTCGGTAATCCTGCCATTGACCATGCTGTAACAGGCAGCCCGACCGGACAAAACTCATTCTCTGTTACAGGACCCGGACTATCTAACTTTACAACTAATCTATTCGGGGTCTCCGGAAGACTAGCTGATACAACCGGACCTGTAATTACTATAATCGGCTTAAATCCTGTTGAAGTTGCCCAAAACGCAGTTTATATTGACGCAGGCACAACTGCTTTGGATGACTTTGACGGTATAGTGGTTGTTACAACCACAGGACTTCCGGTTGATACAGCGATTGCCGGACCAAAAACAGTCACATATACCGCAACCGACAGGTCTGGAAATACAACTACAGCAACAAGAACAGTCAACATAGCCGGAATTGATACTACTGCTCCGGTAATTACCATCCTCGGTGTAAACCCTGTGGATGTAATTGTCGGTACAACTTACATTGATGCAGGAGCCACAGCCACTGATAATGTTGATCCGGCAGTAATAGTTAATTCAGTAAGCATAGTTGATACAAGTGTAATTGGAGTTTATACAGTAACTTATACTGCAACCGATGCGGCTGGAAACGCAGCAACACCAGTTATAAGAATAGTTAATGTGGTAGCTGTTCCTCCGGTTGATATAACAGCTCCAAACCTGTTGAGCTTCTCTTCAACCACGGCTGATGGAACCTATGGTACCGGAGCAGAAGTGAATATCACTGCCAATTTCAATGAAGCTTTAGCAGCGGGAAGCACTGTCGCAGTAACTTTGGACAACGGTGTACCTGTAGAGCTCGTAGCCTTAAGTCTAACTTCGGTTTCTGGAACTTATATGGTTGGACCTTTGGGTAGTGGGGAGAATTCTCCGGATTTGACAGTAGCCTCCATTAATTCCATGAATGTGACGGACATTGGCGGCAACCTGCAAGCCTCAACCGTACTTCCGGCCTCAAATATTGCCAATACCAGCGCTATTGTGATTGATACTACCGTACCACCACTACCTCCTGCCGCAACAGCTGCTATTTCCGGGCAGGTTTTCAATGATATTGATGCAGACCGTTTTAAAGATGCAATTGAACCTGTTCTTCCTGGTTGGACAGTGTATTTGGATGCAAACAACAACAGAACTATGGATATAGGAGAAGTATCCGTCATTAGCAATATTCTGGGTGCATATCAATTTCCAGATCTTATTCCCGGAACATATATTGTTAATGAAGTTGTGCAATTAAACTGGGCAATCAGGTTACCGGGAGGAAACGGATACACCCAAACAGTTGCGGCAGGGGATAATATAACAGGAAAAGATTTTGGAAACATTGTCACCCAGACGATTGGTGGCCAGAGTCAGGGAGGATTTGCCACTACAACTGGAACAAATCTCACATCATCAATCGTTTCGCTGGGAGATTCCATTATAAATATACCTTCAAATGGCGGTACCAGTAAAGTAACAATTCCGGCAGATACCGTAATTACTGCCAGCACTGGTGAAATCTTTGACGCGACCACTCTGGCAGCTTCTGACCCTGCAGGGGAAATATTATCAGGACTGGGATCAGGGGTTGTTGTCAAAGGTAAACTGCAGTGGGGAGTACCTAATTTAGGCTTAGTATTTTCCACTCCCATTACTTTGGAAATATTTGTGGGTGAAGCTCTTAACGGCCAGACAATTAGCATACTTCGCTCGGTGGACGGTACAACTAATTGGACAAGTGACGGTATTGTTGCCCCTGCCAAATGCACAGTTACTTCAGGAATCTGTTCTTTCCAGGCTACCAAAGCATCATATTATGTGGCAGCAGAAATACCCACCACTTCAAGTTCCAGCTCTAACTCATCCAGTTCCTCTAGCTCCGGTGGTGACGGATCTTCAACCGGGGCTCCTGTCTGCGGTGATACCAAACCGGCAAGTGCACCAATATTGTCAGTTGCCTCAATGGGTGGAAACGAAGTAACACTATCATGGACAAAGGCTTCTGATCCGGTAACCTACTACCTGGTGGCATATGGAACAAACTCCGGCAATATGCAATTTGGCAACCCAAATGTGGGAGGCAAAGATACAGCCTCATTTTCTGTCAAAGGCCTCTCCGGCGGGCAAACTTACTTCTTCCAAGTCAGAGCCGGGAATAATTGCATGCCGGGTGACTTCTCCAATGAAGTATCAGCCACACCCGGAGGCGAAGTTATAACCGGCTCGGCAGAAGGATTTACAGAGGGAGTATTGGGCGAAGAAACACAAGGTACTGAAACTGAAGGAGAAGTGGAAAGAGTGGAAAGTGCATTAGGTACAGCCACTGAACTTCCGGGAGCAGAAAAAACTGTATCCGCTACTTCAAATATGCTGCGGGTTATTACCCCCTTACTGGCGCTCCTGGCTCTCGTCGGGGGAGCATATGTTTACCGCCGCCGTGCGGTATAATTTGACAATCTCATAATTTTAGAGTAAAGTCAAAATAATGTTAATCCGGTCCTTTAAATTAGCCATTATAGCTGTTTTATTTGTTGCCCTCTTCCTGCCGGTAACTGCAGTGTCTGCTGTTTCATCTCCCGCACTCTCAAAAAGAATTTTGGTTAAATTTTCCTCCAAGCCTGAAAAACCGGCAATTGTTGAGAGAATCCGCGCCAGGGAAATTTCGGAAATTCCCCGGATTGATATATCTGTCTTAGAAGTTAAAGACATTGCAGAAGCAATCAGAAGCTTAAGAAACGAAAAAATAGATTTTATGGAAGTTGATGCTGTTGCCACTACTTTAACCAATGACACTTTATACTCCAATCAGTGGGCCTTACCAAAAATTTCCTGGGATAAGTTAGATACCGGAGCCGGTGTATATAATCCAACTGAAGCCTCAACCAGGATCGCGGTAGTGGATACGGGAGTAGATTACAACCATCCGGACCTAACCGGTAAAGTCGATACCGGACAGGATTGGGATTTTGTCAATAATGATGATGATGCCTTGGATGATAATTTGCACGGAACCCATGTAGCAGGTATTGCTGCTGCCAGCACCAACAACAGCACGGGAGTGGCCGGTGTGTCTATTAATACCAGCACCATCTTACCGGTTAAGGTACTTAATCAAGCTGGCTCCGGTTACTACTCGTGGGTGGCTGCCGGAATTATTTATGCCGCTGATCACGGGGCAAAGGTAATCAATTTAAGTCTTGGAGGCAATGTTAAATCTACTACTTTGGAAAATGCGGTCAATTATGCCTGGGGTAAAGGGGCAGTGGTGGTAGCTGCTGCAGGCAACAGTAATAATTCTTCTAAAACTTATCCGGGGGCATATTCCAATGCCATGGCTGTTTGGGCTTCTGATCAAAATGACAATAAAGCCTCCTTTTCCAGCTACGGGGGTTGGGTTGATATAGGAGCGCCGGGGGTCAGTATACTATCTACCATTCCTTTGGGTAAAGATACCAAAGATGGCAACCAGGATGGATATTATCTGGCAAGCGGTACCAGTATGGCCACTCCCGGTGTAGCGGGTTTGGCAGGGCTCCTTTTTTCACAGCATCCTGACTGGTCTGCTCAAACAGTCAGAAGTAAAATTGAATCAACAGCCGATCCGGTATCTTCCCGGTTATTTAAAAGGGGAAACTTAGGCAAGGGCAGGATCAACGTTTTCAAAGCTTTAACTCAATAATTACTTATTTGCTTTGATGAGAAAAATCTTTTTAGCGCTTCCTGTTTTATTCTTGTTTTTTCCGGGGTTTGCCTGGGCAAGCACAGCCAGATCTTCGGTCCAAACCAATGTCCAATCAGGCAATGCGGAAGTTTACCAGTCTGTTGAAGTAACTGTTAACGGCAAGACCATTAAAAAAGAGAGCAGGGAACCCGGAAAGCTGGAACTCAAAATGGAGGAAATCCAGATGGAGAAAATTCAGGCTTCACCTTCAGGACAGACCGTCACGCCAACCTCTGCTCCTGCGCTTAAACTGTCCTTTGCAGCATCTGTCAGAGAATTACTTTCCGGCTTGACTTCCCGGCTTATAACTGCTATAAGGATAAATACCCGCCCACTGCCTCTTGTATATGAGTCTATACTCAACCAAACAATTGACAGAAGATACCCTGGGAGAGATTAAGGAAGCGCTTTACCAACTCCAATACGGCAGTGTCGAGATTTTTGTCCAGGACGGTCTGGTCACTCAAATTACCAAAAGAATTATCAAAAAAACTATCCCTGACAAAAGTAAAAAGGGCCTTGACAATAGTATAAGAAATAGGTAAAAGTAAATATTACAGGTTTTGCTGACCGCCCCCGGAAGCATCCCATATTTTTACATCGGGATGTTTAAAAAATCAAATTTTATTTCTCTATATCGAAAACCATTCTTAAGCGCTTTAAAGACTTAAGAGGGTTTTGTGAAAATCGGCTAATCCTAGGATAACCTTTTTTTGCATCTTCAAAAGGAAGGGGGTGAAATAAATGAATTTAAAAAAATTAATAGTAACAGGCAGCGCAGTAGCTTTAATGCTTAGCAGTGCAGCCCCGGCTTTTGCTGGGAGTCCTGATAATGTGGCTATCATCAAAAATAACAACACATCAGCATCTGCTAATAGTGGTATGAACACTCAAGATAATTTGGGAGGTAATACTGTGGTAGCTGGTAAGGGAAGCGGTAATATAGCCTCTGTTGACTCCAGTGGTACAAGATCTATGACTACCGGAAGTGCCAAGGCTAAAGCCAAATCCGTGGTTGTGGCTAATGTCCAGGTTGGTTGCGGTTGCGAGGAAGACAATGGCACTAATGGTCATGGGCAAGGTGGCAATGATAATCTGGCAGTAGTAAAACGCAACAACACATCTGCAGATGCTAACAGCGGTGTAAACTTTCAAGACAATTATGAGAATAATACCGTTAAAGCTGGCAAGGGAAGTGGTAATAACGCTTCAGTTGACGAGAGTGGTTCTCGAACCATGAACACAGGCGATGCTAAAGCTAAAGCCAAGAGTTGGGTAGTAGTTAACTCAAACGTTAGCTCGCCGTTTTAGGATTTCCGTTTAGACGGAATGGTTTTAAGGAGAGGGTTGGAAACTAGGGTCCTCCCTCTCCAAAAGACCAAAGGATATATTTATGAAGAAAATTATTAATTTTAAAATTTTCAAGCAAGCAGTCACTATTTGGGTGATTTTTTTGCTTGCTTTTAATCCGGTTATTGCTCCTTTGGCTTTTGCAGAAGATGAAATTCCAGCTGTTACTACTATCACTACAGGGGATGCCCAATCATAATCTGATGTTTCCGTTATTGCCAACTCCAATACAAATATTGTTCCCGGAACAGTCACACCCGGCAGCGGCTGCAACGGGCCTGAACTTAATATTGATTGTCCCGGTACTGATTCAATCAGCAACCAAAACCAGGCAGATACCCAAAGCTCCAACACATCTTCGGCCCAGACGGGCCAAAATTCCTCTTCCGAAAATGACGGTAACGTAAATTTAAGTACCGGCGAGGCAACAGCTTCAGCTGAAACCACCAACCAAATTAACACCAACATCATGGAACTGGAAAATGAGGCATCGGAAAGCGCCGAAATTGCGGAAGCCACCCCTTCCGCGGAGTTTGCTATCACAAATGTAAACGATGCCACTTCGCAAAACGGGATGAGCGTTATTGCAGAAACAGGAGAAAATCAGGCCAATAATAACCGGGGGGATGTGGTTATTGATACCGGCAACACCCTGGCTGTTGCTAATATCTTCAATCTTATTAATACCAATATTGTAGGGTCTAACTTTGATCTGTTATTTATAAATTTGACTGAGGTGCAAAATGACATAAACCTTTTTCAGGTCTGGAAAGATACAACCGGCGGTGATCCGGCAGACCAGTTGCAGTTTACAGGCGGAGAACCGCAAAATTCTTTATATCTCCTAATTGAAAATTCCAACCGGGCAGAAATTAATAATTATCTTACTGTCAGCGCTGTTTCAGGAAAAAATGAGGCGAATGACAACAATAATGTAAATTTAAATAGCGGAAATGCCATATCCTTAGCCAATATTACTAATATAGCCAACTTTAATCTGATAGGATCTAAATTTCTTTTTGCAACAATTAATATCTTGGGCAGCTTTGAAGGTAATTTGATTTTACCTCCCAGGGAATATTTTATGTCACAGAACTCATCCCAAAACTCAATATCGGCAGCCAGTCAAAACAGGGCTTATGTAGAAGGTTCTATAGAAACTATTGCAGATAGCGGAGGCAACGAGTTAAATGAAAATGCAGGCGACTCAAACATCCAAACAGGGGATGCTGAAGCAATTTCCCATAACCTGTCTCTTTTAAATTTGAATATAGCGCAAAATGACTGGTTTAATGTCCGGGTAAACCATTTAGGACAAAGACAGGGAGATGTCTTTGGCTGGTCTGATCCTGAAGCAAAAGAAGAGTCAGAGGATATTATGACATTTTCTACTGAAACTACCGGTACCGACGGGGCAGTAAACAGCCAGAATACCCGGGTAAACAATTCCAATGAAGTAAAAATTAATAACCAAATTTCTATTCAAGCCATCTCCGGCCAAAACAAGGCAGACAGAAATAGCATGACAAGTGTAGTTACAGGAAAGGCAAAGGCTTTAGCAAATTTATTTAATTTAGCAAATCTTAATATTTTAGGCAGCAATTTATTCCTTGGAGTAGTAAATATTCTGGGAGACTGGCAGGGCAATACAATTTTTGCTTATCCCGACGTGACGGTAGCAATAAACGGTCCGGCCCATGACGTGACTCCAGGAGAGGAAATAAATTATAACATAGATGTTGAAAACATCGGTTATGATGACGCGCACGATATTGCAGTTTTATTTGAATTACCCAAAGGAACAAGTTACATTTCTGATACTTCAGGCCAAGTAACAGAGCAATCGGGAAATAATCTTAAATGGTCTATTGACACATTGACAGCTAACGGGAGTCTATCATTTGATTTGAAATTGAAAATTGATCCGAATTTAAATTACGAAGACCTGCTTACTTTCTGGGATAGATTAATTCCCAAGGCATATGCCCTGGAAGAAGGAGTGCGGGATGAAATCACCGCCAAAGTTGAAGTTTCAACAACAGATAAACAATCGGATAATAACAATGACACATCGTCAATTGCCACTGTTATTTTATTCCCGGCAACATCCAGTGATATCTCTGATGACCAAAGCTCTTCCGCAGAAGCTGCATCTACCACAATTGAGATTAATGCTAAAAATAATGTCAATGATTTTATTTACCTGGGAGATATTATTACCTTTGATTTGGAAGTTAAAAATACCGGAGGAGAAAAAGCAGGAAATGTTACTGTATTTCAGGATATTTACAATGGGCATCCGGAGTCAACAGGTACTGTGGAATTTCCCATTGGGGATATTGATCCGGGCAAAACAGCCAAGGTAAATTTCGCAATTCAGATAACAGATTTAATTCCCGGCTCTTATCATACTTTAACATACGCAACCGGGGATAATATTTCATCAAACGAAGCAGTCACTTATTTTAAAGTTAAATTAAATAATATTAGTTTAATTTCCGAAGTCCAGGCTCAAGAGATAGACCAGAATGAAAGTACTGCCGGTGAAGTAAAAGGGGCAGATAAGTGTCCGGCAATAATAATGAGAAGGGAATGGTGGCCTTATGCACTGGCAGCATTATTTGGAACCCTTTGGTTTTTAGAAGTCAGCAGGAGAAAACACTGGAATCTGTCATTGACAAAACTAACTAAAAAAGTTTATAATCCGCCGGCAGGGTAGATAAGCGTTGAATATACTTACTAAGTTATTGTTCACTCTATTTATTTTATTTTTTTCTTTAGGCGTTTTAAGCCCGCATGCAAATGTTCGGGCCAATGTTTTTGGCAATAATGATTATCAGTTGCGCTGCCCATTCCCTTCTCCTACACCGGTTCCAACTCAAATTCCTATTCCTTCTCCTACTCCCACTGCTCCCATCCCCACACCAACACCTGTTCCCAGTCCAATTCCATCCCCAACACCTTCTCCATTTCCGGCACTGACACCAACACCAACTCTTCCACCCACACCTACCCCCAGTCCTACTCCTGCAGTAACTCCAGAACCAACTTCAGCACCGGTTGCAGTTTCCGGCGGTCAGGGAGGACCATCAGGCGGTAGAGATAGCGGTGGAGAAAGCGCCCCGGCTCCATGCGGAGCAAGCAATCCCGGAGCAACCACACTTATTTCCGCCACACCGAAAAGCGCCACAAACGTTGAGTTAAAGTGGAGTAAAAACCCCAATGCTACCGATTATAATGTCAGCTACGGTCCGGGATCCGGAAATTACCTGTATGGTCTGTCCGGTACCGGTAATACTGATACAGTCACTATTTCAGAGCTTGACTCAAATCAACGCTATTGTTTTGTTGTTTCTCCGGTTAATGATTGCGCTCCGGGTCAAATTTCAAATGAAATATGTATCGGCGAAGCAAAGAAGGTTGTGTTGGGTGTTTTTACCGGAGGAGGTGAAGTGCTGGGACTGTCCAGTACTGCCTCCGGCGACGATGCAACAGATTCTACTCCGGATACTACATTACCGGATGAGAAAATTATTATTGATCCGGCAGATTTTACCAACCCGGTAAAGGTGTTGGGCGTACCTACCCGGATTACAATTCCGGCTTTGGATATTGATTTGCCGGTAGCGGAGGCAAAAGTGGAAAATGATCTTTGGCAGACTTTTGCGGGTTTTGCCGCCCACGGAGTAGGTAGCGCCAATCCCGGTGAAAGATCTAATGTGGTTATCTTTGCCCATAACCGGGCCGGATTATTTGGTAATTTGAAATATGCCCAAGTTGGCAGCGAGATTACGGTTTTGAGCAACAACAGGAAATTCAGGTATCAGGTATCAGAAATCAAAGAGATAACTCCGGATCAGACAAGCACGATAGGTCCAACTCAAGAGGAAACATTAACACTTTACACCTGCAGCGGGGAAAATGATAAAAAAAGATTGATAGTTATAGCCAGAAATATTGGCGCTTGACAATTATTAGTTTTGATATTAAATTTTAGACATTTATTAAACCATGGCCCAAGAGGGCCGTGTTTTTTTATTAAATTAAGGAGGTGATAATTTGTATGGATAAAGAAATAAAACTTCCATCATGGCTCACTGGAGAAGCGGCAACAGGATCAAGGACAGCAAATGAATCAGAAGGACCTGTTTGGGTTCCTGCAGATAAAGTTTTTGAAGGAATGGATGAAAGAAGGCTAGGAAGAAGAGAGCGCCATGGGCTCGCATTCCTTATGTCAAAGCGTCCGGGAGTATAACAGTTGTTATGCCTAAATTCCAAATTGTTTCGGAGTTCGAACCGACCGGAGACCAGCCACAAGCAGTTAGCATGCTTGTGGCAGGCCTTAAGCAAAATAAAAAGCATCAGGTACTACTCGGGGTGACAGGATCTGGTAAAACATTTACCATAGCTAATGTCATCCAAAAAGTCCAAAAGCCCACTCTGGTTATTTCCCACAATAAAACTTTAGCAGGGCAGCTGGCCCAGGAATTTAAATCTTTATTTCCCAAAAACGCAGTTGAATATTTTGTGTCTTATTATGATTATTACCAACCGGAAGCTTATATTCCCGGGTCTGATACTTATATTGAAAAAGAAACACAAATTAATGAAGAGATAGAGAAACTTCGCCTTTCTGCCACAGCCTCACTTTTAACCCGTAAAGATGTCATTGTTGTGGCTTCGGTTTCGGCAATTTACAATTTAGGCTCCCCTCAAGAATACGGCCAGGCTATTTTGGAACTTAGAGCTGGAATGAAAACCACATTCCAACAGGTCCTTAAAATCCTAACCAAAATCTATTATGAAAGAAATGATATTGATTTTAAAAGAGGAACTTTCCGGGTCAGGGGGGATACGATTGATATTTTCCCGGCATATTTGGATTCAGGTTACAGGCTGCAGTTTTTAGGGGACAGGATAGAAAAAGTAAAAAAACTGGATGTTTTAACAGGACACACAGAAGAGTTGGACGGGGCCCAGGTAATATTTCCTGCCAAGCATTATATTACGCCTGAACAGCGGATGCTGCCTGCTTTGGAACAAATAGAAAGTGATTTAAGATTAAGGATTAATGATTTAAGAAAACAAAACAAGTTAGTAGAAGCGCAAAGAATAGAACAAAAAACAAATTATGACCTTGAAATGATTAAACAGTTTGGATACTGCAATGGCATTGAAAATTATTCCCGCTATTTTGATGGCAGGAATCCCGGTGACCCGCCTTTTACCCTGCTGCATTACTTTCCTAAGGACTTTCTATTGGTTATTGATGAGTCGCATATGACAATCCCCCAAATCAGGGGTATGTATAACGGCGACAGGTCAAGAAAAGAGACTTTAATTGATTTTGGCTTCAGGCTGCCTTCTGCTTTGGATAACAGGCCTCTTAAATTTGATGAGTTCAGCCGAAAAATTAATCAGGTAATTTATGCATCAGCCACACCTGAAGGGTATGAGCTATCCCTGGCCCAAAGTGAACACCCCGGAGGTGGAGGCGTAGTGGAACAATTAATCAGGCCAACCGGTTTACTTGATCCGGAAATTATTATCCGTCCCATTGAAGGGCAGATAGAAGATTTGATCAAGGAGATAGAATCAAGAGTCAAAAGTTACGAGAGGACACTGGTCACAACTTTAACTAAAAGAATGGCCGAGGATTTGGCTGATTATTTACATGAAAAAGGCATAAAAGTGCATTATTTGCATTCTGATGTAAAAACTTTGGAAAGGTCTGATATTTTACATTCCTTGAGGATGGGTGAATATGACGTGATTGTGGGAATAAATTTACTCCGTGAAGGCCTGGATTTACCGGAAGTTTCACTGGTGGCAATTTTGGATGCGGACAAGGAAGGGTTCCTTCGTTCCCGGACTTCACTGATTCAGACTATGGGCAGAGCAGCCAGACATATCAATGGCAAAGTAATTATGTATGCAGATACCGTCACAGGCTCGATGAAACATGCTATTGAAGAAGTGGAAAGGCGAAGGGAATTTCAGGCAAATTATAATAAAAAACACGGTATTATTCCTAAGGGGATTATCAAACCTTTACGGGAAAGGTTAATTGAGAAAATCGAAGAGGAAGAGGGAATTAAGGAAGGTGAATTGAAGCTGGAAGATATTCCCGAAAATGACCGAAAAAAGATTATCAAACATTTGGAAGAACAAATGAAACTGGCAGCCGAAGCCCTGGATTTTGAAGAAGCAGCAAAACTAAGGGATCAAATTAATGAACTATCAGTATAATGTTCCTACTCATAATAATTTCAATTATGGGTTTAGAAGTAGAAGTAAAATTAACTGATGCGATAATTAAATGCGTGATTTTGTGGGTAAATTTTTGAGCAGTTTATTGTCGGCAATCCTGCCTGGAAAACAGTTTACCTGGATGATTTTATGATTATTTTGGTAAAAAAAGAGCATGTATCAAGCTAGTTTACCTTTTGAAATACCCTAGCTTGTTCTACAGAAACCAAGTCAGAAGTACCCCTATATCTGTAAGGAAAAACAACTCCTAAATCATATCTTTTTCTAAAAGCCTTATGCGACTCTAAAACTTGACTATATGCCGCTCCCATTTGAACCGTGTAAGTATCCTCACAAACTATATAACCATTACCCTCTAAAGAATCCGCTAAGTTATCTAATACTTGAAGCAAACACATATCGTTTTGCCAAAAATAATGGTAAAGTACATTCGCACATAAAATAATAGGATACCCCCTTGGCAAAGCTGCTTTGCTAATATCATGAGCTGTAAAAGATGATTTCTCTCTAATATCTTGCGGCATCACGAAAAATTGAGCTAATTCTGGCAATTCACCGGTGAGCTTTTTCGACAAGGCTCTACGATATTTATCGTAAGGTAATCTCATTTCAGGAGGCACAACTAATTCACGAGAAGGATATATACCCTTTCTTGCGATATTCAACTCATACTGGCGATAATCATAACCATCTATATTTATCTCTACGCCTGTTCTAGCCAATTGGTTTAGGAAGAGCAGACTGAATACCTCATCACCCTTTGAACACCCTACGGAAGCTACTTTACATTTATCACCAAACAAAGGAGCTAACCTTTTAATAATGGTTGTTAAAGCCGATGGATCCCTAAAAAAAAGTGTTGTTTTTTCTACTAATTCGCTCATGTTGAAATAAAGAGTATAACAGAAAAAGACTAAATAGTCAAACTATGGGATTAAGAGTTTACGCGATTTGAGGAAAAAATAACCTACTATACTGGCTGTGGCAATCGGGGTAAACCATTCGGGAATATGCATGCCAAAACTGTTAAAAAGCATAATCATCCCTAAAACCAAGATTGAATACATTGCCCCGTTTTTCAGATAAATGTATCTGCCGATCCTTTCAATATTATGAACAGTAATTTCCCTGACCACAAAAGCCCCAATCCCATTTCCCAAAAGAATAAGAGGTACAGATAAAGTAAATGCAAAAGCCCCTAAAACACCGTCTATGGAAAAAGTGGCATCAATCACTTCCAGATAAAAAATCTTGGCAAGGTCAGAGCGGGTTTTGGAAAGCAATTGTTTTTCTTCAGCCTCGGCATTTTGCTTAAACCCGTGTGATATAAAAAAAGCAGTTGAGCCCACAACCGCCCCAAAAGCCATCATCGGGTTGATTTGCAAAGCCTCCCAGACAATGGCAGAAAGAAGTATTGAAACAACAGCATAAAACCAGACACCCTTTGACAAAATAAAACGCTCACCCCGCAGCCCAAAATGTTTTTGCTCTAAAAACAGCCAGTGGAAAAACAGGAAAATCAAAAAAGTCCCCCCGCCAATAAGTAAAATAGGGGATGACTGCTCAATTGCCTCAATTACCCTGGGGTCATTTGAAAAAGTGGCAGTTAAAGCGCCAATTATCCCTAAACCGGGATTGGTAGCCCAGACAATCAAAAGAGGTAGAAGCCCCCGTATTAAAAATACCGCAATCAGCATACCCCAAAGTAAAAACCAGCGCCTGGCCTTTTGGGCCATGGTTGATAGCACCTGGGCATTGATAATGGCATTATCAACTGATGAAACAGTTTCAAAAAGGATAAGACCTGAAACTATTAAAACTGCAGTCAAAATATCCACAATATTTATTATATACTATCTGACTTAGCCATAAGCACTTTGCAGTAGCCATAATTTTCCTTACCTTTTTCTTATCAAAATCTCACATAAGTTAGCTGCATACTTACCTAAAATTAAGGGTTAATTATGTTTGATTTTATAGTGAATAATTTGGATTTAATAAAATTTTATATGCCGATTGGAGCGATCGGTCTTTTTCGTTGGGGACTTTGGAGTATAAAGAAACTGGTTGGCCTGGGGTATCACCCGACAAAAGAAGTAAAACACAACTCCAGCCTGTCTGTAATAACTGCAGTTTATAACGAGAGGCCTGATATATTCAAAAAAGCACTGAACAGTTGGGAAGGGGATGAAATTATTGCTGTTATCGATCATCAGGATAAATCAAGCATTAAAGTTTTTAAGGAATTTTCCGACAACACCTACACCCAAACAAAACTAATTATAACTTTTGTGCCCGGCAAAAGGCCGTCACTGGCTATGGGAATAAAGGCTGCTAAAGGTGAAATTGTCGCTTTGGTTGATTCAGATACCATTTGGAAGCAGGACATTCTGGGCAGGGCGATTTCTCCTTTCACAGACCCAAAAGTGGGAGGAGTTGCTACCAGACAGGAAGTATATGAACCCAGTACCATCCAGGGACAACTATTTAATATCCAGCTTTCAAACCGTTATTTTAACGAATTCCCTTTTTTGGCAAAAACAGGTAACGTCTTAACCTGCCTGTCCGGCCGGACTGCATTCTACCGCCGCGAAGCAGTGATACCTGTGCTTGATGATATGGTTAATGAAAAATTTTTGGGAGTGCCCTGCATCAGTGGAGATGATAAGGCCTTAACCCGCCTGGTGCAGGAAAAAGGCTGGAAAACTAAATTTATGCAAAATGTTGTAGTTGCAACGCCACAAGCTCCGACTTTACTGACATTTTTTAAGCAGCAGCTCCGCTGGCTCCGTAACAGCTGGAGGTCCGATCTTTTGACACTTGCAAGCCCCTGGGTCTGGAGGAGGGAAAAAATCCTTGCCCTTTATATGATCGATCGCTTTCTACAGCCTTTTATTATGTTTTTAGGCCCCATTTATTTTGCAATCTCCATTTATTTGGGACATTGGACAGTTTCTATTATTTTAATTATCTGGTGGCTTTTAAGCCGTAGCATAAAAATCCTGCCGCACTTAGAACAGCACACCTCCGATTTACTCATAATACCCGTTTATGTCATAACAACCTACATTACGGCGCTTATTAAGATATATGCCCTGCTGACTTTAAATGAGCAGGGGTGGATTACCCGCTGGGATAGCACCCGGCTGCAAAAAACCGCCCTTATATTTATCTTTATGTTTATGTTCCAAACTTCAGGTATAAGTTCTGTCAAGGCACAGGAGAAGCCTGACATTACTTTTGACTCTGCGACTAATACAATCGAAGTTAAGGGAGAAGGCACAACAGTTAACCTGACTGCTATTTCAAATGTGATTAATGATAAAAATGTATTGGAAAGAACAGGAGTTTATGAATGGATATTGAAAGTTAATTTAAAAATTTTTGAAGATGTGACGCTTGAACTTTATGGGTTTCAGGGCGGCGACGTCAACTGGCTCAAAATGAGATCCGACCCGGCAGGGTATGCAGCTATAGAGTCCTCAAACGGCAATATCAGTATTAAAAATGTCAAAATTACTTCCTGGGATGGGCAAAAAAACTCATTTGACACAGACTTTTTAGACGGCAGCGGCCGGGCCTATATTTCCGCTAAAAACAGGAGCAGTAAATTTGTAAACCGGATGGATATTGTCAGTAGTGAGATTGCCTATTTGGGCTTTTTTGATGAAACGGCTTACGGCATATCATGGAAAGTAATTTCCGAACCCGGCAAAGGGGACACAGGGACCTTAGGAAAAGGCATTACGGGAAAAGTTGAAAATAGCAAATTTCACCATAACTATTACGGCATGTATTTATGGGGTGCAGGCGGGTTGGTAATAAGGAATAATGAAATCTATGAAAATTACCGTTATGGCTTTGACGCCCATACCCAAACTATTAACACAATCATGGAAGATAATTTTTCCCATGATAACGGCTGGCATGGCATAATTTTCGCCGACAGGTGTACGGGCAATACCATCCGCCGTAACAGGTCAATAAATAACAAAGGTCATGGGATTATGCTGCATAAACGCTCCGATAATAATACTATCGAGGATAATACCGTATCGGGGAATGATGACGGCATTCCTCTTTTTGAATCTTCATCCAATATTATTAAGAACAACCGAATCAGCGGCAATAACGTTGGAGTAAGAGTTTACGGCAGGACTCTTCCTTCTGCCAATAACATTTTTGAAAATAATACAATTTCCGATAGCAAAAAGTATGGTATATATCTTTACGATGCAGCTTCGGAAAATACATTCCGCAACAACCAAATTCAAAATAGCGGCGACAGGGAAGTATATGAGCCAAATGTCTCAAATGATGCTGTGGAAAATACCAATAAACCCAATAAATGGATAATTGCCTCAACTCTTTTTGGAGCGGTGTTTCTGCTGGCAGTTATAAGCAGGATACGGGCTTATCTTAATGCACGATAATCTGCGCGATTATTGCGTGGTGTATGATATAATATATACACCATGTTTAAGCCAAGATGTTCTGTTACACCTAAGATACTGACTGCCATCTCTGAAATTGCCGAAATTAAGGCAGTAGTGGAGCGCTCAAAAGTTTTACCACTAAATGAAGCCCACCTTAAAAGGCAGGCTATTGCCCGGATGGCCCATACCTCAACTTCCATTGAAGGAAATAAGTTGGCACAATTCCAAGTTGATAAAGTCTTATCGGGAATGTCCGTATCGGGTGATGCCAAGAGTATTCTAGAAGTAAAAAATATCCAAAATGCCATAAATGAAATGGATAAAATTGTCGAAAGTGGAAAAGCCATTGGAGTCGAGGATGTCCTGAAATTGCATGGAATTTTGATGAGAGGATTGGTTGAGAGTGAAAAATGCGGTTATTTCAGGAAAGATGATATCTATGTGGTGGATGATTTGGGTGATGGCCGGGAAAAACTCCGTTATAAGGGCCCGGACCACACAAAAGTACCCTTTTTAATAAACGAGCTCTTGTCCTGGCTCATCAGGGCTAAAAAGATGGATATCCACCCGATTATTAAGGCTGCAATTCTGCATGTTGAGTTTGTTACTATCCATCCTTTTACGGATGGCAACGGCCGGATGGCCAGGCTTTTAACTGCTACCAGCCTTTATCTTGACAACTGGGATTTTAGAAAAATCATTGTGCTGGAAGATTACTACAACCACAATAGATTAACTTACTATAATGCCCTAAATTTTGTCCAAGGCGACCATTACCATACCGGGGAAGACTTAACTCCCTGGATTGAATATTTTACGGAAGGCTTTCTGGTTGAAGCTAAAAAAGTTAAGGATGCAATATCTTTAGCAGGTTTTGGCAAAATTTCGGATAAGGAGGAACAGGTCTTTCTGGATAGTGATGAGCTTAAAATTATGGATTTTGTTTCAACAACCGGTAAAATTACCAGTGCTGATGTTGTCAAAATATTAAGCATTGCCAAAAGGACTTCCCAGGTTAAGATTAAAAATTTAGTGGATAAGAAACTTTTACTGGTCAAAGGCCAAGGCCCCAACACTTTTTATATACTTGCAAAATAATTCTATCTTATAATATTTGACTTGATTTTTGCATTTTGATAAACTTCATCTTACTATGGAAAAATTGTTTGAGGGGCAGTTCCCGTTTGACGGGCAGGACAGGATGGTTCTTCAAAAGGTAGTAGATGGGCATAACGAAGAAGAAATGGCCAGAGAGTGTTTACCATTTCACTTATTAACAAGTGTACAAAGAGAGGTACTTCAGTCTATAGCTTATGGTCAATCTGATAAGGAAATTGCTATGACTTATCATAAATCATCCGGTACTATAAGAACACTATGGTTATCATTAGGTAGAATAGGTATGCCTTTTAGGTATAAATCAGATAGTCAAGTTAATTCACATTCGGCAATATTAGCCTTAATTGTAGATGGAATTAACTATGGCTACTTAAAAACTAAACTCCCTGAATCGGTTCAGGAATTATCTTTGGCTGAAAATGAAGTTTTTGAACTGCGGTTACAAGGTTTGGCTCATCCGGAAATAGCCATAAAAAGACAGGTTTCTTTGGCTGATGTGGGGCAATTAAGCTCAAATGCAATACACAAGCTTATGGGTAATAATTTTTTTCACGCCGCCGCTATAGCTACATACCTGAAACTGCATGGTAAATGGTCTGTTTGCTCCGGTAAGGGGGGTAAAATAATCAATCTATAGATTGCGCAGTAGATTGCGCGATTATTGCGTGATATATTTTCCAACCTTTAGGCTTCCTACCACTTTCAATTTCTTGCCAAATCTGGTAAAATTGTCTGTATTTTCCGCCTTCATGAGTACAGACTATATCATCATTAAAGGTGCCCGGGAACATAACCTCAAAAATATTGACCTGGAAATTCCCAAGGACAAGCTGGTAGTTTTAACCGGCATCTCCGGATCAGGAAAATCCTCTTTGGCTTTTGATACTCTCTATGCAGAGGGGCAGAGGCGGTATGTTGAGAGCCTTTCTTCTTATGCCCGGCAGTTTTTAGGGGTAATGGATAAGCCTGATGTGGATTATATCGAAGGGCTTTCTCCTGCCATTTCCATTGACCAAAAAAGCGCTTCCCATAACCCAAGGTCAACTGTCGGCACAACTACTGAAATTTATGATTATTTAAGGCTTTTATTTGCCCGGATAGGACATCCTCATTGTCCAATTTGTGGGGAAGAAGTGTCAAGGATGAGTGTTGAGCAAGTGGCGCAAAGTATAATAGGAGACCCCACTTCGTCCGCCTCTGGCGGGCTCCGCGGGGCAAGAGGCCGCCGGATTATGGTTTTAGCACCAATCGTGAAGGATAGAAAAGGAGAGTACTCACAACTTTTTGAGGACTTGAAGAAAAAGGGGTATTCCAAAGTCAGAATTGACGGGTATATCAGGGATTTAACAGAAGATTTAGTTCTAATTAAGACCAACAAGCATACCATTGATGTGGTAATTGACAGACTAGTGCTGAATAAGGATGCCGGACAAACCAGCATGACAAATATTATTCGTTCAAGGTTGTCACAAAGTATTGAAACAGCACTGAAATTAGGAGAGGGATTTGTGATAATTTCTGATGTTTTAGATACTTCTTTGGAGTTTCCTGCAACGCCTGCAAAAATGCAGGATCATCTTTATTCGGAAAGGTTTGCCTGTCCCAAGGATAATATTGCCTTGCCTGAAATTGAACCCCGGACTTTCTCTTTTAACTCTCCGCATGGGGCTTGCCCAAATTGCACAGGACTTGGAGCGCTTCTAAAAGTAGACCCATCTGTTATTTTAAATCCCATTTTATCTATCGCCGAAGGCGGAATTCTACCCATGAGCAATATTGGGGAATCGGATACTTGGTTTTCAAGACTGATTGAGGCAGTCGGCAAAACTTACCACTTTGACTTAAAAATAAGATTGGGGGAATTTAGCGATGAAGCCAGGACAGTTCTTTTATATGGAGCCGTCAAGGAGGAATTTAAAGTTGAAGGAAGAAACAGGGAGGGCAGGTGGACTCATTTTTATACTGATTTTGAGGGAATTATTAATAATCTGGAAAGAAGGTACAAGGAAACCGAATCGGAATATGTCCGGCGCGAAATTGAAAAATATATGGTTTCAGAAATTTGCCCTGTTTGTGCCGGGGCCAGATTAAAAAAAGAGGCACTTTCTGTCACAATTAACAGACTCAACATCAGCCAAATGACTGAATTTTCTATAAAAGATGCACTGGAATGGATAAAAAATCTCAAAAAACCAGTTTTTTCCGATCGTGAGGCGACAATTGCCAGTTCTATTGTAAAAGAAATCATAGCTAGATTACAGTTTTTAGTAGATGTGGGTCTTGATTACCTGACACTTAACCGGGCTTCGATGACCCTGGCAGGGGGAGAAGCCCAAAGAATAAGGCTTGCATCGCAAATCGGTTCAGGTCTTTCAGGTGTTTTGTATGTCCTGGACGAGCCTTCAATCGGCCTGCATCAGCGGGATAATCACCGGCTGATCGAAACACTTAAAAGACTACGTGATCTTGGCAATACTGTTGTAGTGGTTGAACATGACGCGGAGACTATGGAAAACGCCGATTTTATTATTGATTTTGGTCCCGGGGCAGGAGAACACGGAGGAAAAGTGATGGCGCAAGGCTCACCTGCCCAAATTAAGAAAAACCCGGAATCGCTTACCGGAAAATATCTATCAGGCAAAAAAACTGTCAACGCTTCGCAAAAATTTATCAAAGCACCAAATAATCTTGGGGTATTGAAGGTATTGGGAGCAGCGGAGCATAATCTAAAAAACATTGACGTAGAGTTTCCCTTAGGTCAATTTATAGCCGTAACCGGCGTTTCCGGCTCCGGTAAGTCCACTCTAATCAATGATATTTTATACAAAGCCCTTTCGTCCAAATTTTTCCACAGCCGTGAAAGAGCAGGGAAGCATCAGGGCTTGGAAGGTGTAGAAAAAATAGACAAGGTAGTGCTTGTTGACCAGTCACCTATCGGGCGTACCCCAAGGTCCAATCCGGCTACATACACCGGAGCTTTTACTTTCATTAGGGAGCTTTTCGCCAATTCTCCTGAATCTAAAATTAAGGGATATAGTCCGGGTAGGTTCTCTTTCAATGTTAAGGGGGGTAGGTGTGAAGTGTGCGAAGGAGAGGGACAAATCAAGATTGAAATGCAGTTTCTGCCAGATGTTTATGTCACTTGCGAAGCATGCGGAGGCAAAAGGTACAACAGAGAAGCTTTAGACATCCATTTTAAGGATAAAAACATTGCAGAAATTCTGGATATGACAGTCGAGGAAGCCCTGAAATTTTTTGAGAACATTCCCCAGATTAAAAATAAGCTGGTAATTTTAAATGAGGTTGGGTTGGGCTATATCCGTTTAGGCCAGCCGGCACCAACTGTTTCCGGCGGGGAAGCCCAAAGAATTAAACTGGCCACGGAACTTTCCAAAAGGCCAACCGGACATACCCTTTACATCCTGGATGAGCCAACCACCGGGCTTCATTTCGCCGATATTGAAAAGCTTTTAACAATACTGCGGAGGTTAGTCAACTATGGCAATACCGTCATCATTATTGAACATAATCTGGATGTAATTAAAAATACTGATTGGATAATTGATTTAGGGCCGGAAGGCGGGGACGGAGGAGGGAAAATAGTGGCAGAAGGTACACCCAAACAACTTGCCGGAAACAAAAATTCAATCACCGGCCACTACTTATCCAAAGTTTTAGTACAATAATGCAACCTTTGATGCAATGACGCAACCTGATGCTAATGCAACCTTTCAGGTTGCAAGCTAAAAATTTCAACTATTGATTTTATATTAGCCATATCCTATAATTTTACTCATGAATTATCTCGAAAGAAATGAGTTGATCCTAAAAGAAGTTGGGGAACAACTTGAAAATGGGATTTTCCGAAGAGGTAGAGTTATTGGTAAAAGCGGCTCCTCAAAATTTACTTCAATTGGTACCTATAATTCCCCAACAATTGGTGCAAATGTGCATGTTGGTATCAAGGAATCCCTTAGTCATATAGATTTAGATATTAGAGCAGAGATGGAAATGACAAGAATTGCAGTAATTTCAAAACATTCTTCATTTTTAACTGATTTCCTTCCTCAATTTCATGGTTATTTATTGGGTGGAAATAATAAAACAATGATCATAACTGAAGATTTTCTGAAGGAAGACGTTATCCGATGGAGCAGTGGCCATACAAATGGGCTGAAATGCCCGATTTGGCTGATTTATCAGAAATGAAGAATGGCGCCACTGACTATTTAAGTTTGATAGCTCCTTGGTTTTATTTAAAAGAAGAATTAATAAAATTAGATCCAACATTAAAAAACGAACCTTACGATTTGACCTCAATGTGCTTTATAGTTCACGGCAGATTACGACTTGGTGATTTTGACAAAATGTTTTTTGGCAGGAATATAGAACAGATATTAAGTGCTTTTCCCATAGACTGCACATTTCTTGATTTTTTGAAATACATAAGGCGAAACAAGTTACAAACCTCCAAAATTTAACTTGCAACCTTTCAGGTTGAAACTTGAAACGTAATATTGAAGCGTAATTATTCTTCAAAATCTATTGCCTGTCGCTTAATAATTCTTAAAGCCTTACTATAACCCACTTGATCTTCAACAAATTTATAATATTTTCCCAATGAAGGAAAAAAATTAAGAACTTGATTAACTGAAGATATTTTTTCATTACCGGTTAAAAAATCATAATATGAAGACCAATTATAAGAAAATAAATCATTTGTTAGACCTGCTACAACTGGATTTAAATGTATGTAGCGGGAAGTGTGCTTAAGCTGTTCATCTGATTCCATCAGTACTGATTTAAATACTCCTTGGAAAAGTGCGCCCACCCGATTATATTTGGTATTAAAGTATTTCGTATAACTGTTGAATAGTTGGCTCATAAAAATGGAGATACCATTTTCCTTTACTTGTTTTAACAGAAAATGAATATGATTAGGCATTAAACAGTAACATAATATTTGTACTAATTTATTTTCAGGATTAGGTTTAAAAGAATTGAAATCTGATTTAGTAAATTTGGAAAAGCTAATTTTAGGTCCAGTATATTGATAATAATAAAGTGTTTTTAAAAATCTTTTATAATCCCGGGGTTGAGTAAAAATATCACGCTTTTCACTTCCTCGATTAAAGAGATGATAATACTCTCCAATAACTAGTGGCGTAGCTCGTCCAGGCATATATTTATACAATGCAACCTTTCAGGTTGAAAGCTAAAATAATAATAACATATAAAAATAATTTTTGGTACAATAGTATTGATGCAAAAGTTATTTATAGCTTTTCTGCTTTTTTTCGCCGTATTTATACCATCAACTGTTTTTGCTGAAAATGAATTTTCCACTACATACGATGCGTCTTTCAATGTCCAAAATGACGGGTCAACAGAGGTTTCAGAGAAAATAACCCTTAAAAATTTAACCAGCAAATATTATGCCTCAAATTTTGCCATTACAATCGGCTCAACTGCTGTAAGCGGCGTATCAGCCACAGATGAATCAGGACCAATGGAGGTAAAAGTAGAAACACAAGGCAATAATACCCAAATCGGGCTTGCCTTTAACCAGCAAGTTGCCGGCATGGGGAAAACTCAAATATTTACCTTGAAGTATAAATCAGATGATTTTGCAGAAAATATTGGCAAGGTCTGGGAGGTAAACTTACCTAAAATACCTGACGGGGGAGAGATCGAAAATTATAACCTGACACTATCAGTACCCGTTTCATTTGGAGACCCTACTTCAATCTTCCCCAAACCGAAATCGGAATCTCAAAGTTTCGACCGTTTGTTTTATAAATTTGAAAAAAATCAATTGATTGCAAGCGGAGTTTCTGTCAGCTTTGGCTCCAATCAAGTTTTTGATTTTACTTTAAAATATCAGATTAACAACGATTCCCTCTTCCCGGTGATAAGTTCTATTGCACTTCCCCCTGACACAAATTATCAGGATACAATCATAAGTAAAATTAGCCCGGAACCTATTAATGTAACAATTGATGAGGATGGAAATTATTTGGCCTGGTATAGGTTAAACAGGAAAAGCGGGCTGAATATAACCGTAGCAGGTTCTGCCAAAATATACCTTGCTCCAAAGTCAAAAAAATTCTTTGAGTTGACCAACACCCAAAGGCAAGAGCTTACTAAAAACGACACGTATTGGGAAAAGGATAATCCGGCTATATCTGCCGCTCTTAGTGAAATATTTAAAGAAGGAACGCCTGATAAAACAGCTGACAAGGCAAATTTAATATACCGGTACGTTGTATCACGATTAAAATATGACGAGGGGAAGCTAAATGGCAATCTGGAACGGCTTGGTGCTGTGACTGCTTTGAACAACCCCTCTTCTGCCGTCTGCATGGAATTTACAGATTTATTTATTGCCCTGTCACGCGCCGCCGGAATTCCGGCCCGGGAATTGGACGGGTTTGGCTATAGTAGAAATTCAAAGCTGCGGCCTCTGTCGCTCTCCAAAGATCTGCTTCATGCCTGGCCGGAATACTTCGATGAAGACCGGGGTTGGATCATGGTTGACCCGACTTGGGAAAATACTTCAGGAGGAGTGGATTACTTTAATAAATTTGATTTAAACCATATAGTTTTTGCCATAAAAGGATTTTCTTCTAAGGAACTGTTCATCGGCAGCGACACCAATGTGTCAGTTTCAAACAGTGATTTCCTGGGCAAACCGCAACTTGAAGTTTTAGTCGAGCTACCAAATATCCTTTGGTCTCCCTTACCGCAAAACGGCACCATTAAAATAATCAATCATGGTAATTCTCTGCAGCCGCCTTCAGATTTATCACTCAATACCGAGAAAATAAACATCCTGGGGCCAACCTCAATAAAACTTGGTGCGATTCCGCCATTCGGCTCATCCTCTTATCCACTTAACCTTCGTACTCCTGACTTTTGGAGGTCTTTTGAGGGCAGGGTGGAAGTGACTGCAGCAGGCCAAAAGTTTATCAAGAAAGTAGAGGTCAAGCCTTTATTTTCTTTCGTCCCCCTGCCATATATTTTGGGAGGAATTATTTTAGCATCAGGAAGTGTCTATGGGGGAATTCTTGCTCTTCATATCTACCAAAAACGTCTAAGGAAGCCAAAAATAGTTCAATAGATGCTATTTAAAAAAGAGCAGGTTCCCCACGGTCCGGGTGTATATATTTTCCAGGATAAAGCCGGGCGGATATTGTATGTGGGAAAGGCAGTAGATCTTAGGACCCGGGTTTCTTCATATTTTAGCGGTAAATCTGACAATATCAAGACCGAAGATATGGTGGAAAATATTGCCTCCCTGGAGACAATTAAAGTCTTATCGGAAATTGAGGCCTTAATATTGGAAGCCAATCTGATTAAAAAATATCTGCCGCCATATAACATCAAACTGACTGATGATAAAGATTACCTTTATATAAAAATAACTGGCGGGCACTACCCTAAAATTATTACCGCCAGAAAAAATGAATTATCTGATGCCAAAAAATATTTCGGGCCATTCCCATCTTCCCGTGTCGTCCGTGATACCCTAAAAAAACTCCGCCGAATTTTCCCCTGGTGCAACGGAACAGGGAATAGGGCAAAGGGAATAATGAAAAGTCGTCCGTGTTTTTACTACCACCTAGGACTCTGTCCGGGTGCTTGTGTCGGCAAAATTTCCCGGCAAGACTACAACAAAATAATCAACAGATTTTCCAGGTTTATGGAGGGTAAAACAGATACCCTTTTACATGAATTAAAAAGGGAAATGGGGAAATATTCTCAAAAAACAATGTACGAACAAGCCCAAACGATTAAGAAAACAATTGACGGCTTGCAGTATTTGATGCAATCAACTTCCATAAAAGGTTATCTTGAAAACCCTAATTTTCTGGAAGAGCAAAATAAATTTAGCCTAGAATCCCTGCAAAATGATTTAGGTCTGAATAAAATCTCTGAAAGAATTGAATGTTTTGACATTTCTAATATCTCCGGTAAAAATGCCACCGGGTCAATGGTAGTATTAACCGCCGGGGAGCTTGATAAAAGTCAGTACCGCAAATTTAAAATCCAGCTAGCAGGAAAGCCAAATGATGTAGCTATGATGAGGGAAATTATCCGTAGAAGATTTAAACATCAAGAATGGCCTATGCCTGATTTGATTATTGTAGATGGCGGCCGTGGCCAAGCAAACGTAGTGAACGATGAACTACGAACTATGAACTATGAACTACCAGTTTTTGGATTGGCCAAAAAAATGGAGTGGCTTTACCGTCCGGATGGTAATGTGATCAGATTGCCGCATTCATCATTCGCGCTGCGCCTATTACAAAAGATCAGAGATGAAGCTCATCGTTTTGCTATAAATTATCACCGCAAGTTGCGTTCAAAAATGCTATATTAATATTGAAGACCTAAAACGGATGAAATCGTTAATAAGAAATTTTTTAATAAACTTGGGCGCACTCTGGATTGTCACCCAGATTATCCCCGCAATAACTATAACCGGAGGGACAGAGGGGCTTTTTATTGGTGCTTTATCTTTTATGGCAGCCAATCTTGTACTCGTACCAATACTCAAGCTTCTGCTTCTGCCTCTTAATTTGCTCACCCTGGGACTTTTTGCCTGGTTTGCCAATGTTTTAGCCCTGTTCTTTTTGGTCAATGTTGTACCGTATTTTAAATTGTCCCCTTATCATTTCCCGGGAACCCAATACCAGGGGTTTACCATCCCGGCCGCAGATTTAACTGTTTTTCAGTCGGTGCTTATAGCTTCTTTTATGCTTGGATTTATTATCCACTTTCTTAAATGGCTCTCAAAATGATATACTCTCTTAAGTCACAATGAAAGCAGGTATATTTTCTACACTTCAAATAATTTTCGGAGCCGTGCTTATTGTATTGATTCTCTTGCAGGCAAAAGGAACCGGCCTTGGTTCTGCGTTCGGAGGCGAAATGGGTTTCTATAAAACTAAAAGGGGTTTTGAAAAACTCCTTTTTCAACTGACAATTGTAATAGCCACTCTTTTTTTACTGGTTAGCTTAATAGGACTTATAGTGTGAAGGAGCTTCAATTTTACGCCCTGATTATTTCCAGGCTTGCCCAAAAGTATCTTCTTAAACAGAAGCTGCTGACACTTACAATTTTGGGATTATTAGCACTAATCCTGATTGCCAAGCAAGCCAATTTCATTATCATCCGCCCGGCCGTCTCTGAAGGGATAATCGGTATATACACAAACCAGAATTTACCATCGCCTGTCACAAATTTACTATCAGAAGGGCTGATAACCCTGGACCAAACGGGTAAACCTTTACCAAACCTGGTCTCCGGCTGGCAAGTAAATAATGATGCCACAATCTATACTCTTAAATTAAAGGATAATCTTACCTGGAATGATGGCACTCCGGTCAGGTCGTCCGAAATCATATTTCATATTCCAAATGTAAAAACAGAGCATCCGGACGATAGGACAATTGTCTTTAAATTAGACGATTCATTTAGCCCTTTTCCTTCACTCTTGACACAGCCAATTTTTAAAGGCGATACCCGCATTGGAGTTGGCAAATATAATATTTTCCAAGCCGAACAATCAAGAAACATTCTCTCCAAGATTACACTCACTCCCAGGGATAATGCCGGGAGGAATTTGCCAACTATTTCCATCCGTTTTTACCCCGATGAGAAAGCGGCAAAAACTGCCTTTTCTTTAGGAGAAATTGACAGCCTTATTGGTATTCCGGAAGATAAAAGCCAGAAAAATGTTTCCCAAAAAAAATTAACCACCAAGGATAAGCTTACTGCCATTTTTTACAACACTAAAGACAAGATCCTCTCTGATAAAAACCTCCGCAAGGCCCTAAGTTTTGAAACACCCAGCATACCGTCTGAAGAAAAAGCCAAAGGGCCAATACATCTATCTTCATGGGCTTTTAACCCTGACTTACGGGAATACCTTGACAGCCCGCCTCTAGCGAAAAACTACCTTGAAAAAGCCAATTTGGGAGATAATTCCACAATTACTTTAACCACAACTCCTCAACTGGCTGAACTTGGGGAAAAAATTATTTCTGCATGGAAAAATCTCGGCATAGATGCAGTGCTTCGGGTGGAAAGCGGTGTACCGCAGAATTTCCAGGCGCTTCTATTTACGGCTACTATCCCTGCCGATCCGGACCAATATAGCCTTTGGCATTCAACTCAAAATTCCACAAATATTTCACAATATTCCTCTCCCAGGGCAGACAAAGACCTGGAAGACGGACGGAAAACTTCCGACCCCGAAAAAAGGAAGGAAAAGTACACTGATTTCCAGAGAGTAATTTTAGAAGATGCACCTGCCACCTTTTTATATTTCCCCGGGACTAATGTAATTTACCGTACAAGAGTCGAGAAGGATTTAGACCAGGCCCTCAAGCTGCAGTTTCCGGCATCAGAACCTTCTTGATTTCGTCAACATTTTGATAGGTTTGCTCCGGCAGTTTTTCATCAAGCCACATCCTGTCTTTCTCCGGAACATCAGCCATATTATTGCAAGCCTCCATAATTTGCTGTTTGGAAGCAGGGTATTGAATATGTTCGTTAAGATGGGTAATCATCTCCTTCATCTTCTCGGCCATATCCTGCGCAGTTTGTCCATCCATTTTTAATCACCTCCTCTTTTTTATATTTTTTCAAACTAATATAAAAAATTGAAGAAAAAAGTGTGAGAACTTGGCAAGAGGCTATAAGTTTATTTTCCGGATCCGGATATTCTTGGGGGTAACTTCCACAAGTTCTGTGTCATTAATATATACCATGGCATCCTCTAAAGACATGGTCCGTGGAGTGTTGAAGTGCTCGGAAACCCCTTCCCCTTTTGATCTATGGTTGGTTTGCTGTTTTTCCTTGCAAACATTGATCCTGATATCGTCTTCACGGGAATTCTGACCGATTACCTGACCTTTGTAAACCGGCAGGGCTGGACCAATAAATAACTCACCCCTATCCTGGGCCGAAATCAAGCTGAAAAGTTTGGACACACCATCCTCATGGACAACCAAAGAACCGCGCTCACGCGTGAAGTTTGTACCGATATCTTTCCTGTATTCTAAAAATTGGGCGTTAATGATACCTAAGCCATGTGTATCTGTAATAAATTCACTCCTATAGCCAAAAAACTCCTTGGTGGAAATAATAAACTCAAGATTAACCACTCCATTTTCATTTTTCATGTCAATCAGCTGCGCGTGACGGAGACCCATTTTTTGCATCACAACTCCAGAGAACTGTTCCGGGGCTTCAATCAAAACCCGCTCAAATGGAGTCAAAATTTCACCATCAACTTTTTTCTCAATCACCTGGGGACGGGAAACCTGGAATTCATATCCTTCACGGCGCATTCTTTCAATCAGAATAGCAAGGTGCAACTCGCCACGCCCCGAAACCAACCACCCGCCTGTACACTCTGCTACACGGAGGGCCACATCACTTTCCAATTCTTTATATAACCGATCCTGAATTTGACGGGCAGTTTTAAATTCTCCCTCGCGTCCGGCAAATGGGGAAGTATTAATACTAAAAGTCATCCGCACGGTCGGTTCTTCAATCGAAAGAAGCGGTAAAGCTTCTGGATTTGATAGATCGGCAATAGTTTCACCAATGGTAATCTCGGGAATCCCGGCTACAGCCACAATATCACCGGCCTGAGCCTCGGCAGTCTCAACCCTTCCAAGACCCGTAAAGGTCATGAGGGCGTTTATATGAGCTCTTTTGGACTCACCTGTGCGGCTAATGTGCATTACATCCTGACCGCTTGTAATTTTCCCGTTACAAACCCTACCCACGGCAATTCTACCTTTAAAATTATCTCCGATGGTTGAGGTGACCAGCATCTGCAATGGCTTCTCCGAGTCACCGGCAGGGGAGGGAATATACTTTAGGATGGCATTAAAAATCGGGGTAATATCTGTCATGCTTTCCAAACCGGGCTCTGTCCCTGCCAGACCATTTTTACTGGAACAATAAATAACCGGGAAATAAGCTGTTTCTTCATCCGCACCCAGTTCCAGAAAAAGATCGAAGGTCTTATTTAAAACATATTGAATTCTGGCGTCCGGCTTATCAATTTTGTTGATAACCACAATAATTTTATGTCCTAACTCCAAAGCTCTTTTTAAGACAAACCTGGTTTGAGGCATGGGACCTTCCTTGGCATCAACTAAAAGCAATGATCCGTCAGCTAATTTCAAAACCCGTTCAACTTCACCCCCAAAATCAGCATGCCCGGGAGTATCAATAATGTTGATTTTAACTCCTTGCCATTCAATGGAAGCGTTTTTGGAAAAAATAGTGATACCGCGCTCTTTTTCCAGGTCATTGGAATCCATGATGAGCTCGGATGATTCATTAAATTGTTTACCCAAAACAGTTTTGGATTGGCGCAAAAGGGCATCCACAAGAGTGGTTTTACCGTGATCAACGTGAGCTATGATGGCTACATTTCTAATATTATTCATAAAGCACAAAAAAACCGTCTCAAGGATGTGGGCAATCATCCACAACGGTCGCTAAATTATACATCTTTCTGCTTCAAATCACAAATTGGAGTTAGGTTGAATAGTTCAGCTATTTGATATTCTCTTCCTAGTAGCTGGAACTCTAGTAGACGCAATGGCTTCTTTCACTAAGCCCATATCTACATCGTGCTTGATTTCATTCTCCATACCAGTATAGTATCACAGGTATTTTTTGTTTTCAAAAGGGAAATGTGATACAATTCCCTTGTACTCTGATAGTGTTTGTGAACCAGTCTCTGAAAAAGACGTTCCCACTTGTAAGAGACTATCAAACACCTATCGAATTTTTTCGTAAAGTGAGTTGAAAAAAAGAAAGTTGGTGAGTTTAAATGACAAAGTTATTCGTTGGAGGGCTGCCATACAGCCTGACTTCTGATGAGCTTCGCGATATCTTCTCTAAGGTAGGTGCAGTACTTTCTGCCACCGTTATTACTGACAAGTTTTCCGGACAAAGCAAAGGTTTTGGATTCGTGGAGATGGAAAAGGATGAAGAAGGGCAAAAAGCCATTCAGGATTTGAACGAAACTGAAGTACAAGGAAGAAAAATCTTTGTTTCTGTTGCCAGACCCCGTGAGGAAAGGCCTCAAGATGGAGGTTTCGGAGGTGGAAGAGGTACAGGGGGAAGAGATTTTAACCGTGGAGGGGGATTTGGTGGAGGAAGAGATAGAGGTGGAAGAGGAAGATAATTTTAAATTGTCTTTCGAAGAAAAACAGCTCCAGCAATGGGGCTGTTTTTTGTTGTATAATACAGACATGGGTGACAAGTCATTAATCAAATATATCAATAAGTGGGTAGCCTTAACTCCTAATAGAAAGAAGGTAGTGGCTTTCGCGTCAGATATTAAAACTTTAGATAAACAAGTTAATAAGTTATCAAAAAACAAGGATTTAATTTACCACCGTGTTCTCCCGGTTAATAGTTACTATTCTCCAAAATGTCACGGATAGGTTTTTCATATTTTCCGAGATTAATCATAGACCCTATTACTAAACACCAGGTTGATGAAGTGTTTATTCCTTATATACCAATAAGGTTATCAGTAGCACATAATAACCCTACTCGATAAATTGATGCTCTTATCGATTCAGGATCTGACAGAAATTTATTCCCGTTGTCGTTAGGAGAGATGCTAGGAATAAATTTCAAAAAAGCAATCCAGAAAATAATTTGCGGAATTGGTGACTGTCAAATCACAGCTTTTACAGCCAAAATAAATATATATGTAAACAATACCAAATATGTTACTGAAGCTGATTTTAGTCCCCAGCAAGAAACATTATTATTAGGCAGACAAGGATTTTTTAACTTATTTAAAACCGTGACTTTTGATGAGAATGAAAAATTTACTTATTTAGAAACTGGAGGCTAAACCGTTAGCTACCTAAAACGATATACTCATCATTATTTATTTCCCTCACTTCATTGGGTGTTTGTTCTCTATATTCTTCTAATGTTTTTCTGTCCAATATCTCATCAAAATGAGGGAACACTTCAAAATCAATAATATTCAATCCAGTTAGATCTTTAAGTCCTACTTTATTTTCATCAATCATGTCTGTAGGATCATTCCCGGTAGGAATTTCTGCAGATTTAATGGTAGGAGAAAGAACAATAGCCCCTGCTGAAAAACCAGACAAAACAAATTCGTCTTTTTCGACAAACTTTTTAATTACGTTATCCAGCCCAGATTTTCTTAAGTAATTTAGAAGTCCAAAAGTATTTCCGCCGGTAATCAGTAGAATATTTGATTCCAGAAGTTTTTTGGCCTCATCTACTGCATTTTCCTTTGTATTATCAATAAACCTAAACTCTGCTCCATATTTATCCGCGATGTCCTTCCAAAAATCCGTATACATTTGTGGGCTGTTACTTCCATCGGAGGGCATATACGCAAAAATATTGTTATTAATTTCGCTCGGAAAGATTGCGTCAAGAATCTCCTGAAACTTCATTCCTCCGGGTTGCGAAAATAAAACTATTCTTTTCATAATGTGACCCCGGACAGATTCGAACTGTCGACCAATTGCTTAAGAGGCAACTGCTCTACCACTGAGCTACGGGGCCTAAAGTGCGCCTGGAGGGACTCGGACCCCCAACCTAATGGTTCGAAGCCATTCACTCTATCCGATTGAGCTACAGGCGCATACATACGTATTTTATCAATTTGACCAAGGCTTTACCATTGTTGTAAACTTCAGGACATGGCCCAAGGCACGGAAAGGCATGACTTTACCTATGATGTTACAACTTGTGGCGGAGGGCATGGTAATTCCAACCTTCTTTGGGGAATAACCCAATTTTTCCCCCGCAATCGCGTTAACTCAATTGTCACAAATGCCGACGACGGAGGGGATTCAGGTAAATTGAGTAATTCCGAACACGGCTATGGCGTGGAAAGCCCTGGAGATAAAAGGATGTGCGCCATGCCGCTTGCTTCAAAACTTACCCAACCGGAAAATAATTTGCTTAACCAATACAGGTTTACCGGCAGAGAAGGACGATTATCAGATTATACTATCAGAGATTTAGCTATTGAAATACTAAACCAGCAGCATGAAACATCCTTCAAGGGAGCAATTGCCTTCAGAAAAATTTTTTTTGTTCCACTCATCAATCTTCTAAACAGTAACAACGTGTCCCCCGATCTCCAAAAACTCATGGACTATAAATTCCCCGGTGACAAGTTGGAGCTTAATGAGCGCTGTTTCGGTAATCTAGTCATCGCAGCCTGTGAATTGATGGCTGGAAACCCTGCTGGTGGTTTTGAAATGTTTCGAAGAATTTTTAGCGTTCAGGGCGAAATAGTTTCCGCTACCAACAAAAAAAACCCTGTTCTCCACGCCGAGTTCAGTAACGGAGAAATAATCAAAGGTGAGTCAAAAATAGGCAATCGCGACAAAAACCCCACATACAATCCAAGAAATAAAATGTCCCGGATTTATCACGATGGTGAAATTAACCCTCGGGCAATATATCTTCTTAAAAACTCATTCCTTAGAGTCATCTCTCCAGGCAGTCCCGAAACAAGCATCATCCCTGTTCTGGCAACTAAAGGATTTACAGAGATAGTAGAGGAAGCAAATAAAACTGGGGGTAAAACCATTGTAGTTCCGCCTGTAATGAACAGCGAAGGCACTGCTTTTAGAGACGCTTCACAGGTAATAGAAAGCTATTTATCGTACCTAAATGACAGGAGAAAGCTTATTACTGATGTAATTCTTTCTGCCACACCAATGCCGCAAGATGGAGAAAACCGCTATGCAGAATACGGGCAGACCAAAATAGCCCATGAGTTCCGCAGCTGCCATATCCTACTGCCCCAAGCAAAAATTCATCTTATCCCTGACTTAATTGATTATGATATGACATCCGGCCGGGTCGGTCACAACCAGGGAAGGCTGGGCGAGGCAATCTATTCAATCTGGAGACAGGGATTTAGGCACTAGTGAAGCCGTCAATATCCCTGCTGATGAGCCCAAAAGTAATCCCCCCAGCACGTCCGTTGTCCAATGTTCACCCAAATAAATCCTGGATACTGCCATGAGTGCTAAAAACAATACTAAACCGGGAATAATCAGCATTTTAATACTCCAATGGGTTTTCAGGTAAATATAAACAATCAGGAAAGAAATAATGAAAGCAGTCCGGGTCAGATGTCCGGAGGGATAGGAATAGCTGGTATGGGCGTAACTGCTTGGAAATTCAAACTTTAAAACTCCTCTGTAAAATAGAAAGGGCGGACCGGGGTGAAAAACAAACATTTTACCAAACACTTCCAAAGCCAGAGCTCCCCAAAAAGTAAACATGGAAAGTGTTGCCAGCCAATACCTTTTTATGAGGACAAAAATAAAAAGGGCCAACCAGACAAGGCCGGTAATTTCTGTCATACCCAACAAGGAGAAAAAAGAAAAGGGCAGATCAAACCTTCTGGGAATTTTATCCTGGAAGCGGACAGTGGTATCAAAATCAAAACTTACAAATGTCTCTTTTGCCACCAGATAAGAAAAATAAACAAAAAGAAGAAATAAAATTATGGAGATGGCAAAAAAAAACTTTCTCCCGGGCATTATATTATTCTAACATACCTGTATTTTGTTTTTAAAATACTTCTGCTATACTCTAAACATGAGCCCTGTAGATACGGAAGTTGCCGAACCGGGAATAGAAAAAAAACAAACAGTACTTATTGCTGGAATTAATATAGGCATTGCTACCATAGATGAATTTGTTTCAGTGGCTAGAACGTTAACGGAATTTAATATTGCGCTGGTAAGAACAGCTCCAGCGGGAAGAGAATGGCTGGTAGTTTACCCGACAACCAATACCACACCGGATAAAGAACCGGATCTGGAACTGGCGCCATATATCAGTGAGGAAGAAGCTATGGAATATGCTAAAACAAAGTGTTGGCGTTGGTTACAAAAAAAAGGTAATGCTCTCCCGCCACAAACACCTAAAAAACAGGTTATTTATACCCAAACTGATCTCCAAACAAACCCTATGTCTCTTAATGAAAAACTTAAGATAATTGAAAAATTGGAGGAAGAGGGGAAGCAAGTTAAAATCGCAAAAATTACCAGGAATCACAACTTATTCAGTTACACTAAGTAATAACCCTCTTTTACCATCTTCTTACCAACCTCATATCGCTTTTTTATTTTATTGTATTAATATATTTCTGCCCAATGGAGATGCTCAAAAGATTAGATGTCAAAAGAATCCAGAAAAGGGGAGTAGTATCCCTAACTTCAATTCTGCAAAATGCCATAACTGCAGTAGCCAGACAGGACAAAAATACCCTTAAATTAAATTATTTGAGATAACTCCCATACTTTTAAGATCTTTTATAGGCGGGATCTTTGATTAATCCCTTAGTTTTTTCAATATCGCCGTCCAAAGCAGAATATGAGATATTCAGCCCATGGATGATTTTATCCCTATAATTTAAACTTGCTCCAGTTTTACCGGAAACTTCAGCTAAAAATCCAAAAGGATCATTATTTCTTGCAGAAGTAATCAGTGAATCATAAGACATATCAAGTAAATCCAATAAATTTAATATTCCAAAAAGTAATGTCGGAGCTTCTCTTATCGGGGAACCGGGAGTATTATAACCTATACCGTATGTTTTTTGAGCCTGAATTTCAGCAGCAGTTTCATCCAGGCGCGATAGGGCATTTAAGGGTCTATTGGGATCAAAAGCATCAACACCGCGCACCGTAAGGCCTAATGTCTCGGTTACTTTCATCATCATGATTCCATCTCCGCTGGGCAATAAAAACGGTTCATTAAGCTTCTTTGATTGAAGACAGGTTCGATGACCCATTTCATGCGCGCAAACAATTCCCATGACTCTGACAGGGCTGAAGACCGTACCTCTAAGCATTTCTGATACTTTTGCCACGGATACTACAGTTCCCGAAATTCCGTTATCAATAAATATTGTTGCCCCATTGCTATATTCAGCACCGCCGGGTTCAGAACCGGGCAAAGAGGTATATTTTTCAAGATAATCACGCTTTGAAAAAACAAAGAAGAAGTTTTCAGTTAGAGTTTCCCTGTTACCTGAAAAATTTGTATTACGGGAAAGTACTTGGGCTATTTTAGAAAGCCACAATACACGCAACTTTTCCTCTTTTTCTTGAAGCAATAAATCTTTATACCTCTCCTCAAAATTTAACAAATCATCGGTTTTAATCTCTGATTCCAACGCCCAAAGAAGTCCCAGCCCACCCCCGAAGGCAATACCAGCAGTTCCAATACCTGCGGTTCTTTTCAAAAATAGTCTTCTTGAAGCCCCTTTTAAACTGCCCAATTCTCTTTGTTCTTTAGGCGTAAGCCTTTTTTTATTGTTAAGATAAGAGTACCTTTTATCATTATTGATTTCTTCAGGGGTTCCCCAAAAGAGTTCCTTTATATTCAGCATAAGGCAAAATTATACTACAATCGTCGACATAAATCAAACTATAGGGTTGTATTAGATACCCGGACAAGTACAGTTATATAAATGAGAAATATTGATATAAATAATCTCTCTTGTTTTTCCTATCGTAAGGTATTATTCTCAAAACATGGCAAAGAGTGATGATTTAACCCAAATTAAAGAACTTCTGGAAGTTGTCAAGCATAAAGTTGAAAGGCAGGAAATCTTTCTGGATGCAACAGCTGCAAACGTCAGGTTTATTAAAGACCAGCAATCTGTAATGAACAAGAAAATGGACGGGATGAAACAAACCCTGGATGCACATGACCTAAAAGTCCCTCATTTTGCAGAATAATTTCTGGGGTGACTGAGGGGATTTGAACCCCCGGCCTTCCGCTCCACAGGCGGACGCTCTAAACCGCTGAGCTACAGCCACCATATAAGTGGTATTGTACCACTAAAAAAGCCCCTTGCGGGGCTTTCTTAGAGAACTCATCAACCTTACGGTCAATAAGTGCTTGAAGAATACCATATCTTCTATACCCTTGTCAACCCCCAAAATTAGGGTACAAATCCTAAGCGATGGTGAGCTTGTCGAACCGGAGTCGAATGGATCAATCCCCTAAAATCAGCCTCCAAAACTCCTTGGGGTTGGTGAGGGCTGACAGGAAATCAGGTTCCAAAGTACCAAAATCCAATTTATTTTCTCCCGGTTTTAGTTTCAAACCAACTGTCTTGGGCTTATAAAATGGTTTATACAGGGTAAAGTCAAAATTATAATCCGGCAGGAGATATTTACCCTCAAGAGGAGCCGAGATACCATTTTGGTCCAGTATAACTTTGGCCGTTGCGGACATTACATCCGAAACAATTTTCAAAAGGTACTCTCCGGAAAAATCCTTTTTCCAAGGGAGGCTTGCAAAAACTTGCAGGGCTACTGGTGACTTTGCTTCGATATCATATTGGTAAATTTTGTCATCAAAAGGTTTACTCCCCGCAAAAAGCTGCAGGGAGAGTTTTTGTTTACCGGGCTCCGAAGCTTTGAGCCTGACATTAAGGGTAACTTCATTACCGGGTTCAATTTTACCCGCTGCCCTGACCGGAGTAATATTAAAGGTTTCACCGCCTTGTATAGCACGAAGTTCAAGGGGGTCATACTCATTCCAGATTGACTGGCCGGTGTTTTTAAAGGCCAGCGACATGTCATAATTTTCCCCCGCCACAATAGTGGAATAAACTAAACTGCGCGAAAGATCGGCTTTATTTTCCTGAGCCGGCCTTCCTGAAACTTTGGGCAAACTTTGAATAGCCTGATACATAGGATAATAGTCCGGGTATTCCACCCCCAAAATATCCCTTCCTGCTGGCAGGATTTTCTCATTTTGTGACTCTCCCGTATGCTTCTTGAATGAAAAACGGTCAAACGGTTCTTCCTGATAGGTTAATAAAAAGGGCGTAACAGCCACAATAGCAGAGTCAATCCAGCATTTTGTAAATGCTTCCTTAAAGTTCCGGGAAACCAGTTCAACGGAAGGCAGGCGGCTATCATATTTTATGCCTTCGGCATGTTTCCAGCCTGTTTCTGTGATAAATATTGGCAGCTTTTTAACCCCCATACCTTCAAGAAACTCTCTTTCCCATTCCCAGGTCCAGACAGTGCCTTTGCCGTAATCATCCGGGGATCCGGCAAAATTAGGGTTCGGATAAGAGTGGGAGACCCAGCCGTCCAGTCTATTGAATATTCCGGGAACCGCACTTTCCATTTCGGCAGTAAAACTAACCTCATCCTGATAGAAGGGAAGTTTATTGGGCGCAGAAGCATCAAGCCCGGCGTTGAGAACAAAAAAATCATCATTTTTACTTTTTAAGGCCGTGATGGTTTTATCTAAAACCCTTGCATAAGAGACGGCATCAACTTTATTTCCCCATTCCAGTGCATGGTTGGGCTCATTATAGATCACCACATAACGGTTTTTGACAGGCCAAACAAGGGAGTCCAGAAAATCTGCCCAAGCCACTTCTTCCCCTTCATAGGGGAGTTTCCAGAAGGCTTGCCCGGAAATTGGCGAAGAAACAGGTTCAGTGGCAATTCTCACAATCGGGATGAGATGGCGGCGGCGGAGGTCGTCAAAAAATTTCTGCCAGGCTTTTTGGTCGCGGTTTTTGCTTTCTATTAAAACCGTAATATAGCCCCAATCTCCGCCCGAGGAATTAACCAGAGCTGCGGCGGGAGAAGCTTCGTCGGCATTGGCTCCAATAATGTGGATACCAAACTTATTGTTGGGAGAAGAAAGTGGGTCAACGATCGCAGAAGCAGGCGAAGTGAAAAGTGTAAAGTGCAAAGTGAAAAGTAAAAGGAAAATAAAAAACTTGACTTCGTGTTTTATTCGGGTTAAACTAAATATCATGGTTGAAATTTTGGAACCAATTAATGTTTGGGCCTTTTTCAAAAACGGGGTAATTTCCCCCTATCTTTTTTTCTGGAACTGCCGCCAAATCAAGGTTGATAAAATAAACCTTATTCATACTACAAAAATTGGGACTTCGTTATTTTACCACTTTGCCATCTCTTCCGGAAATAACTTCTACCAGTTGAGGCTGGACACAAATAAAATGAAGTGGTTTATCGAAGCAGTCGACTCCGAACCATGAACCATGAACCCCGAACTATCCTGCATATTGACATGAATTCATATTTTGCCTCGGTTGAGCAACAAGCCAATCCCAGGTTGCGGGGCAAACCAATTGGTGTCACAGGCGGGGACAGAGAGCAAAGGACAGTTTTGGCCACGGCTTCAATTGAGGCCAAAAAACTGGGGGTCAAAACAGGCATGTCCCTTTGGGAAGCCAGGAAAGTCTGCCCCCAAATTATTATTGTTAAATCCTGTCATGATAAATATCTTTCTACCACTACCAAACTTCTGAATATTTTTAAGGACTATTCTCCATATTTTGAAGTTTTCTCAATTGATGAAGTATTTTTGGAACTACCTGATCGCTCGGGGTCCTGCCGCTCCAGTTTCCCTTCGTCCGTCCTCGGACTACCTGCGGGCGCGGCGAAGGGGACCCTCTTCCGCGTCACCCCTCGCTACCTGTTAGCTGTTGCAGTGGCCTATGAAATCAAACATAGAATCAAGTCAGAAATCGGTGAAGTTGTCACCTGTTCCATTGGAATTTCCTACAACAAATTAATGGCCAAGCTGGCAGGATCCTTAAAAAAACCTGATGGGCTGGTAATTATTCCAAACCGGACAGAGGCTATTAAAGTTTTGGATAGCGTGGAACTGGATGATATTTGTGGCATTGGACCGGCAATCAAGAAAAGGCTGTTTAATTTAGGGATTACCAATTTTTTTCAGTTGAGACAAGTTCTCAAGCAATGTCTCCTATCTTCATTTAAGTCCTACGGGGAAACTCTCTACAATATGGCCAGGGGAGTGGACAACACCCCAATTTTGCCCTTCTACGAGCGTGAGGAGGTCAAATCCGTGGGCCACCGCCATACCTTGGACCGCAACACTTCAGATCCAAACGAAATTAGGCAAATTCTCTTAAAAATTAGTGAGATGGTGGCAGAACGTTTAAGACATAAAAACCTGGTTGGTAAAACTATCCATTTTTGGTACAGGGATGTGAATATGGCAGGTTTTGGCATGCAAAAAACTCTGGCTCATTATAGTTTTGACGGACTGGAAATTTTTGCCTCTGCCTGGGAAATTTTCCAGACCATTTGGGATGGGGGGCAGGTCAGGATGGTGGGGACTTCTGTTTCCAATATTAAACCCTCCAGACCAATTAATCTTTCATTTTTACCGGAAGATAAAAGAAAAGAGAAAATTCTACAAGCCTTAGATAAAGTCAATAACAAATTCGGTGATTTTACCCTCCATCGGGCCACGCTAATAGGCACTAATTCAGTCTCCCGTAAGCCTAATCCCTTCCTGTCCGACAGAAGATTTAAGATTTAAAACCCTTGCCTCTGGATTTTCTCACCTATTTCTGTTAATTTATCCAAATGGAGGAAATTGGGACTGAAGTTGACTGGAAAGACTTGGCGCATAATTTACGCTCTGCACCGGACAATCAAAAAGCTCAAGTTGCAATCTCCGTTAGCTCGATGTTTTCAGGTGTTCCCGAAGCACGGGAATGGCTTGCAAACTACCTAAGATCAGAGGATGCCCAAAAAATCCCCACATATGGCATAAGTTTCCTGCTCCGGACTTTTATAACCAACCCTTCTCCTGAAGAAATAACACTTGTAGCAGATAATTTCTGGAAAGTAGATACTCCGGATTTACTTCCCACTGCTTCACTGATTATTGAAGCCGGAGAGGGAAAATTATCGGAACAAGAAAAAATTAAGCTGGCGGAGAAAGCTAGGGAGATTTTTGATAACACAAAGCAGAACCCGGAACATGATAACTTCGGCGGAAAGCTTATTGTAATAGCGGGTAAATTTGCCCCACAGATACACGAGGAATGGATTTTGGAGGAGCTTGATAATTACCCCATACCACCAGTCTATACAACTCAAACTATTCAGGCAGCCGTTGAGTTCGGTATAAAATTCAGCCCCGAAAAGTTGGTTAATAAATTAATGGATATTTTGAAAAGAACATCTCCCGGAAATGTCGTTAGAAAAACCTGGCTAATTGGTGATTTAAGTAATGTTTTAGAAATAATTAAACCTGATGATCTTAAACTTCTCTCTCAATCACTGGGTGAAATTGTTAAACTTCCCCCTAAAACAATAGAGAATTGTTTTGCTTTCAAGCCTCAACTGGTAACAAGGCTAACCCAAAAATTCCCGGAAGAGATGAAAAAAATTCTGGATAAACTTCCTTGATTGCTATACTGTAAAAGGCAGCGGACTTAAGTTTTTTTGGATAATAAACATTTCAACTTCAAATCCCATGGAATAGCAGGGTGGGCAAATAATTCTGCAATTGCAACTGCTTCATTGTCCTTTGGGCCACCTCCTAATTCCCGTCCAAGCACCAACATGGCTCCATTCAAAACTGTTGCAGGATCTTTTAATAATCTGCTGGCTTCTTCATATTGATTATGTTGGTCACATTCAGGTTTTGTCATATCCGGGAATTTTAACACATAAATCTGTCTAATCCACACTTAATACTCCAATACATGAGAGTATTAGAGTATTTGGAGCCGGCTTTGAAAAACACTCATAGGCTGATATAATTATAGAGTTGCGGGATTAGTTCAGCGGTAGAACGTCTGCTTTCCAAGCAGAATGTCAGGGGTTCGATCCCCCTATCCCGCTCCATAGGAATTTAATCGAACTGGTGGATTTTAGCCTCGAAATGTTGCTGAAATTTGTAAATTTTAGCCCTATAGCCTTATACCCTAATGGGAATCGAACTAACCTTGAGCTCGCTATTTCTCATCTTGACCAGATTCTTCAAAACTTCCCATCCATTCTGACCCATAGACATGTTGCATAACTGCACAAGCCAGCAGAAAACATTTTACTGCCGACAATTGACCAAATACCTGACTTGAAGATTTAGAGTTAGGGGAAATTAATAGTTATTTTTATTTCTTTGAAGTATCTAATTTAACAGGTGTATATAAACTAGCAAAGAGTAAATCGGTTGACATGATGTCTTCTACGCTTCTTTCTTTATTATCTCGCATCATTTGTCTTACTTCTTGTAGTACAGCTGCCAATCTACCACTAAATTCTCCGCGTTGATGTGTTAACTTTAATCCTTCCTTATATTTACGGCTAGATTCATCGTCTCCTCGTTGCGCATCCAACAAGCGACTAACTATTGCGTCTTCATGTCGAACAATGAATGCTTCTTCTTCACCTACGGGAAGAGCCACACCATCCATTGTTTCAGTAAGAGTATACATTGGGCTATCGCTATCCCAATACCACTCTCTTCCAATAAGCCTTTCTCGAAGTGGTCTTAACCTAGGATCACGTCTATTTATTTCTAATAGCTCAATCCAAAGATCCTCGGTTAGAGAATCTTTGTCTCGATCTTCAACTGTTGGATTTACAGCTTCTACTTCACTTGAAGCAAGTACACCCACAACTTTACCAAGCGCATCAATCGCATCACCAAATTCACCTTGTCTAATTCTTTCCTTTAATCGTTCTCTTTGTGATTCAGCAGAAGTATCAAACATTCGTGCAAGCGCAAGATGTCTCTCTTCAGGACTTACGAAGGCTTGCTCAAGAAATTGATGAACACGAGGGAACTGCTTTTTAAAGTCTTCCTCTCCAAAATCTCCATCTAACCATTCAAGAGGAAGGGCTGCTTTTATTGGTTCAAGAAGGGTTGGATCATCAAGTGCAACCACATCATCAAGAACTCTTGCTACAGTCTCGGAGGCTCCATCACCATATTCTTGCCCTCGATTTGCTTTAGTTAAAAGACTTACAGCAACACCACTCAATACTGCTTTTGGTTCTCCAAAACGTCCGCTTCGGACTTCTGCTGAAAGCTTGGCTCTATAAGATTCTGGCTCAGCTAAAACAATGCCTGAAACTAATTGAGAGGACAATGTAGCAAATTCGGCTTTTACTTTTTCATCATCGGATGTTTCAGCGTGTGCTCTAAATGTATCTATTGAAGGAGAAATCGCGGCGATAACAACCTCTCCACCAGCAGCTTCGATCCAAGCAGGAATATTACTTGCGGCAAAACCTAATACTTGGCGTGCTTGAGGAAATGAAATACCTCTGACATTAGATAAATCTGCTAGTGAGTTTTCGACATCAACTCCGCTGCTACCTGGTTTTCGCAAACCTTCGATAGCTGCCTCAAAATGCATTTCTTGTTGTGCTCTTCGTAATTCTTGTTGCATACTTTATCTATGACGAACTATATCAGTTTTATATCATAAAAGCCTATAAATTGCAACAGTTAACAGAAAGTTTATGGTATACTAATTTTACCGAATGATCCTTGTGGTGAAAGTACCTTACTGTTAGGGAGCGAATGGCAGAATACTTTTTGTAGATTTGTCTAGGCCACAGGGATCG
>CAYRCR010000006.1:0-29646 GCA_964422835.1 uncultured Gammaproteobacteria bacterium
ACATTTCCCATCAAAAGGATAGCCAGGTTTTATTCCATAATCAGGATTCCAATTTCCCTCCGCTGCTTTTGCAATTGCCATGGCGACCTTCTTCCCGTTTATGTTCATCGTTCTTGCGTAAAGGAATATCTGATTAAAATAACTTATTTTCAAAGCATTAAATAAGTTCGAGCCGTATTTAATCAATTCTGCCTCTCGAAATTTAACTACGAAACAAATTCCTCCCGATCCCCTCAGAATTGAACTCATCCTTGCTTTAGTGGATTTACTATCGCAGGCAATCACAGAAACCCACGGTTTTAATTCATCCCTTAACCCCCTTCTCTCCCTCATAAAGGCTGGGTAATAACAGATACCATAATTTTTATGACTGACATTTCTCTTGAAGAAAGGGATCACTGTTTTATCCATTGTGCCCGGAAGTATAGTTGACCTAACCACAATAACTGGGCCATTCCCACCTTGGTTTACAATTTTTGAGACCACTGACAGAGCGTCCATAAGATACTCCGTTGACATTTCATTTTTGATTGTTGGAGTAGGTACGCAGATAAAAATATATCCAAATAAACAACTCTCGAATCCGTTCTCATAAACATTTAGCTTCTTTGCAATCAGGTTATTAACACTCTTTTGATTATTATCTTTAAACCATACTCGAAAATTTTTTCGAAGTAGCATTTGTCCAGTTGCCAAACCGACATTCCCGGAACCCATTATTAATACCCTATTTGAGTGACCAGTATTTTGCATTGTTAGTTATTATAGGATATAATTAATTGTTTTTCAAATAATTATGCATTCCCATATTGACCAAACTATCAATATAATTTCAAAAAAACTTAAGAAGCGATTTGGTAAAAGGATAGAATCCTTACTCCTTTTTGGATCCTCAAGATATCAAAATCGTTCGGGAAAACCAGATGATATTGACCTAGAATTGCTGTTAGACATCCCAAACAAGAATGATCTTTTACACTTAAGCCAAATTATCTCAATGATCAATCAACAAGCGGAATTACATACTTCCTATAAAAGTCAGCTAAAGGAACTCAAGGGTTTTCGAAGAAAAGCACAAGGAAGTTATTTACTCTACTCCCTAGCCGACGGTATATTACTTGCCGGGCGGGAAAATTATTTTAAGTTGCTACTTGGAAAAATCCAACCAAATACCGTTAAAAAAGACCTCATGATTAAAAACCAAGAGTACCAATATTCATTGAGAGAATTTCTCATAGAGAAGGACCTGCTTAAATTCATCAAATATTTACTCCGCTATATTAGCCAGTTAATGATTGTTAATGATGAACTAACCTATCCGGAACTTTTAAGGTTATCTCGAGAAGATTTCATACAAAAAATATTTCAATCCTCCATTTTTTCAAAGCAGGAAATTCGCTCATTAAAGACCATATTAAACAGGAAAAATATCAATAAAAACGAACTGATAAAAAAGGGCACAGAAATATTATTCCGAACTGATACATTATTACAAAAACAGTACCATCAAATTTATGGTTGAGGAGTTAACCAGCGCAGAGCAATCCTTCTTTAAAAATCATGGTTTGGTTATTCTCAAACCCGATGCTCTCGAGCTTTTTCTGGAGAATATGTTCATTCAAGATCTTGAAAACTTGGGACTTATGACCCGTTACAGACAATTAGTCAAGTTTTGTCCCCAAGATGTTGCATTTATTTATCCAGAATGGATATCTAACGAGAATAAATTCAAAGCCATTGTTGACAATATGACATGCGGGCCGTCGATGATTTTACTGCTTGAACACCGTGAAGCTTCAGGAGACGATCTACATCATTTCATTGACCAACAAAAAGGTCACGCTGATCAGCCAGGTCTAAGGAGTAAATATATTTATCTATTCAAGGACCAGCTTAAACAACTTTACCCGTTTGAAGCCGATTTTATGCGAGAATTAAACAAAAATCGGATTCATTCTCCTGACAACGCTTTGCAAGCTCTAAATACGATTATGTATCTTTGGGGGTTACTTGACAGCGATAAAATTATGCAAACTTTCCCTGATCTTTATGGTATTATTACAACGAGAATGGCTTTAGAAAAAGTATATGCTACCTAAAAAATACCAGAAATTTATAGATATTATGATTGGTTATTGCGACGGTTTCGACGAGGAAACCGGTGGACATAATTATCGTCTACATCACCAGCTGAGAGTGGCTGAAAGCGTCTACCGGATCTGTCGATCCGGAGAGCTAAAAAATGTCGATGAAAAGATTGCAGTGATCGCTGGATTATTCCACGATGTCGGGAGAATTCACATTCTGAAGAACAATAATTCCAAGACTCTTAAATTTGAGAGAAAGGAGCTCGATAAGCACAGAGGCCACCTTGAAGTAAGCAAAACTGTGGCATTGGATTTATTAAAAAATGAGTTTTCACAAGCAGAGCTTACCAAATTGTGTGATGCTATGACTGAGGGAGACAATCCTTCCAAAACCCCGGAAAGTAAAATCCTACATGATGCCGATTTTATTGATGAATTGGGAGTCCTAAATCTCTTTAGAATGTTCTCCTATTCGGGAATTATCAATAGAAGCATGGGAGAAACTGTTAGATATTGGTTCAATATAGATCGGGCTGTTAAACTTTCTAAAATGGAGAAATGTTTCACCAAGTTTGCCAGGAAAGAGGCGAAACGACGCATACAGCTCCAAGATAAGATTATGCATGAGCTCGAGAATAATGGTTTTAGCTCTTAATAAGAGATAGAGAAAGATTTTGACCGCTAGATAACTCTTTACCTCTCTTCAAATCTACCAGTCCAGTCTTTAAATTATGGCCTTTTATTTTGTTCGTAATACCCGCAATTAAGGAATCCTCACCAGCCCTTACATCTATCTCATTCACCACTCTTGCCAACCATCGAAGCCATGTTAAATCCCCCTTAGAATTTTGTACACGCCAGTTCAGATGTATTAACATGAATGCTCGAAGAACTGATGGCGGGTATTTTGCACTTAGAGCTTTTACCGAACAATCACCTAATTGTTTTGTTAGATCAACATATGGGGTAACCACTAAATTTATCGGTTCATCCCCACATTCGGCCATAAAGGCAGCATAAATTGCCCCTTTCCTTAAAGAGTGGTTACTAGCAACAATTACATCGGGATTTTCTCCAATTGTTCTCAAATATCTACCATAATGCAACCAGATATAATCATTGTCCAGATGAAATTCTGTGCCTTGCAAGTTTACTTTCATAGCGGTTTCTCTTTGACGAGAGATGAGATGTTTACAACCAAAATATATTGAGAGATGGTCCAGAACACAGCCACGATACGGATGTGGCTGCACGTCAACTACCCCAACAGATTGTTCCTTCGGCAACCTCATTAAACAAGGTGTCGTTAAAAGGGTTGCAGCTGATTTACATTTCTTGCAAGCTATTTTCCCATTGGGTAAAATTCTAAAAGTTTTGCCATTCGTTCTTTTCTCAATTTTAGCAGTTGCTTCATTTAAAATTTCCACCGCACCGCAATTACAAACTAATAATTGTTCCTCGCTCACCTCTAAGGCTCCTTCTCGATATTGTTCATAGACATAATTCTCCATGAATTCCAGGAAACCTTTTTCGTTATCAAACCTTATTTTATAGGGAGATATACCCAATGCAGCCAAACCAGCTTGATAGCCAGTCAAATCCAGATCTTCCTCGCCTAATCTATTAATCGGCAACATTAGGGATCTTCCTGTTGCCTTTGCCACAAAATCGCCAACCAGAGGCGTTGTAAAAAGAAAAAGTTCTTGTGATCTTTTGGGATCCATCGGGATGGTGCTGACACTTGCTTCACTCATGGAGGTATTATATAGAGGTTTATAGTAAATTTCAAAAAGTCAGTTTTTTATTTGGTAATTCATTTCGGCAATTTTCAACCCTCTTTGCACAATTTCTATCCCCCGTGGTTTTAAAAAACCCTCTGCAGTTCCAAATTTATTTTTATTACCGGTTACATAAAATAACTTCTTATCCCTCTTGCCAATTTTACCCTTGAAATATATATTTAACAACTTGTGGTATATCAGATATTAAAATGCTACAATATTGCTATTATGAAACGCAGAGTTTTAGAATACAACGCCATTTTTCAGAAGGAACAGGAAGGAGGATATTCTGTGTGGATTCCCTCTCTCCCCGGCTGTGCTTCTCAAGGAGAAACTTTCGAAAAATCTTTGAAAAATATTCAGGAGGCTATTGCTCTTTATTTAGAAAATGCCAATAAAGAAGAAGAGGTCGAGGCTAGTAGAGAAGCCCGCAGTCAGTTCATGGTGCCTGTGGCAGTAGCAGCTTAGATTTAGATAATGAAGCTACCTCAAGTTTCCGGTAAAGAAACAATAAAAGCGCTTCAAAAAATTGGGTTCAAAGCTATTCATCAGAGAGGAAGTCATGTTAAACTCTCCCGCATAATCGATAGCCAAAAACAAACTGTTATCATCCCTCTCCAAAAAATCCTTAAAAAAGGTACTTTGCGTAACGGGATTCTAAAATCAATAAACCTTTCTATTGAGGATTTTGCAAAACTCATAAAAGATTGAATAGTAACCCTACCGCAAATCTTGTTACGGCCGTGACATGTAATGTGGTTTACTTTAAAATCATGTAAGCCGATTGGTAGCAACTTGAAAAATCATTTAAAATGTTGCAATAATGAAGTTAATATGGCCTGCCTTGATTGGTTCGTCGTTCATCGTTCATCGTTCATCGTCAAGTTATTAGTTTTCATCTTTGCACTTTTCACTTTGCACTTTTCACTTTTCACTCCCACCCCCACTTTGGCTGACTGGAAATTTGATGCCATTTTGCCCATTTGTACTATTTCCCCGGATGTCACCAGCATCACAGCCGGGTCATCAGCCCCTATAATAACAGTCCCTATCGCATTTACAGCGACCTACCCGCTGGGCGCTCCGGGGCCGTCTTTGATCAAAGAAATTACCGTTTTTAAGGGGATAGTCGATATTACATCCCAGTCTACTTTGGAGCATACCGCTCCATACAATCCTCTCACTGCAGTCTATAACTGGGATACCACAAGCCTTTCCTTTAGCCCTCCCCAATATGCTTTTAGCATCAAGGCTACAACTACTGCCGGCAATGTTGTTAATGAGTGTTACAAACGCTCCTATAGTCTCGTCCCCGGCCCGACTGCCACCCCGGTCCCGGGTGGAGGATTGCCACCGGGGGGCGGTTCTCCTCCACCACCGGGGGGCGGTTCTCCTGCTGATACCCCCACGCCCACTTTTGCTCCAATCACTGCCACTCCCACCCCCTTTGGCTACAATCCGGCCTGGCTGCAAATCATCGGCGGGGACACTCACGTCAACAAATGAAAAGGTTATTCGTTATTGCCCTGCTTCTCACTTTTCACTTTGCACTTCCCACTTCTCTCTCTGCCCAAGCCGTGCCTCCCGCACCCACTATTACCTGGAATTACAACTGCGCACCTCTTGGTACAACCTACTATAACAATACCGGGAATGACTTCACCATCTCCTGGCCGACCGGGCAAAATGTTACCAGTGTTGAAATAAACAATGACGATAGTGAGCTTCCCTGGGTCATGTCTAAAACAATCTCCCCGGGAACAACTTCTACTTCCGCCCTGCAGGGCTTTACCGGCAGTAATCCTGATAACAGGCTTAATAAGAATTACTACTATGTTGTTTATCTTTATAATGGATTAAGCCGCGGTCCAAAGACAGTTTTAACTTTTCCCCAATTTTGCAAGCCAAGTGTAACCTGGAATGAAACTTGCCTCCGCCATGATATCTATTCGGATTCGGAAGCTACAATTTCCTGGCCTTCCAACCAGCCTGCTGGTAAAGTTGAAATATATTATGAATATTCTGACGGTGAAAATCCCGTAACATGGAGCACTTATAAAAATATCTCTTCCGGAACCTCAACTCAAGCTCCCGCAGGCTTTAGCCCTTACTCCCAACTTAGTCGCAATAATCCTTATCCATACCGAGTCAGTTTGTGGGATGGGGCAACCTCCAGCCAATCTGTTAATTTTACACCCCCAGCCAGATGTGTTCCCGTCTGTCATCCGGAAAATATCGCTATGGCTGCCTCCCCCAATCCGGCAATACCGGACACCAATATTCATTTCACAGTAACCGGAGACTTTTCCAATATTGCCGGTGAGTCAAGTGACATGGGATTTATCTCCGGATCGGGCGGCGCTTACAGCTGTACCGGTTCAGGCAGGGATTTTACCTGCACTGCCAGAAGCCTATATGGCAATACCGGTACTTATACCTGGACCAGGAGCTGGAATGCCTGTGAAGAAGGCAATGATTGCTCTGTCACTGCACCCTGTTCCAAAAGCCTGGACTATGTCATAGACTATCCTCCCAGGCCTGACACACCGGCTGTTTACCGCAACCCGGAAAACTTAACCGGCATCCCCCTCGGGCAAGCCATCCACAATGATTTGTATTATAACGACAGTGAGTTAACTATCGTCCGGCCCAGCATCCACAATCCCCGGGAATGGATTTATATTGGCAATAATGGAGTGTGGGACCCAATTACAGCATCATACCCTGACGCCTTTTGGATTTATAAAGACGTGACAACCGAGATCAGTGCGCCGGCACCTGTTGGCTTTGGATCCCTTGGAGCAGGCAAAGACTACCAGGCATTTGTCTGCAATGATTCTGTCAATCCTCAAAACCCCGACCCTAAAAAATGCAGCGGTAAAACCTCTTTTTTTTGTATACCGAACGATGCCGGACAGAGTTGTAATCCATCTTATATTCCCCCTTCCCTACCTCCTGCCACTCCCCCCCCTCCCCCCGAGTGCCAGGCTTCCGGCATGACACCCGGCAAGAATGTCCGCTCTGATTCATTCCTTTCTGCCAAAAATGAGGCGGAAAATGCTAATAACCGCTTTTCCACTTCCGGCAAATGCGTTATCGGCAAACCGGCCGGCATCCCCAGGTTTTCCCTGACCTCTTATGAGGAAATGAAGTCGCTTTATTTTGATCAGGCCAAACTTGACACGCGGGCCGATGTTATTTCAAGGATATCCGAAACCGCAACTCAAAGCAGCCTCTTCCCGGCCACTTCAGACCTTGCCGATACCGGCAAGGATAAAATTTATGAAGTCAAAGGTAATTTTACAGTTGACTCTGATATGTCCGTGAGCAAAGCAGCAGTACTGTTTATAAATGGTAATTTGGAAATTGAGAGTGACCTGACCGATGATGAAGTTGGCTCCGGCCTTGTTTTTCTGGTTTCCGGAGATGCCCATATCAAAGATACCGTCAAAACGGTCAATGCCTTTATTATTACCTGGGGCCAGTTTTGCAGTGCCTGGACAGGAGGGCCTGCGTGTGACCCTGTTGGAGATAATATCAACCCTGCCAAGCCTTTGACTGTTAAAGGCTCAATTATTGCCTTAAACCCGCAACAGGAGCCAAAATTTGTCCGTTCCCTGGACTGGACTAACAACTGGTTTTCTCCGGCAGAAAAACTTATTTATCAGCCTAAATATTTAAGCCTTTTAAAAAATATCTTTGCCCGCGATTTGACAGTCTGGAGCGAGCTGGAGTGATCACTTCCCAAAATTGCGCTGCTGGGTTTGATACCAAAGAATGGCTTTTTTTAGATCGGAAGGCCCAAAGTCCGGCCAAAGTTTTTTACTAAAATAAAGTTCACTGTAAGCTGTCTGCCAAAGCAGGAAATTAGATAGCCTGATTCTACCCCCTGTCCTAATAACCAGTTCCGGATTGGGCTGGCCGTTGGTATAAAGGCGCCTGTCAACTTCTCCTTCGTTAATTTTATTTATATCAATGCCGTCTTTTATTAACTCTTTTACCGCTTCCAAAAGTTCTCTTTTACCCCCGTAATTTAGGGCAATGTTAAGTTTTATGGATTCATTTTGGATATAAGTATTTTTGAGGCTCTCAATCATCTTCCTGATAGCAAAAGGCAGCCCTTCCAACTCCCCGAGGACATTGATTTTGACTCCGTTTTTCATCATTTTTTTAAGCTTTTTATGATAACCCCGGCGCATTATATTAAAAAGAGCCTTAAGTTCCCTTTTAGCCCGGTCCTGAAGATTCTCGGTTGAAAGGGCGTAAACTGTCAGGGTTTTGACTCCCATTTTTTCTGCCGCTTCAACAATTTTTTCCAGAGCTTCCGTGCCTGCCTCATGGCCTTTTTCCGGGGGAAGGTTATGAGCCCTGGCCCAACGCCTGTTCCCGTCCATAATTATTGCAATATGAGTAGGTATGTTTTCCTGCGGCTTCAACATAGTTACAGCCAATGAGTAACTATTGTACAATAGTATTATGAAAATTGCAGTAATCGGGGCGGGTTTTACAGGGCTGGGAGCAGCCTTAAAATTGCAGGAATTGGGCCATAAAGTCGTTTTATTTGAAAAAGCCGACCGTGTTGGGGGATTGGCTGCCGGATTTAAAAAACCGGGTTGGGATTGGTATTTGGATGAAGCTTACCACCACTGCTTTATAAGCGATAAAACAATCCTCAAAATGGCGGAGAAACTGGGTCAAAAGATGATCAAAATCAAGCCGGAAACTAATATTTATATTAAGGGAGAAATCCTGCCGATTGATTCACCGCTGGCTCTTCTTAAATTCCCTCACCTGCCAATTATCGACAGACTCCGGATGGGGTTTGTCATATGTTACTTAAAGTACTTAAGCCGTTTAAGTGGCCTAGAAGGCAAACTCGCTCTGCCTTGGCTTCAAAAAACCATGGGTAAAAAATCCACCGACTTGATCTGGGAACCACTTTTCAGGGGTAAATTCGGCAGGTTCAAAAATGATATTTCCCTTACCTGGTTTTGGGGCAGAATAAAAAAAAGGTCTCCGGTTCTTTGTTACCCTGAAGGGGGTTACCAAAATTTCACGGAAAAAATTGTCCAAAGGATAAAAAAACTGGGGGGTCAAATTTTACTCAAAAGTGAAATATTAGCTATTAGTCAAGAGCCTTTAGCTATTAGTTACCAGACTAACGACAAGCGCCTAAAAACTGCCAGCTTTGACAAAGTGATTGTCACAACCCCAACCCCAATCTTTTTAAAAATAGCCAAAGGTTTGCCAAAAGATTATATCAGGAAACTTTCTTCCATCCCCCATCTTTTTGCCCAAAATTTAATTTTGGAGCTCAACAAACCGTTTTTACAAAGCTCATATTGGCTCAACATCAATGATCCAAAGTCTCCTTTCCTGCTTCTGGCAGAGCATACTAATTTCATGAGTTCTAAACATTACGGAGGTGCTCACATTCTTTATATCGGCAATTATTTGCCCGCGGGTCATCCCTACTTAAAAAAATCTGCCAGGGAACTTTTGCAGATATTTGAGCCCTACCTTAAAAAGATAAATCCTGACTATACACTAAACACTAGTCGCTGTACGCTATCCACCCTCCCCTTTGCCCAACCTGTCGTTACTGTCGACTATTTAAGCAAAATCCCCTCTTTTGAAACCCCCATAAAAAATATCTTTCTTGCCAATATGGATATGGTTTACCCTTGGGATAGGGAAACAAACTATGCCCTGGAAATGGGAGAAAAGATAGCGGAAATTATAGATAGAGAAAACTAATTTTCAATTTTTAATTCTTAATTTTTAATCAATTTTTAATGTTTAAAAATTAGAAATTCATTAGAAATTAGAAATTTTAAATTAGAAATTTAATGTCACATTTCAAAAAAACTACATTATTACTATTACTTATTATTACCGTAGGGGCTTCCTTAAGGTTCTATAAGTTAGATTGGGGCCAGGGGCTTTTTGCCCACCCCGACGAGTATCATATTGTAATCTCAGTAAACCAGCTTTCTTTTCCTGCCCAGATGAATCCCCATTTTTTTAACTATGGCACGGTCGTCATTTACCTGATTTATTTCACCAAATTATTTCTTTCTTCCATTTTCTCTCAACTATACGCTGTACCCTATACGCTAAACGCTTTCTTAATAGGCCGTTTTTATTCTGCCCTATTTTCCACCCTTTCTTTGCCGATAATTTACCTGATTGCCAAAAAATTTATGGATAAAAAATATGCCCTCCTGGCTACTATTTTGGCTGCCCTTACACCTGGCCTAATCCAGCAAGCCCACTTTTTAACCCCCGAATCAGCTTTAATTTTCTTCCTTCTTGCTTCTTTATTTTTTGTTTTGCATTTTCTCCAAACCCAAAATACCCGCTATTTACCGCTTGCTGCTGTTTCCTTAGGCTTGGGGTTAGCAGTCAAAGTTTCTGCCGTTGTTTTTTTGCCCGTTATTTTTCTTGCCATTATTGCTAGAACATGGCCCAATCCATTGCATTTCCTAAAACTCACACTTATCACTTTCCCCTTCGCACTTATCGCTTTCTTTCTGGGTGCTCCTTTTGTTTTCTTCGATTTCCCCTCTTTCTGGCAGAGTTTTCAATATGAAAGCGGTCTGGCAATAGGCAAAGTTCCGGTCTTCTACACCCGCCAGTTTATTGATACTATTCCGGTGCTGTTCCAGTTTGAAAAAATCTACCCCTATGCTTTGGGACCGGCGCTCCTAGTTTCCGGCTTAACAGGTTTTTTTCTTATGGCCTATTCTATTCTAAAGCCGACAAGAAACCGTATTTTTTACTTATCACTTGTTACTTGTCACTTGTCACTTTTTTTAACCAGTGCTTTTCTTTTTGCCAAATGGACCAGGTTTTCCTCCCCTATTTTCCCTTTCTTTGCCATTTTTTCTGCTTTCTTTCTCTTCAAATTATCTGCATTAAAATCCCAAACTATACACTACACGCTATACGCTATTTTACTAATTCCCAGTCTCCTCTGGACCTTAGCTTTTTTCTCCATTTACCTGCGCGATGATGTCAGGGTTACGGCCAATAAATGGCTTGAGGAAAATACTGCCTTAGATGCCACCTTTTTAGTTGAAGGAGGCAATACTGTTGATGTACCTCTATACCGCGGGCAAAAATTGAGCCTTGATTTTTACCAGTTTGAGTCTAACCCGGTATGGCAGGAAGCCGTTTATAACGGACTCATAAGTTCCGACTATTTTATCGTTGAGTCCCGCCGGGTCTTTGCCAACCATCAAAGATTGCCGAAACTCTTCCCCAGGACTGCCGCATTTTACGATGACCTTTTTTCAGGCAAATCAGGTTTTAAGGAAATCAAAAGATTTACCAGTTACCCCCTTTTTCCCGACGAGAATGCCGAAGAAACATGGAGCGTTTTTGACCATCCCGTAATAAGGATTTTTAAGAAAATATGAAGTATTTAATTATTCCAATTATTCTTATCGCTGCAATTTTCCGCTTCTATGGCCTTGACTGGGACTCCGGTTTTCACCTGCATCCTGACGAGCGGATGATTACCATGGTAGCGGGAAAAATCAGCTTTTTGGATTTAAACCCCCATTTTTTTGCTTACGGCTCACTCCCCCTGTATCTTCTGAAGACTACCGGGACTTTCCTTGGTATTTTCAACCCGGAGTTTGCCTATTATGCCAAAATTAACCTGGCAGGACGCGCTTTATCAACCCTGTTTGACATTGGCACACTAATTGTGCTGTATTTTTTGGCTAAAAAAGTCTTTGATCAAAAAGTTGCGCTTTTATCTGCATTTTTCTACGGGGTAGCAGTTCTCCCAATCCAACTGTCCCATTTTTATGCGGTTGATACATCTCTTACATTCTTTATCATGTTAACTTTATTTTTACTTGTCCGTCATCTGGAAAATCCAAAGTCTCAAAATATCCTCTTTGTAAGTGTCTCTTTTGGCTTGGCCCTGGCTACCAAAACCAGCGCAATTTTACTCGCAGTTCCGATAGGTATGACAATACTGCTAAAATTTTCTCCAAGAAGAATCCCTCTTATACTCCTCATCCCCCCGATCACCCTTATTGTTTTCTTCATCTTTGAACCTTTTGCTTTTTTGGATTTTAAAAACTTCTGGCTGCAAACCATGCAACAACAGCAAATGACCAGGGACGCTTTTACCTTCCCTTATACACTGCAATATGTAGGCATTATCCCCTATCTGTATGAACTAAAAAATATTTTCTTGTGGGGTTTGGGACCAGCCCTTGCTGTTTTATCATTTGCCGGTGTAATTTTAGTTACCTTCCAAGCCCTTGCCAAAATTAAATTAGCCTCACAAGGCTCAACCTTGCAAGGCTATAACATTATTCTATTAAGTTTCTTCTGGATCTATTTGGGAGTCACAGGATCTTTTGCTGTTGGTTGGATGCGTTATATGCTCCCCCTTTATCCCCTGCTCTGCCTTTTTGCCGCCTTCTTTTTTAATTCACTAATAACCAAAATTAAAAAATATTTGAACTTTAATACATTTCTTAACTATACCCTATACGCTATACTCTATACCCTGCTCTTAATTTGGCCTTTGGCCTTTGTACAAATCTATTCAGAGCCTAATACCAGAGTTCAAGCTACTACTTGGATTAATCAAAATATATTGCCCGGCCAAACTTTGGCTATTGAACACTGGGATGACGGGTTACCTCTTTTAAACATGCAAAATTACCGTATTCTAACTTTACCGCTTTATGATTTTGATACTGTTCAAAAATGGAGCAATATTAATCAGATTTTGTCTCAAACCGATTACATTATTATTGCCAGCAACAGGCTTTATACCCCACTACAAAAGCTTACCGACTGCGAAAATCTCCCTGCAGGAAGATGCTACAGAGAAACTACCCAATACTATCAAAAGCTTTTTGACGGCTCTCTAGGCTTTTCTAAAGTGGCAGAATTTTCTGTCTTCCCCGGTTTAGGAATTAAAAATTGGAAATTAGAAATTGACGATTCGTCTTCAGACGAGTCATTTACCGTTTATGACCATCCCAAAGTCATGATTTTTAAAAAGAACTTGTGATACACTACAAAAGATATGAGTACAGTTTATGTCGGCAAAATTTCCCCTGCAACAGTTCTTTCTGACTACCAAAACCTTTTACGCAAAGCCAATTATCTGTCAAGTTTTAAAAAGGGTGTGCCACTTGTTATTAAAATTAACCTTTCCTGGACCAGATTTTACCCTGCTTGTTCCACTCCCCCCTGGCAGCTGGAAGGGGTTTTAAAAACTTTAATTGAGGACGGAGTAAACCCCAAAGATATTATCCCCGTTGAGAATAGAACTGTGGTAACGGATGTTATTAAAGGCTCAAAAAATAATAAATGGCTGCCTATTTTAAAAAAATACGGGGTAAAAATGCATTATCTGACTGATGAGCCTTATGTTGAGTATCAACCTAAAAGCCCAATGCTTGCCATGGGTAGTGTTTTCCACAAGATTTCATTGCCCAAAATCATCATCGGCAAAAATATCCTGCATCTGCCCACCATGAAAATGCATGTTTTTACCACTACTACAGGCGGCATGAAAAATTACTTCGGCATGCTCAGAACTTCCCGGCATTATGCTCACAGGAACATCCATGAAACTTTAGTAGATTTACTATCCATCCAAAAAGAAATCCATCCCGGCATATTCGGGGTCATGGATGGGGCAGTGGTGGGGAAAGGGTCAGGCCCCAGGGCCATGCAATGGGAAATTAAGAATTACCTTTTAGCAAGCTCTGATTTAGTAGCGCTTGATGCCATAGCCGCCAAAATGATGGGCTTTTACCCTTTAAAACTTGATTATTTAAGTCTGGCCCAGGAGCAAAAATTAGGTACTGCTATTCCTAAACGCATTAAAATCATTGGTGAAGATGTTTCAAACGTCAACTGGCATTTCAAATGTGCAGACACTTTCGCCTCGCGGGGGCAAAAATTAATTTATAAACATATGCCCCTTTGGGTAGAAAAAGCACTCCTTCAATCCCCTATTGTCCCCTGGAGCTATGCAGCTTCCAATTTCTACCACGATGTATACTGGTGGAATATGTTCGGCAGATGGAGAGTCAGGAAATTTATGGGCACTGATTGGGGAAAGCTATTTTATGAATATAGGTTTTGATTTAGACCGGGTTTTTATCAATTATCCGCCTTTTATACCGCCAAAGCTTATTGACTGGCTTTACAAAGACTACAGCAAAAAGGAGCTCTCTTACAGTATTCCCCATTCTCCTTTGGCAAAACTCATCAGGCGCTCTTCCCATATTCCCATTTTCAGGCCAAAAATAAAGCAAAATATTAGTTTTGTAAAAAACTTGGCGCAGACTCCCTCACATAAACTTTTTTTGATCTCCTCAAGATATAAATTCCTGGAAAAATTAACATCCCAGCTCTTACAAAAAACCGGCCTCGCTCAAGTTTTTCAGGGTATCTATCTAAATAGCGCAAACGCCCAACCTCATCTTTTCAAAGAAGCAGTTATCAAAGAAAACCGTATTGCCCTATATGTTGATGACGACTTGGCCCTCCTTAAACATCTTCATAAAACCTGCCCCGGTATTAGACTGCTCTGGTATAATCCCCAAAACCGCCAACACGATGCCAACGGGATTACCCCGATTCATAATCTTGCCGATATGGTAAAATTTATAAAATGAGTGATTTATTATTTATTTTCCAGTGGTGGTTAATTTGGCTATTTTTAGGTATTACTTTTTTACCCTTCGCTGCGCATCTTTTCCCATCCTTTTTTGATAAGGGATATGTTTTTGCCAAAATACTGGGAATTTTGGCGGTAAGTTATATTGCCTGGCTTGCCTCCAGCCTTAAAATCCTCCCTTTCTCTTCTTGGGGAATTTTGGCAATTTATATTATATTTGTCATATCAAGCGCTATTTTCTATTACAGAAAAAAAACAGTGTCAACGCTTCGTCCTTATCTTAAGATCTTCGCCATTGAAGAACTGCTGTTTTTGGGCGGATTTGTACTTTGGGCTTATATTAAATCTTTTGAGCCATCCATCCATGGCCTGGAAAAATATATGGATTTCGGTTTTATCAATTCAATACTCCGCACCGATTTTTTCCCGCCCAAAGATTTATGGCTTACACCACATTCAATTAATTATTATTATTTCGGGCATTTAACCTCGGCCGTTTTAACAAAAATATCGGGGTTGGACCCTGCGGTAACTTACAACTTGACCCTGGCCCATCTTTTTGCCCTCACTTTAACCGCTTCCTTTTCCCTCGGTGCTAATCTTTGGCACCTTTTTAGTCCTAAATCCGCCAGCTGGCGGACTAACTACTTAACGCTATTATCTGGTTTCCTAGGCGCCTTTCTAGTCACCCTGGGGGGTAATTTACATACCATCTATGCCTTCTTCCAAAATTATGCGGCAGAAAATCCCGTACCTTTTTGGACACTGCCGGTACAACTTAACTTACAAAGCTATTGGTACCCCAATGCTACCCGCTTCATTCCCTTTACCATCCACGAATTCCCCATTTATTCTTTTGTAGTGTCAGACCTGCACGGCCATGTTTTCAACATCCCCTTTGTCCTCTTGCTCCTTGCCTTATTTATTGTTATTTTCCATTCCCAACAACTCTCTGTCTCGCGACTGAACGCTGTGCGCTTATCGCTAATATCTTTACTAATCGCCGTCTTCCTAATGACCAATGTTTTAGATGGGCCAATTTACCTTCTGAGTATCTTTTTAGTTCTTCTTGCCAAAGAGAGATTTTCATTTTCCAAATTGAAACTTATCACTTATCACTTATCACTTATCACATTCCTTACCATTCTTTTCTCCCTTCCCTACTGGCTGGCTTTTAAGCCGTTCGGGGCCGGCATCGGGGTACTTTGTGCCCCTAAATTTTTGACCGATGCGGGGAAAATTGGTCCACTTTTATTTGAGGCAGATCATTGTGCCCGCTCGCCTATTTGGATGCTCGCTCTTCTTTGGGGTTTTTTCTATTCCGTAGTTTTGGCTTTCTCTTTTAAGTCACTTAGGTCACTTAAGGGACTTAAGTTACTTATTTCAGAGAATCTTTTAATTATTACCTTTACTCTTTTTGCCACTATTCTCATCATTATTCCGGAGTTTTTCTATGTCAAGGATATTTACCCTGCCCACTACCGGGCTAATACGGTCTTTAAGTTTGGCTACCAGGCCTTTATGATTTTAGGCCTGGTTTCGGGGTATTTACTGATCCGGCTTATTGCCGCCAAAAAACTAATCCCCCTAATCCTCCTACTCCCCCTTTTCCTCCTTGTCTCTATCTACCCTTTCTTTGCCGTTAATTCCTATTTCGGCGGCCTTAAAACTTATAAAGGTTTGGACGGTCTGACTTATTTAAATGAGCTCTACCCTGCAGATTATCAGGCAATTTTGTGGGCGAGGGATAATATCAAAGGGCAGCCTGTTATTTTGGAAGCCCAGGGAGATTCCTACACTGATTTTGCCCGGGTTTCAAGCAATACCGGGCTTCCCACAGTCATAGGCTGGCCGGTACATGAATGGCTCTGGCGCGGCTCTTACGATGAGGCCGGGAAAAGAGTTTCCGATGTCAGTCTATTATATGAAAGTCAGGATCAGGAACTAACCAAAAATTTGCTCAAAAAATACAATGCGGAATATGTCTTTATAGGAGCCCTGGAGCGGCAAAAATATCTAAATCTAAATGAGGCAAAGTTTGAAAGTTTAGGGAAAGTAATTTTTTCCTCCGGCCAAACCAAAATCTACCAATTGACAAAATAAGTTATTCGGAAGTACCAAGGAATAATTCTTTCTTAATAAATCGCATGCGGATTTTAGATAACAAATCCCTACTTTTGGCCTGGTCGTCTGCATAATAAGGGAGTGCAACCTCGCAGCCACTACCACTTGTATTCAAATATTCAAACATATAAAGGGTTACGTGCGAATCTCTTCCAATACCATCTTGTAAATCTTCCACTTCAGATTGATCATCGTTTTGATCGTAAAGAAAATAGTGGTGACCCGCCAAATCTATCTCCGCTCCCCGATCCATCAAAAAATCAATCTGATCCCGTGAGCGAACGATAAATTCTAACGCCATGTAGGCAGGCAATTCCAAGAATTTCAGTCCATCCTCTTCCAAACCATAATTAACGTGAACGCCCCCCATAGGAGCTTCTATATTAGATATCTCGCCTCGCGAGAGGAGGCTTAAGTCAGCAGCAAGGTTTAAACTCCCTTCGATATGCCCCCATCTTATTGGCGCCACAGTCACCACATTATCCACTTCATTATCAAATTGCTTATCCACATCAACCAGTTTAAAGTTTTTTAGATTAGCAAATGGAAATATCCATTTGCCTTCTTCAATTTGAATTGAGGCCGGCGCTTCTGTTTTCATAATAAGGGAGTTTACACCATTAGAGTATTATAGTCAAATCATAAACCTCCAAGAGAGTTTTGGTACTTTTGCGGCCAAAAGTACATGAAAAATATGAAAAAATTAAAATAGCTTAATCCCATCCTCAATAGGATAAATCCGGATCTGGATTTAATTGTTTTTGTAAACCTCGTCGTGAGTGCCTATTTTAGTAAAATGAGCCCCATCTCCTAATAGTGTATAAGTCATTCTAAATCCTTGAGTAACAGAAATGCTGTATTGGTTTTTCATTTTACCTGATAATTTATGTATTTTAAGCGATGGATATTTTGGATTATCAAGAAAAAGACTTAACTGTTTATAGATTTTTTTGGATAATTTTCGGTCTTTTTTGTTAATTTCTTTTAGTTGCCTTTGAACTTCCGTGCTAAAAGTATAACGCATACCCAAATCATAAACTTTTGAAAAACTTTTTTAAATCCTCTTGTGTATTTATTAAAACAGACTTGCCATTTTTTAAGTCTTTCAGAGCTTGTTTAGCTGATTTTTCGGTTGCCTCCGAGGCCTCAAAAACAGGGTATTCTTCCCCTTCAATATCTCTTAAAATCAGATGTTTTAAATAATCAGACATAGGAATACCAAACCTTTTGGCTTTACTTTCCAGAAAATCTTTTAAAGTTACTGGCAAATTAAGTTTTATCTGAGTTTGCGGTGTAATCATATACCTGAATAATACCCCATTTTCCAGGACTTTTCAAGTACTCTCGGCACTTTTCAAGTGCTAAAGTAGCTTAATCCCGTCCTCAATGGGATAAATCCAGATTTGGACAGTCCGTTGTCTGATGGGGTTTTTGCCTTTGCCGTCACGCCCGTCAAACTCCAGAGCTGCAATTTCCTGATATTTTCCCAAAGAGGGCTTGCCATCCTGGATGGGGATAAAAACTGAAGGATGCCCGTAAAGCATTGACCTGATATGGGATGGGGCATTGTAATCCTCGTCAATTTCATTACAAAACGGATTGTCCTGACAACGGTGCAAATAATCGGCTGTGGGGTGGGCAAATCCCTTTTTCCTGGCCTGCCAGGCGCGGGAGTCGGTAGGAACAGAGTGCAGGGCATAATTTAACATGTCCTGCAAAAGGTTGGGCTCGGAAATTTCCTGGATGACAATAGTTAAGGTGGTATGTTTGGAATTGACCACTATGATCCCCTGCTTGACCCCGGATTTTGCAACAGCCTTTTTAACCTCGTCAGTTAAATTCTTAAAATAAGCATATTTTTTGGAGGGAAATTTAATTTCTTTAAGATAGGCTTGCATGGTTAGACAAAATTTATTTTACCACTAAATTAAAGCAACTGCCTTATGATTTTCTTTCAATCATAAAGTCTGCCAAAAGCCCCAATATTTCTTGGTCCTTTTTATTTTTAGTAATTTGAGGAATAAATTTTTTGCCTTCCTCTACCAACTGCCTTCCTTTATTGTGAGAATAATTATAAGCCCCCGTGTCTTTGATAATTTGCCTAGCCCTTTCCACTTCTTTTAAAGTTAAATGTTGATTACCATGGGCATATTTTAAGAATTTTTTATCATCGCCCCTAGCAAGTTCTAAAGCTTTAACCATTAAAAGTGTAATCTTGCCTTCTTTAAGGTCTGAATCAACCGGTTTCCCCAACTGTTCCTCTGTAGAAAACATTCCCAACTCGTCATCCCGAATTTGGAAAGCAACCCCCACCGGAATACCAAACTTTTCCAAAGGTTTTAAAACTTTTTTACTGGCTCCTGCCAGAAGGGCACCGATGGAAAGCGGCCCGGAAATGGTATAGCCGGCAGTTTTGTAGCGGTGAATCCTTAAAACTGTTTCCTCCAACAAATTTTTCTCTTCCTCATACATTAAATCCAAAGCTTGTCCTGCTCCAACTTCCAATAATAGATCACTGAAAAATTGAGTGGCTTTTGATAACCTTTCCCGTGGCAATTTCAAAGAATTTAAAAGCTTAAAGGCTAGAAAACAACCTTCATCCCCAATATCAATGGCCATTGACTCACCAAAATGGTCACCGTATTTTTTGGCATATTTTTTATGCATGGTGGGCTCTCCGCGCCGAAGCGCATCACCGTCCATAAAATCATCGTGAATAAGAAGGAAGGAATGAACAATTTCAATTACCAAAGATGCCATAAGGCCCATCTTTTTACTTTTACCTCCGAACATTTTATAACCCAAAAATATTTCCGACCCACGCAGCTTTTTGCCCCCCTTGAGAAAATGTTTATAATCATCGGCAAACTGTTCCACCACCGGAGCAATTTGGGAAAGCCGTTTTTTATCCCGGTCAAAAACTTGGTCAATAACAGGATCTAAATCTTTATTGTACTTAATAATATACTTGACAAATTTATCCATAAATGGCTAGGAAATACGGGGTGCCCAAAAGCCAATGGCTTGGGGCCAATCCATATCCCGGATTAAACGGACTTTTGTTGGTGTATTCAATACTTTAAAAGGGATTGTATATGAATGTGCTATATTGGGATGAATCAGAACATCCAGCTCTCTTGCAGATGCTACCAACTGGGCCGTATCCAGCATTAATTCCAACTGCTCTTTGGTTGGACTTTTCAAAATAAGAGGGCGCACATCAAAAAGAGGATGGGGAAAAGATGATAGAGCTTCATAATGAGCAAGGAGATAATTTGAATCAGGAGTATCTTCGGGTAAAATTTTATTTTCCCGCAGAGCTTCTATTAACTCATCAACAGCATGATCCCTTGGTTCTTTTGCAAATATTTCTTGATTAGCCCTTCGATCCATAATTGAGGGGATAATAGCTCAAAAAAGTCTCCCAGTCAAATTATTTGGCTTTGATTTCCCTACTCCATCCCCAGAAAAATTTATCCAGTTCTTTCTCAACCTCTACTGCTGAAATTTTCAGGTAATTTTGAAAATTCATGTGCTTAATTTAACATCTAATTTGTTATAATTCAACCTATAATGAAAAAACGGCTACTAATTATTAAATTTGGAGGCAGTGTTATTACTGATAAAAACCAAATAAAACCTATGCTGAAATTATCCGTAATCAGAAATTTAGCGAAAGAAATTGGTAATCTCTATCATTCAAAAAAGTCCCAGATTATTCTTGTTCATGGAGCTGGTTCTTTTGGCCATCCATTGGCTAAAAAATATAATTTACAAAAAGGAATGAAAACAGAAGAGCAAAGATATGGTTTTTGCTTAACTGATCAAAAGATGATTGAGTTAAACTCTTTTATAATGCAAGAACTTCTCAATTTCAAAATTCCGGTAGTCAGTTTACCACCAAGAAGCTTTGTAAAACAGGCCAAAGGTAAATTTTTAGGCTTTAACCACCAAATAGTCAAAAGCATGTTAAAACAAAATATTATGCCCGTGTTATTCGGTGATGCTGTTTTGGATGATAGCTATGGCTGTTCAATTTTATCCGGGGACACAATTATCACCTATTTAGCTAAAAAATTAAAAGCAGCTCAAGTAATATTTCTATCTGACGTAGATGGTATCTTTGATAGCGACCCTAAAAAAAATCCTCATGCAAAATTAATTCCCGAAGTTACTAATAAAAATCTAAAACAAGTGTTGCAAGGGCTTACTATTAATAATCGAAATGATGTTACTGGAGAGATGAAGGGAAAGATTATGGCTATTAAAAAAACTTTACCTCATATTCCTGCTTCTATCATTAGCGGTCTAAAACCCCAAAATCTGGTAAAAGCTGTGGAGCAACATCAAATCGGGACAAAGCTTCTCTTTCACTAAGACCTGATTCTATATAATCAAACACCTTAACTGGTACAGAATTTCGTAAATCATTATAAGAAAATACCTGAAAATGAAAATTCTGTGGGTCGGCCAAATAATTAAGATAGGAAGATATCACTTCAAAAACCCCAGGCCTAAACCGTAAACTTCCTTTTGGAGTAGATATAATATCATCTATTTTTGTCCAACCGACAGCAGAAACTTCATGTTTATATGATCCCAAAGCGATTGTGCTTCCACAATCAACCTCAAATAAATATGCATGTAAAACAACATTGGGCCAAATTTCACACTCACACAGTTTATAACCGCCATCTAAAATCGAAGGAATAATTACAACTTCCTCTGTAAATAATCTTTTAATTGCCTGCCTGTGGTTTTCTTCTTTTTCAACAGTTTCCATTGGGAGCGACCGCATGCCTCGGAGTTTATTTTTATTTCTCTTTGTGTCTTGCTCTACAATTGTTACAAAACTATTGCCGATTATATCTGTAGGAACAATTAGCGCACCTACCCCAGAAATATGCGTTATTGCTTCTGATTTCATAATAAAATTATGGCTACCTCTATTATTTTTAAATGCTTATATATAATCATTTTCCAAACCTCCTATGATATTCTGAAAAGCCGGTTATTGATTTTAATAATATTTCCGGTGTTAAGTTGGGAAATAAATCAGGAGTAAAAATCCAGCTTGAATAGGCTGTTTGAAGAGGCATAAACCCACTGGTGTGGGGGAATTCGTGGTCTTTAACCCCAGTCCTGATTACTAAATCTGGTAAGGGCTGGCCTGCAGTATCTAAAAAATCCAATATCATTGATGGGTCTCGATTATCAGCAGTGCTTTGTTTGATTTTGGTTACCGCCCTAGCCAATTCATCTAAACCCCCATAATCCATAGCTAAATTTAGATGAAATCTGCTAAAACTGTCTGTAAAATGCTCTAATTCAGAAATTCTTCTGCACAAAATGGCAGGCAAACGGTCAGACCTCCCTAAATGCTTAAACCGAACTTCATTTTGAATTAATTCATCTTTAAATTCATTTTTTGACAGGCGTTCGTTAGCCAGCTTCATAACTAAGCCCACTTGATTTTTATCTCTTTCCCAATTTTCCGTTGACCAAACCCAAAAAGTTAAAGTATTAATATTCCATTCTCTGCCGGCACAAGCAATTCCTTTAATCACTTCTAAACCGGCGCGATGGCCTAAAAATTCCGGTAAGTTTCTCTCTCTGGCTGCCCGGCGGTTGCCGTCACAAATAACTGCCAGATGCCTCAACTTTTCTGAATCAGCCGAATAAATGGGAATGTTCGCCCATGTATCGCTAATTTCAGCCAACCACTTCTCAGCCTCTCTTGATGCAATCATTTATTCCAGGATTATAGTTTGTAGTATGGTTTTAGTCAAAGATCGGAGGCTACTAAAATTTTCATTCCTTCCACTGCCCAAGCAGAATATTTGTAGGGATTTTTCTTTATATCTTCCAGAAACTTTTCCTTATCCCTCCATTTATATCCGTACCCCACTTCTTTATTTAATTTTATTTTTCCATCATATTCCCCCACCATTAAGGCACAATATTCATTTTCGCACCTTTTCCCATCCTGGGCAAAGTACGAAAAAGCCCCCACCTTCTTTATCCCGCGAAGTCCGCCAGAGGTGGACGAAGTGGGACTAATTCCCCACTCCCTTTTTAAACATCTTTTAGTTGCTTCCTCAAAAGTTTCATCCCCATTTTTAAGGTGCAAAGGATGCGTGGCCCCTGTCAAATCCCAAATGTTATTAAAAACTTTATGCTTTCTTTTTTGCAGGAGCACTTTGCCAGCTTTGTTGAAAATCAGGACTGCAATGGCCAGATGCTTAACACCTTTCCCCAGATGGGCTTTTTTTCTGTTAATGTATTTGCCCAAAAATTTCCCTCTATCCGTACAGGATAAAAGCATCTGTCTGTCCATAGAAGATCACTTCAAAGCTGAAGTAACTGCCGTTTCCATATCCTTAAAGCTGTAAGCTCCGCTGAAGGGTGTGGCATTTAAGAAAAAGCCCGGGGTGCCTGATACTCCCAAACCTTGGGCCAAACCGACATCGGTCTGTAACCTGTTGTCATATTTGCCGGAGTCAAGACAGGCTTTCATGGCAGAGGAATCAAAAACACCAGCCAGGAAATTGGCCACATCCCCTGATTTGGCTTTATCATTTTTGACAGTGTTATTTAAGAGGTCATAGCCTTTGGAAGTCATGAGTAAGTCATGGACTTCCCAGAACTTGCCCTTCTCATTGGCACAATACATAGCCTTAGTCCCCATTTCCCCATTGCCATGTCCAACACTGTAAATCCAGGCCAGGGATGCTTGCCCCGAGTCAACCAGTTTTTTAAGTTCCGGCACGGGTGCAATATATGTTCCCCCGTCTGTCACCAGCTTAAATTGGGCGCCGGCCTCCCTGTTAAGCTCGGGATTTTTCCCGGCGGCAATATGGCAATAAGGGCAGCTTGGATCTGATATTTCCAAAACAATAAGTTTCCTGTTTGCATCCCCGAATTTGATTTGGGCCCTACTGAATGCATCTTTGACTTGGGTTAAGGTAATTGCAGAAGGAGCTTGCCTTGAGCCGCCATCGGCGGACGAAGGGGTTGGAGCCACTGTTGCATTCTTAGGAGTAATTTGGATTACCCCCCCGGAAATTAAAATGGCCACGGCAATAATAACAGAACCAACAAGGATGGCGATGGGTGAAGTAATCCCTTTAGAATATTTCGGCAAATCCATGATAAGTAGTTTACACTTCGGCTACGCTCAGTGTCAATTATACTGATTTTGGGCAACTTCCAGACCTTTTTCTAAAATTAATTTAACAGCCTTTGCGGATTGCAAAATCATTTTTTTGACCTTTGTCTTTTCTTGTGAGGTAAATGTTTCTAAAACAAATTTTTCCACAGTGCCGTGCTCCACTTTATGCCTTTCCAGTTTGTGGAATGTTACCCCTGTCTGGGGCCCAATCCCCACCCTGACCCTGATAAATTTATCATCACCTAAGGCAGAAATAACTGATTCCACTCCATGATGGCCGGCAGCTGAACCTCCCATTCTTACCTTGATTTTGCCTAGAGGCAAATCAAGATCATCATGAATTACAATAATATCTGCCGGTTTCACTTTGTAATAATCGGCCAAAAGTTTGACAGCCATGCCTGAATTGTTCATGTAGATCTGGGGCTTGGCTAGGATCAGCGTATAGATACTAGCGTCTAGCGTATAGTTAGCTTGTATAATTTCTGATTTCAGTTCTTTTTTTAATTTCCAACTAGACGCTGAACGCTCTACGCTAGCCGCTAATTTGTCGATCACCCCAAACCCCAAATTATGCCTGGTATTTTGATATTTTTCCCCGGGATTTCCAAGGCCAACTATTAGTTTCATGCCACAATTTTAACATAAAAGAAAGCCACCTTTTAAGATGGCTTTCAAATTTAAAACAAGATCCTAAAGACTCTGGCGTTTTTGAAAATCAAGGATTTCGGCGACCATAAACCGTAGCCTATGATTCATTAGCCTAATCTCTTGAGAATTTTAAAAAATTGGGGATCAAAAAACAAGGGACCAAAAAGTTCAAAAATTCCAAGTTACAAAATTCATGCTCCCAGGAAGGAACGCCCACCCAAAGCGTCACCCCGACACCCGGACCGCAAACCCGAGCGGACAAACAGCCCGCCGTCGGAACCGAAGCAGGCGTCCAGAACCCTGCCAGCCCCCGAACATAAAAGCAGCCGCGACCACCAGGTGAGACGCTCGTCCGGATAATAATCAAAAATTCTTTTGATAGCTTCTCCGCTTGAAGCATAAATATTCAGGGATTGCTCCATTCTTCCTAAACTTTTAATCCTTTCTTTCAGCTCTCCTTCATTTGTTCTTCTAAAGGGAGCATCCATGCCAGCGTCAACCCTCATCCAGCCGTAAGGATTGGAAAAATTTTTAATGTTATGATTTGGCCGTAGAGCCCAAGTGTTGGTTTTTGGGAATCCGACTCCCATCAAAATTAAGCCGTCAGTTGAAGATAAAATTTCAGGGAGAAAGAATCCTAAATCAACAGAGGCAGATCTATTGCTTGGATCATCTAGTTTCATAAATTGCCATATCTGAGATTCTGTATAGGGTGCTTGGGGGACTACAACATCTGATGGATAAAGATTCATTCTTTGAATCCCATCAAAATTCCAGGATGCTTGCATGAATTCCGAAAGATATTCCGGGCTATAAAGATGTTTTTTATAATGGTCAGTTGCACGAGCCAAAGTTTGCTCTGCAGTTGTAAATGTTGGAGCTTCCGCCATATTTCTGGGATTATACTAAACTATAAGTTTCTTGTCAAATTTCATTAGATTAACTCCAGCTGTTCCGGTCCTTTCTTTTCTTCCGCTACAGTTTCCTCTTTTTTCTCCAAATTTTCCAGTACCTGGGGAATTATTTTAAAATCTTCTTTGAAGGAGGTCATCATATTGCCATTTCTAAGAGCCACCGCCGGATGATACATTGGGATCACCACCAAATCCAGTCCCTGCCAGTGAATTTTCCGGGGTTTGCCATGAATATTTGTAATCCTCTCCCCCGGGAAAAACTTGCCCATGGAAAATCTTCCCAGTGTCACAATTACTTTTGGTTTAATGATTTTAATTTCCTCATCAACGTATGGTTGAAAGGCGGCAATTTCTGATTCTTCCGGATCACGGTTGGAAGGCGGCCGGAACCTGACCACATTGGAAATATAAACATCGGATCTTTTCAGGCCAATTGTGGAATTCACTTCGTCCAAAAGTTTTCCCGCCATCCCCACAAAGGGACGCCCGAGCCTGTCTTCATGATATCCTGGCCCTTCACCCAAAAAATAAATCACGGCATCAGGGTCCCCTTCCCCAAAAACCAGTTGCGTTGCCCCATCACGCAGGGGCAAACTCATATCCTCATTCATTTTCTTTTTCAGATTAGCAAGTTGATCGGCCTTGGACATATTTTACGATTTTAACATACATTGCCTTCTGGCTATTCTTTTCTTAAATAAATTTTCCCTAAAACCACCTTCAGCCACAAATTTCTCCTCCAACCAGCGGAGTTTTTGATCTATTAGTCCATTCGTTTGGTTTATTAGGCAGATCATAGCGTTTGCTGCTTCTTCTGGATTTTCGTTATAATTTTTATAACAACTATAATCGTTATAACTGTTATAAACGAGCTTCCTGACAACCCGCGATTCCGGAGAATCCTTTTCCCAGAGTTTTAGCCCTTTTTGTCTTAAAAAATCTAAATAGTCATTTAAAAGTTCCTCTAAACTGCCTCTGGCAACACCGACAAGTTTAATTCTTCCTTCCAGGCTTTTTTGCAAATATCCCTCGGCAATATTTTGTTTGCCGGAGCGGGCTGCTTGTTCCATTTGATCACGGGTTCTGGATTTGTAATCAATATATTTTTTAACAAATTCTACAGTGAAATCATAAATAATTTCAGTTTGTTTGAAAAAAGGCAAATTTCTATACCCTCCACTTTTTGGATCCATATAATTATTATAAATTTTATAATTATTATAACTGTTATATTTTTTTAAACTGGTCCTTATACATTTCCAGAAGTTCTTTGACAGTTGTGGCCTCTTCCGGTTTCTTGTCAGACCGGAATTTTACCAACCTAGGGAATCTTAAAGCATACCCCATTGCTTTTTCACCGCTTTTTACTTTAGCCTGAGCATCGCGAAGGCCGGCCGTATGAGTTGGGCTTTTGGTTACTTCATCAGCCAAAACCTCAATCACTATTTTTGGTTGAACCCAAACAGTTGGAGTAATCAAAGAGTTCACTCTTGCCGGTTTACTTTGCACTTTGAACTTTTCACTTTTCACTTTTATCTCTTTCCATTCTTCGTCAGTCAGTCCTGTGCCGATTTTGGAAACTGTCACGAATTCATCCAGCTTGTCATCATAAACACCCACAAGCAGTGACCCTGCCCCAAAACCAGATCTTTTTCCCTTGCCAAAAATGTAGCCTAAAATCACGCAATCAATAGTGTCATGCAGTTCCCCCGCCGAATGCCTCTTGAGTTTCACCCAGTTAAAATTTCTGGCCCCTGCCTCATATTTTGAATCAGGTCTTTTCGTGACCAATCCTTCCAAACCCTTGGTCAACGATTCATTGAAAAGCTCCTCAATTCTCTCCACTGATTTTGTCACCTCGCCCGGCTGTGGGATTAAAACATCATCTTCTTTGAGCGCCTTCTTTAAATATGCAATCCTTTCAACCAGTGGTAAATCAATTAAAGGTTTACCGTCAAAATATAAAATATCAAAAACAAAGGCCCGGAGAGGTAATTTTTTGGCCATTGCGTCAATGTCATATTTCCTGCGTCTTTTGGTAGTTTCCTGAAAAGGCAAAAATTCTTCACTATCGGGGTTGTAGGCCAGGGCCTCGGAATCAAAAATGGCAGATTTGGCCTTAATTTGTTTTTCGGCTCCTTCACAAAGATCGGGGAACATGGAAGTGGTTTCTTCCAGGTTACGCGAGAATAACCTGACCTTATCTCCATCTTTGTGGATCTGCACCCTAAACCCATCATATTTGTACTGAACATGAACTTCCCCGCCCATTTTTTCCAGGATTGTCTTGGCGTCAGGCAACCTTTCTGCCAACTGCGACCTGATGGGCCGGCCCACCATCACCCCAAGGCTTGTAATCCCCTTTTCCCCTTTTTCCCATAAAGTTTTACCAATCAGGCCTAAATCTGAAGTTCGATTATAGGCAGTTTCTAAAATTTTTCTCTTTTTGCGGTCCCCCAATTTAGCTTGCGCAAAAGCATCCAGAATTGTCGGATCCCCAACCCCCAACCTTGATGATCCCATGGGAATTCTAGCTAGATGTTTGGCAGAAATAGGGTCTGATACCCGCAAAAGTCCCGCCAAAAGATTAATTCTTTTTTCCACGGTGCCAGCACCTGTTGTCTTGGCAATTTCGGTTAGAGTATCAAAAACCTCATTGACTGCGAGAGATCCTTCGGCTCGCTTCTCTCGCTCAGGATGGCTCGCCAGCTGGCTCGCCACTTTCCCCAAATCCCCCACTTTTGCATATTCTTTTAAAACTTTTTCCTTGTCCGTATCGTACGCCCGGGCAATTGACGCTGCTACCAGTTTTTCACTCATACCAATTTCTACAGCCTCCGAAAATGGGCCAACCCTTCCTTGAATTAAATAGACCACTTTATCAATTTCGTCCGCTTTTACAACCTTAAAAAGCTCGGATAAAATATCAATGAGAGTTAGCCTGGAGGAAGTTTGTTCCAGCTGTTCCAGATATTGTGCAAATTCCGCGAAAGTCATCAGGTAGATTGTAATAGATTTACTCTTTTATGTAAAATATATCCATGGATGCACATAAGGATCATTTAAAAGACCATTACCGGTCCCTTGCCCAAAAACTTATATCCGGTCAAATGACCGCCGACCAGTTTGCCGAAGAGCTGGCTACAATTCATCTTTCTCTGGAACAACTTTCATGGCAGGATAATCTGGTTGAGGGCTTTTTAAATAACACGGGTTTTACCAAAGCGCTTGAAGTGGAATTGGAACTTTTAAAAAGGATCGACAGACTTCAGGGAGTACTCTTAGCCCTTGATATCGACCGGCTTAAAAAATTTAATGATTCCATGGGCCATGTGGCAGGTGACAGGTTAATTAAAACTTATGGACAAGTAATGACTATAAACACCCGGGCGGCAGATTTAAAGGGGCGTCTGGGCGGAGATGAATTTGGCATTTTTTTGACCGGCTCAAATATTGACAATGCCAAAATAGTGGCAGAGCGTATCAGAACGGATATAATATCAACAGTCAAGGAAGCTTTTCTCGAGTGGCCGGAGGAACAAACCGTCAGTATCGGCATTGCTGAACTTAGAGAAGAAGACAGTGTCCAAACCCTCCGGGAAAAGGCAGATAAAGCCCTATATGAGGCCAAAAAGACCAGGAACTCTACTTCAGTACATACTTTGCCATCTTAGTCCCACCTACCTTTTTAACCAACCCTTTGGCTTTTAAGAATTTAATCTCGCGGAGCACGGTATCATCTGAAAAATCCGGAAAAATTTTCCTAAAGTCTTTATTTTGCATTTCCTTATGCCGGTGCAGGTATTCCATAACAATCATCTGCCGCTCATTTAAAGTTACCTGTTCCCCTAATTTGTCTTTAACCCGGGCATCCAGGGAAATCCTTCTGACTCTTTCCTTGACCTTATTTAGTTCAATGGCCACACCTTCCACAAAATATTCCAGCCAGGGAGTCAAATCCCTTTCACGGGAATCCAAAACTAATTGATTGGAAACAGATTGCAGGGTCTGATAATAATCAATGGGCCGTGAGTCAAAATATTCCTCCAAAGAAAAAAGCTTCCTGATATCATACCCTTCCAAAAATAATATCAGGGTGGCAATAGCCCGGGCTGTCCGGCCGTTTCCTTCCGTAAAAGGATGAATGCGGGCCAGTTCATAGTGCAAAATGCCCGCCTTCAAAACCGGATGCGCCTCACGGTTGTCTTCGTGGTTTATCCAGCCTAACAGGTCCTCCACCAGGTACGGC
>CAYRCR010000006.1:29656-31170 GCA_964422835.1 uncultured Gammaproteobacteria bacterium
GGCGGAGTATAGGAGATCTGACCAGTCTTAGTGTTTTTGACTACTACCTGGCGCCATCTGAATTTGCCGGCAGCATCAGGACTCACAATTTTATCAACAGTTAAGCGGTGCGCCTCAAGCAATGTTTCAGCGGTTAAAAGGTAACTTTTGCCGGCACCGATTTGGGCAGCAATTGTGTCAATAAATTTCAAGACATTGCGGTAGTTGATGACTTCCTGGATGTCCCTGTCACGGGCCAAGACCTCAACACCGTCCAAAACATTTTGGGCTTCTTCAAAAGATAACCTATTCCCTTCAATATGTGTCCCATGATGGATAGCCCGTTCTATGGCCTCCTTCCGGAATTTTGCCTCCCAGGCAGGAATTAGGGGAGAATTCAAGATCACTTCCCGAGAAGCATCAATCACCCCGATATTTTTCAGGATTTTATTGGTAATAGTGTATTTGGGCTGGAACATATTAGTGATTAGCGTATAGGGTACAGCGTATAGTTGTAAAACAGCACGTTGGCGAAACTAAACGCTACACGCTATTATCTATACCCTGCTCATGATTGTCGCATATTTCCCGCAAAATTCAAGCATAGGATTTTGGGGTAATTATTTTCCCTTTTTTAACCTGAATTATTTGGGCATTTTCAAGAAATGATTTTGGTACCTGGGAAATTTCTACTGCCGATAAAATCACCTGCGAGCCATTTATTGTTGAGATCACATATTCCCGGTGCACTTCATCAAGTTCTGAAAAAACATCATCCAAAAGTAGCAGGGGCGAGCAGTCTTTTCCCTGACATAAATATTTTAGTTCTGCCAGTTTCAGTTCCAAAACGGCCGTTCTTTGTTCCCCGCGGGATCCAAAGTATGCTAAATCTTTCCCATCCATTTTAAAAATAAAATCATCCCTATGGGGCCCGATCAGGCACACACCTGCCGCTACTTCCCTCGCCAGATACTCCCGCATTCTATCATCTGAAATGATATTTTGATGATAAAGATAACGGAATTGCCCAAAATCAAGTGAGGGTTGAGCATTGATATAGGAAAAGAATTGCTGTCTTTTCTCCCCTATTAATGCGCCTGATGCAACCATTTCCCTGCTCCAAAAATCCAACTCATCCACTTTAGCTAAACCTTCTTTGATTTTTTTTAAGATTCTATTGCGGGAAGTAAGGGCGCTGTGGTAGCGGTTCAGGGCATTTTTATAAGGTTTATCAACTTGGGCCAAGGTCAAATCCAAATGCCAGCGCCGGAGCGCGGGCGGGCCGGTGACCAGATTGATATCCTCCGGAGAAAAATGGATAGCCACCAGATTTCCAATATAATCGGATGACCTTCTGGGAATGCCGTTAACCTTGACTCTTTTCTCAATGCCAAGTCCATCTCCTTCCTTCTTTTGCATCCCAATCTCGAGCCTAGTTAATCGTTCATCGTTCATCGTTAATTGTTCTGTATCTTCCGATATACTTCCCTCTACTCTGCACACCCCTTCATCTTCTTTGATCAGCTGAATGTCGC
>CAYRCR010000006.1:31180-41213 GCA_964422835.1 uncultured Gammaproteobacteria bacterium
TCCGCCCGGGGGGATTTGGTAGTGGCCAAAAAATATATGCTTTCCAGTAAATTTGATTTACCCTGGGCATTATCCCCCACCAAAAGAGTACACTTTGAAAAATCCAAATCCACTTTGGAAAAGTTGCGGAAATTAATTAGACTTAATCTTTTAAGAGCCATGAAGTGATAATACTAATTTAAAATTCAAAGTGCAAAGTTTTAAATTATGGTTATTTTCTTCGAAAACTTTTCACTTTTAACTTTGTACTTTTAACTTTCTTTCCAGTGTCCCAATCCTAAAAATTCCCTAACAGCATAAGGCAAATGATGCTTTTTGAAAAACCAATCGGGCCGCGCCACAAAAGCCCCCACTATGACCACAAAAAAGCCAATACTTGTAATAAACGGGGTTACTCCAAATAAATCCGACAGGCTTCCTGCCAAAATAACCGGAATGGCGGCAAAGGCAGTCATTACCACTGCCAAAACCGAGAAAATTTTGCCCCGTTTCTCCTCCGGCGTGCTTTCTTGCAAAACAGTTTGACAGGGAATGATAATTGATACCATGCAAAAACCGGCCAAATACGCGCCTATCGCAAAAATTGTCGAAAGCGAGGGTACCCTTAAAAAGTACCTTGGGCGGGTTATATGGATCGGCAGATCAGTTGATTGCAAGATATTGGCAATGAAGGGAGTAAGGCCGGCTAGAGTAAATATAATCCCGCCGGAAATTATGGCCGGCACCACCACCAACCTTTTGGGGCGGCTGTGAAAGAGCCGGCCAACTAAAAACGCGCCTGTCACCATCCCCAAGCCTAGAGGTAGCATCACGAAATATGAGGAATCAGTAGCCCGGATGCGCAAGACTTGTTCAAAATAGGCTGGCATGACTACTGCTAAAATACCAACCACGCCTTGCACCAAAGACATTAAAATTATGGCCACCCCCACTTCCAGTTTCCCTTTAATGAAATTAAAGGTTTGTTTGGTTTCTGCCGCAGTTAATATAATTGTCCGCTCGATATTACTGATGGATAAAAAATCGGCAAACCTTTGTCCTAAACCTTTGACTTTAATAACCGGCAACTGGCTGGCAAGGATAAAGGCAATTGATAAAAGAACTGCTCCCAGGTAAAAAACCGCGTTGATTCCCAGATGATTTAGGATCGGCCCGCCCATGGTAAAACCAAGCATAAATGAACCATACAGCGTCAGGGAAAATAATGAATTGGCCAAAAAAAGTTGCTTTTTGGAAAGCAACATGGGGATGGAAGAGTTTTCCGAAGGCAGGAAAAATTGGGCTAAGGAATTGATAATAAAAGTGTTAATTAAAATTAAAGGATAGGAGAATTTGATAAAAACAAATAGCAGGAAGCACACGGCCAGGACAATATCGACTACCATGATGATCTTACGCCGGTCGGCAATGTCTACAAACACCCCGGCAAAAATGCCAAATAAAATAACCGGAAGATAGATTGAAAGAAGCAGGGCGGAAACTGCCAAATTGGCTCCAACCAGCTTAAAAACCCAGATAATCAGGGCAAAATTGAGGGTGTTGTAGGCAAGCTGGACCAAGATTTGGTTGAACCATAAAAATCTAAAACCCCTGTTTGCAACAACAGAGGCAAATGTAACTTTATTAGGCATAAATTTTCCGGGTCAAGAGATATTATATACCAATTCCTCAAAATTGTTCCGGAAGTAGCAAAAAACGGCCCTGTTATTTATTTTTGGCGCGGGGACAGAACTTTAATATCCTTCATAGGAAAATCATCTTTATTGTGAGTTACCAAGGTTAGATTATTCAGTTTTGCCTGGGCCGCTAAAAAACAATCTAATAAATGCACCCTTGTACTTTTTAAACTATTTTTACGATACTCTGCCGCAAGTTTAGCAACATTGAGATTTATTGGCAGGATATCAAAATGAGAAATTAATTCCTCAAAACTTTTCTCCTCCATAACATCTGCATTAGCCAGAAACTCTGCTACAACTATTGGGGAGATTACAATTTGCTCTTTTTCTATGGCTTTACTTAAAAAATTTGCCTCGGGAAGATAACCTTTAGCTGCTCCAATAAAAATATTTGTGTCTGGAAGATACTTCATCCTTTTTTCTTTAAAGCCTTCTTCAGGATCTTCTGTAATCTTTCTTCTCTTACTTCATCTGCTAATCGTCTTTCTTCTCTTACCGAATCAAGCCACTTTTGGATTTCTTTATCTGTTTTCATAGAAGACCCCACAAAATTGTCAGCCAGATTTTTTAGATCTTCTTTTCTATTCCTTTCCCCTTTAAGACGCTCTGTTGCAGCCTTACGTAAGAATCCAGCTAAACTATCACCACTTAAAGCGAGATAATTATCTATTTTTTTTCTTAAATCATCAGGTAAATAAATTTGGGTCCTTTGCATACATCACTATTATACATCATGTTGGTTCCCTGTCAAGTGATATTTGCCCAAAAATGCTTTGGGGAGTATGCAATCCAGTCATGCCCCAATCCTTTCAAAACCACAAATTTTGAGTTTGGGGCAGCTTCATGCATTTTTCGGCCATCTGCCAGTGAAGTCACACAATCTTTTTCTCCCCAAATAAAGGTTAAGGGTACCGAAATACTTTTCAGATCACTCAATATACATTCCGTGCAAGCATAAAGACCCAGGGATATTTGTAATAGCAATTCTCTAAAAAACTCCCCAATACTATCTAAAGACAAGATGGCCTTCTCCCGTCTTTGCAAAATTCTACTACGGACTAGGTTAAATAGCTCCCGAGTGGGATTTTTTCTTCCGATACCTTCCGGGTCAACCAAAATCAGTTTTTCCACTTTTTCAGGATGGGAGTAGGCGAACTTAACAGCAAAAATGCCCCCCAAAGACACCCCTACTAAAATACATTTGGATGAAACATTTTTCTCAAGATATTTTAGGAAATTTTCATTAAATTTATCTAAATAGCCAAAAGATAATATCTTTTTATAATCAACCATCAGAATCTTTGTGTCTTGGGGAGCAGAATCTTTAATCCCTTGCAGGTCCTTTTCAACACCTATCCAACCGGGAAGCACAACTAAAACCTTACTCATGTTCTCATTATATATTTATTTTTGACAAGATGAGCAAAAGTATGTGCCCCTGCCACCTAATTGTATTTTTTGAACTTTGCCGGGACAATTGTTGCATTTATAGCCTTCTTTTCCATAAACATTGGCATAATCGAGGAAGTATCCTCTCTCCCCTTCCACATTTACAAAATGGGCCCGGGTGGAACCACCATGCTTAATTCCATCTCGGAGTGATTTGATAACTCCTCGATGTAAACTCTTAAATTCCTGATCAGATAATTCCGAGACTTTTCTTCTGGGGTCAATTTTGGCCAGGAATAATGATTCACTGGAATAAATATTACCCACACCCGAGACGACACTTTGATCCATGATAGCCACCTTAATAGGTTGAGATTTATGATTTAAGAGATTGGATTTAAGAATCTGCCAGGTAAAATTTTTATCAAACGGTTCCGGTCCTAATCTTCCCAGGATTCCTTCATTTTGCACTTTGCACTTTGCACTTTTCACTACTCTCACCCATCCAAATCTTCTCTGGTCATTAAAATATAATTTTGAGTTATCACCAAATGTAAAGATTACCCTGGTTGAGTTTGAGGGCATTTTGCCCTTCATGTCCTCGGTCGGATGGCCACCCACAAAACGTTTATCAGAAATATAAACAAGCTGGCCGGTCATTTTTAAGTGAAATAAAAGGGTAATTTCTCCCAATTCTAGTCCCAACATTTTAGCCCGGCGCCAAACTGCGACCACAGATTCTCCTTCCACATTTTTAGGATCTCCCTGGAATGTTTTAGAACCTAAAATTTCAATTTTTTGGATAGTTTTGCCAAGAATATACTTCTCAAGACCACGTCTTATGACTTCAACTTCAGGTAACTCCGGCATGAAAGTATTTTACCACTATTTCTTCGAAGATAGCTTCTTGCGAATTACTGCATAAGGCAAACCTACAACCGCCCCAATACCTTCAAAGGGTCCGCGAGCAAAATCTTTTTCCACTACTTTTTGAGCCAAATCTTCGGGTTCAAATTTACTTCCATCAATTTCCTCAACAGTTTTTCGCGGCCCCTCACCTATTCCGATAGTCATATATCCAGCATAGAAAGAATTGAGGAGATCTGTCAACCCCTCGTTTCACTCGGGACTATAGCCCTTCAATAGTTAAACAGTTGACAAATCATACAAAAACTATATAATTGTATTATTATGCAGAGAGTTATTGTTCAGGTACCTATGTCTAAAGAATTAAAAAATAAAGCAGAGATTATTTCTGCTGATTTGGGGTTCTCATCCATTCAAGAAGTGGTCCGCGTTCTCTTAACTAAGCTTTCCAAAAAAGAATTCAGTTTAAAAGTGGAGGAAGCTGAAGAAATTAATTATTTGTCCCCTGCAGCCGAAAAGAAATTTAGAAAAGCTGTTGCAGATATAAAAGCCGGGCGGAATATTTATAAACCCAAAGATAAAAGGGAATTCTTCGCGCTTCTCCGCTCATGAAGATCCATTTCACAAAAGACTTCAAAAAAACTTACAAGAAAAGAGTTCAATCGAATAATAATCTGGCAAAGCGGTTTGAGTTGAGGTATGATCTGTTCGAAAACGACCCCACAAACCCAGTCTTAAAAGATCATGCTTTATTCGGAAAATTGCAAGGCCATAGGGCTTTTTCAACCACGGGAGATATCAGAGTTGTGTATTATATTTTCAAGGATACATGTTATTTTATTGATATTGGCACCCACAACCAGGTTTATGGAAAATAGATCTTGTCCCCTAAGCACTCAAGAAAGAAAGCAAAAAAGATTGGGGACATTATTTTTTCAGATTCCTTTCTACCAGTTCCAGGATTTCCTTTTTAAATCTTTCTTTACTGAATTTTTGGGCATTTTTAAGGCAAGCTTGCCTTACTGCTTCTCCACTCCAATAATTTAAATTATTAAAGTTTTGCAAAGCTCCTATTAAACTGTCCGCTGTCACCTGTCCCCCGTTGCCTCTGAAAAACATACCAGTTTTGCCCTCTACCACAGTTTCGAGATACCCCCCAACTTTTAGGGCAATAACAGGAGTGCCGCAAGCCTGGGCCTCAACCGAGGTAATTCCAAAGTCGGGTTCCTCCTCCAAAAGTAGCAAAGCCTTGGCATTGGTCAAAAGCTCCACTCTTTCTTCATCAGTAACTCCCCCCAAAACCTGCACTGTAGGCCCGGCCATTTTTTTAAGCTCCGGGAGCATCGGACCTGATCCTGCCACTTTAAGTGGTAGTTTCAGCTTATTGCAAGCTTCAATGGCCACCTCTACTCCCTTACTTCTAACCAACCTTCCCAGACATAAATAATAATTTCTAACTTTAGACTCTTGCCCTGAGTGAAGTCGAAGGGTTGCACTTTGCACTTTGCACTTTTCTACATCGGTTCCGGGATAAATAACAGTCGAGTCGCGGCGGTAGAATTTTTTAATTCTGGCTTGGATATTTTTGGAATTAGCCACCAGAATATCCGGTTTTTGGGCAAATTGAAAATCCCAAATTCTTAGGAAATGATTCATAATCTCTCCTCCTACTCTTGTCCACCAGTGTTTTTTGTAATTGTAAGAGGTGGCATAGCCATATAAATATCTTGGTGGTGTGTGAATGTAACAAATGTGCAAAGTGTTTTTGGGCACATTGATTGATTTGGGAAAATAAATGGCATCAGAAGAAATAACCATATCGTACCCTGTAAAATTAAAGCTTTGAAACATTAACGGGGCAAAAATTCTAAAGGGTGAAATTAGTCTATTGGCAAAGGGCACATGTTGCATCCAGGAAGTCCTAATATCCCAACTTTTAAATCTCCCGGCATTTCCCCCCAAGCCGGATGGGTTGTAATAGGAAGTAAAAAGAGGTGCCTCGGGAAAAATTTCATGCAAATCCTCAACTACCCTCTCGGCCCCTCCATATTCGCGGAGGTAATCGTGAACTAAGGCCACCTTTAAATTTTTATCCTGAGTAAAATCGGGGGGCATATATCCAAAAGTTTATCAGAAAAAGCCTTTAGAAGCTATTTAGAGAGTGTTTATTGGCCTGTGTTGGAGAGCACAAATTATCTTTCTATATGATATGCTTTTTTTATGGCGGTTATTAAAACCTTAAATTCTTCGCAAACCCAGGAAAAACTGCCAATTCGTATGAGTAAACAAGGGTGGATCAGTAGTTATGAAAAACAGACTATTCCTCATTGGGCACAAAGAAAAAATCATTCTCCTTTAGCTAATGAGTTAGTTAAGGTGCTTAACAAGAGGTCAGGCAATAAGATTTTAGAGATTGGAGTCGGCAACGGCCGTGACTGTAAATTCTTTGCTCAAAAAAACAATCAAGTAACAGGAATAGACATAGCCCCTGGGGCGTTAAGGTTAGCCACACAAAACTGTCAAGCAGAAATCTGTAATGGAAAGGTCAACCTTCTGTTGGGGGATGCTGAGAATTTAGAGTTCTCTAATAGCACATTTGATGCCATTTATTCACTCTCGGTACTGCATAGTACTAATCTCGAAAAAAGCTTAGCGGAGATTACTCGAGTTTTAAAACCAAAAGGGAAAGCTCTGCTTTATATGTACGAGTTGGTTAGAACCCCTACCAGTAAACATACTTTTTGGACAGCAAAACAGATTAAAAAGCTTATTAGGAAAAATAAGCTTATAATAGATGACTCCTGGACAACTTGGGAAAAGGGTTACAAAGAAAATACCAAGATTATTATTTTACAAATCCATAAAAAATGATACTTTTATCTTATTATTTTATAGAATCCTTGCCAAACTGTACCAAAAAAGGGGAAACAATAATAAGAAAGTGAATTAAACTTTATGAATAGCGAGCTGCTCTCTCACGAGCGACTATTGCTTGCTCGTCCGGCTCATAATATCTGCACAGCGGAACACTTTTACACTGATGATGGTTACCCTCAACCGTGTCCTTAAGACTTGTGTACTTAAAAGTTTCTACTCTAACCAATAAAAGGTCCGGAAGATGATCTTTTACGGTTCCAGGATCAACCAAGCAGCAAATACTTCCCCTGGGGCCTTCGCCTGTCCAAAGAGCACTCCCGTTAAGGCAAATCCCACACAAACCATCCGTCCCCGGAGTTAAATTTTTTATGTCAGTCTTGGTTAGATCAGTCTCACCTATTCTCTTCAACATTTCAGCATTATTCATGTCAATATGATACTATAAGATAAACCTCATGTCAAGTTCAAATAAATTTTAATGCTATAATATCCTCAATGCTCATTTTTAAAAAGTTAATTTTTGCCATTCCTTTTTTATTATCCTTTGCCCTCTTTTCTTCCCAAGCCGTTCTATTCCTGCAGGATCCCAGTAATATTTTATCTTTTGACACAGAAACACTATCACAGAATTTAATATTTGCCACATCCCTTCTTTTATCAGGAATACTGTTCGTTATTTTCGCCACACTCGCTTCGGATTGGAAACTGATCATACCTGTCTCTGCCATTGCTTCAGCCTCTGTGCTGATCTCTTTCCCCAGTCAGGATCAACTGGGTTATATTGTATCAAGCGGGGCGCTGGCATCATTTTTAATCACCGACCTTTTTTTATCTCAAAGGTTAAGCTCATACCTAACTTTTCAAGCCGCGGCAATTGTTATGCCTTCCGTTAAACATATAACCACTTTACTGATTCTGGTTTTATCTTTTGCTTTTTACACACAATCCTCTTATCAAATCAAAACTCAAGGTTTTACGCTTCCCCCATCCGTAATTGATACCACCTTCAATCTTTTGCTGGGACAAAATATTGAGGGAAATGCCGAGCCGGGCTTGCAGCAAATTTCCCCCGAACAAGCAGAACTGGTCAGGCCTATGGTAGAACCGCAAGTGCAAGCCCTTATCAAACCTTACCTGAAATATGTGCCAATTATTTTATCAGTGCTCTTTTTCTTCAGTTTACAAACTTTGATAACTTTGCTTAACCTGCCCGTGGGTTTGCTGGTTAGACTTTTGTTTTGGATTTTGGAAAAAATAGGGTTTATCAGTTTTATTCAGCTTGAAGTACCCCAGCAAGAAGCTAAAAAATTAGTGGTTTAAAGCTTTCATTTCACCCCAATTTGGGCCAACTTTGAGGTCAACCAGAACAGGCACAGAAAGTTTTAGGGCATTTTCCATTTTATCCTTAACCATCTTTCCCACTTCACCCACATTGTCGGGAATGCATTCAAATAAAAGCTCATCATGAACCTGAAGGATCATAGAATATAATCCGTTAATCGTTAATCGTTTATCGTTTATCGTTTTCTTTTCTCCCGATATACGATCTACGATATTCAATAAACTCTTATCTATCTCCACCATGGCCTTTTTAATCATATCTGCTGCCGTCCCTTGGACCGGATGATTGATGGCTGCCCGCTCCCCAAAGGCCTGGATTTGCCTATTTGCGGCTGAAAGCTCCGGAATATATCTTTTCCTGCCCCATAGAGTCTCCACATAGCCATTTCTTTTGGCATTCTCCAGGACTTCTGCTTTCCAAACCCTCACTTTGGGAAATTGTGCAAAATATTCCTCAATATATTTTTGAGCAGTGGCATAATCTACTCCCAGTTGGCGCGCGAGCGCATGTGCCCCCTGACCATAAAGTGTAGCAAAATTCATGGTTTTACCCACCATCCTCTGTTCTTTTGTAACTTTCTCTACCGGAACATTAAAAATTTTGGAGGCCGTGGCCGCATGGATATCCAGTCCTTCATTAAAAGCTTTTATCAGCCCCGGATCTTGGGCCAAATGGGCCAGGATCCGCAGCTCAATTTGAGAATAATCTGCAGCCAAAAGAATTTTGCCAATGGGTGCCACAAAAGCTTTTCTGATTTCCCCACCCATTTCCCCTTTGACGGGAATATTTTGTAAATTCGGGTTTTGAGAGGAAAGCCGGCCGGTGGCAGCACCTTCGACATTAAAAGTTGAGTGCACCCTGCCATCACTTCCCACAAAACGCGGCAGAGCATCCACATATGTTGAAACCAGTTTAAAAAGCTGCCGGTACTGCAAAAGAAGCGGGATCATGGGGTGAGATGGTGCAAGCTCCCGCAAAGTGTCTTCATCGGTTGACCGGCCGGTTTTGGTCTTTCTTACAACCGGCAGTTTCAACTCATCAAAAAGGACAACTTGCAACTGTTTTGGGCTGTTGAGATTAACCTGATGTCCTATAATTGAATAAATTTGTTGTTCAATATCTTGTAGTTTCTTACTCCAGTCCTTGCTTAACCCCTTTAAAAACTGCAGATCTACTATGATTCCGGTAGTAGACATTTTTTGTAAAATAAGGGTTACTTGTTTATCAAGTTCTTCAGTCACATTAAGGGTAGCAAGGGATGCTGCGTCGCGAGGGGTGGCGGGCGCGGGGGCCCCCCGACGAGTGCCCGCAGCGTCAAGCGAGGACATCGGGCGGGGGTAAAGCCCGACAGGACCCCGAGCAGATGGTATTCTGGAAATGAGACTTTTAAATTCCAGTCCCTCAAAGAGGCTTTTCACTTTTTCAGGATCAAAGTCCCGGACAAGGCATTTCTTAAGGTCCAGTTTTATGGGTACTTTGGTTTCAATTGTGGCCAGTTTTTTGCTCATGAAAGCGCTTTTCTTCCCTTTTTCTAAAAGCTTTTGCAGCCTTTCAGGAAGCTCTTTTAAATGTTTATAAATATTTTCCATATCCCCATATTTTTGAATAAGTTTGGTAGCAGTTGTTTCCCCTATTCCAGGTACACCGGGAATATTATCCGACTGGTCCCCTGCCAAACCTTTATAGTCCACCAGATTTTTGGGGGCAAAGCCAAAGCGGGCTGCAAATTCCTCCTCGCCATAAAGCCCAATATCAGAAAGAGTTTTTTTAGACATAAAAACCTTAACATTCTTACTAATTAATTGCATGATATCTCTATCTCCTGTCATAATGACAACTTCTAAATTTTGCACTTTGCACTTTGCACTTTGCACTTTTA
>CAYRCR010000006.1:41223-52769 GCA_964422835.1 uncultured Gammaproteobacteria bacterium
ACTGTTAGTGCTCCCACCAGATCATCCGCTTCAAACCCGGCCAGTTTAAATTCCGGAATATTAAAAGCCCGCAATACCTCATACGCACGCTCGAATTGGGAAGATAGGGATTCATCCATAGCCCGGCGGGTGGCTTTATACTTTTCAAATTGTCCGTGCCGGAAAGTAGGGGCTTTCGTGTCCCAAGCCACGGCCAGATATTCCGGGTGCAATTCTTGTAAGACCTTCAAAAGCATTGAAGAAAACCCATAAACTGCGTTAACCAGTTCCCCCTTGGAAGTAGTCAGGGGCGGTGTGGCATGATAGGCCCGATGCAGCAGCGCATTCCCATCAATAAGAACCAGACGCATATAGGCAAATTGTAACAGAAATCAACTTATCTGACTAATAGAGCAATTCTTCAGCTATAAAAGGAGCGATTATTATTTTTACAGTCACATTAGCTGCACGGGGAGCAAACCAAAAACCAATATCTCGACCTGCTTCTCTCATTTTTTCAAGATTCATATGAAAAGGATTATATCACAACTTAAGAAGTTTTCTTTTTCCCCACAATACTTTCAAATTCTTCCGTTTCCAGGGTTTCTTTTTTTATTTGATCTTAAAAGCCTTGGCCAGTTTCAAGTCAAAAGTTTTAAATGATTTCACCCCCCGCGCCCTGGAAAAAACAAGATTATAGCAATCTTCCAAACTTAAGTTTAAATTTTTAAATAAATTGACACTTTCTACTAATAATTGATGCTCATTGAATTCAATATTTAATTTTAATAAATTATCCAGTTTTTTAACCAATGTTTGTTTATTTTTTCTGTATGTTGACCGCAATACCCAAAAAACCTCAAAAAATACAACTGTTGAACTTAAAAGTTTCTGTTCATCTTTTGCAGCCAAAAGAAAAAGTTTTTTTGCTTCACTGTACTGGCTGTCAATATCTTTCAGAAGGAAACGTAGAAAGTAGTTAGTATCAACAAAAATCATTTCAGGCTATATTTTTCTTGAAAATATTCGTTTTTGGCTTGTTCAATAATCTGATTGCTATTTTTACCTTTCCACTTTTTCGGCATGGGCACAGATCCTGCCAGCTCTTCCACTAATTTTTCAGCAGGGGTCAGTACCAACCTCCCGTCTTCTTCTGAAACAATAACTTTTTGGCCAATGTTCAAACCTGCTTTGCGGAAAAGCCCGGCCGGGATAGTGAATTGTTTTTTGCTGGTGATAGTAGCCATGTGGATCATACAAGGAAATTATATAATATGTAAGGCAAACTGTCAACTGCAAGGCAAAATTCTGTTAAGAAATTTTCTTCTTCCCCACAATCCCCTCAAACTCTTCCGTTTCCAGGGTTTCTTTTTTAAGGAGGGCTTCTGCCACTTTATCCAGTTTAGCTTTTTGCTTCTTCAAAATAGTTTGGGCTTTAATATATGAGGAATCCATAATCTTTTTCACTTCATTATCAATTTTAGTCTGCATTGATTCTGAAACTTGCCTGCCATCTTCCATGCCAAACATTCCCATACCAAAAGCAGACCTGGCCTGGGCATTGATGGGACCAAGATCTGACATACCATATTCCGTGACCATTTCCCGGGCAATCTCATTGGCCACAGAAAGGTCATTGGAGGCTCCGGTTGATAAATCATGAAAAATCATATCCTCGGCTGCCCGGCCCCCCAGGGCCGTGGTAATTTGCTCCAATAATCTTGATTTACGTTCATTAGAACGATCTTCAGTGGGCGGGAACATAGTGTGACCCCCTGTCATTCCGCGGGCTACAATTGAGATGCGGTGCACCGGGTCAATTTGGGGCAGGTTATGCCCGACCACAGCATGTCCTGCCTCATGATAGGCAGAGAGTTTTCTGTCCGCCTCCGTCTGCATTCTTTTCCTTTGCGGCCCCAGCTTCACCTTAGTTGCAGCCTCTTCCAAATCAATCGGTTCGATGGCATCTTTTCCCTCGCGGGCGGCCAAGATGGCGGCTTCATTTAACATGTTGGCAAGGTCAGCCCCGGAAAAACCAACAGTTCTCCTTGCCAAACGTTCCGTATCAACATTTTTAGTAAAAGGTTTACCCTTCATATGTAGATTGATAATGGCTTTTCTCTCCTCCAAATCAGGCATATTCAAAACTACCCTTCTATCAAATCTGCCTGGCCTGACTAAAGCAGAATCTAAAAGGTCCGGGCGGTTAGTAGCGGCTAAAACCATCACGCAGTCATTAGGAGTAAATCCGTCCATTTCCACTAAAATCTGGTTTAGGGTTTGCTCACGCTCATCATGCCCACCGGAAATGCCAAAACCACGGGCCCGGCCGATTGATTCAACTTCATCAATGAATATAATGGCAGGCGCGGCTTTTTTAGCCTGGGCAAACATATCACGGACTCTTGCTGCCCCTACTCCTACCAGCATTTCCATAAATTCACTGCCGGCAATTGAAAAAAACGGCACATGGGCCTCACCTGCTACAGCACGCGATAGCAAAGTTTTTCCTGTTCCCGGAGGACCTACTAAAAGCACCCCTTTAGGAGTCCTGGCCCCAATTTTCTTATACTTTTCCGGGCTTTTTAAAAAGTCCACCACCTCCTCCAGCTCTTTTTTGGCCTCCTCTACCCCTGCCACATCGGCAAATTTTATTTGAGGGGCATCTTTAGAAAATACTTTAGCTTTGCTTTGTCCGAATGCAAAAACATTTTGTCCGGCTTCCCGGGCCTGCCGGAAAATTAAAAAGAAAAAGCCTACCATTAGGGCAATTGGTAAAATTGTCCCTAAAATCCCCAGCCAGGCCTGGGCCAAAGAAGTGTCTTTAACCTCAATTGCAACTTTAGAAGGATCAACTCCGGAATCTTTTAAAATCTGATAAATTGACTCACCTGTTTCCTTACGGGAAATAACAGTTTGATCTTGACCTTTTAATTTAACAGTGATTTTATTATCTTCCAAAGTTAACTTTTCTACCTTGCTATCTTTGACATCAGAGACAATTTGGGAAATCGGCACTTCCCCCGACGACTTACCCTGCTCGGAAATTCCGGCAAATAAAACCAGCACTGCTAAACCTATTAAAATATAAATGGCTGCACCTTTGATGATGCCAATCCATTTGGGCGAGGATTTGACTTTTAATTTGCCATTGGCCATCCTTCAACTCCTTTCAGTCGTTCAGGACAAGTACAAAGGCAATTTTAGCACAGATAGCGTCAAGTCACTAGCCTCTTGACTAAACACTAATCTCAGAATAGACTACGTGTCAATATGTTTCCCCCCGAGTATAGGACGGTTGAAGAAATGGGCGAAGGTCCGTCTTTCGAAAAAATACAACGCCGGAGTCAAAATATACGTCGGGGTCAGGAAGAAGCGGTAGCATCACAAACTTCCATCGACCCCCTACTAATTACCTCTAAAATGGGCCTTGCCACCAGCGCTTTAAGGGAGAGGTTAGCTAATAGGCTATTAGGCAGCGATATGCCCGGTTGGATACCTGACTGCGCGGCTATTTATGAAAAAGCACTCGTTGCACTGGCAATTCATATCCAGGCGATTCCCATACCAGAACAAACCAGACGCAGCGCGTTAAATGAATTGGTAATTGGTGCAGAAGCGTTGGCCCGGTTATTTGCAGACCAAATTCCGCTTAAGGATATGGAAGAAATATCGACTGGTAAGGATACTTTTGAAGGATATTTTAATTACCCGGAAGAAGCAGGAAATAGATTAATCGTTGATCACCAGGGCGATTATGTATTATCGGAAAGATTGGGGCGTAAAATCAGACCAAACTGCCAGATCAAAATTAAAGACATCCATGGGTTATCACCCGGCGGTAAAGCTGTTGCCGGCCCGGATTGTGCAATACGCATTGGCCTCCGCTACGGAATGGTTGATGCAAAAAACCGATGGACGGTTAGTGTTGAATCGGGCGCAAAGGATCCTGAGAAAAAATGGAAAATTATCGGACCATTATCACAAGCGATCAATTATTGTTACTTAGACGGACCCAATTTTCTTACTTATCATTATAGTGACCCTGATTTTATCTCCCTTTCAAATAAGGCAACCATTTCGTGGTTCATTTTTTTTAATAATACACTCGGGTCTATTCTTCGAGAATCAATCAGGCCACACAACCACTTGCCTTTAGCGGACGGTTGTCCCTGGTGGAACCGCGGTAGAACAAAAGGCAGGTTTTTACGTAATCACCGACAAACAATATTTTAAGATCCCACTTACATTATCCAAAGTAATCCAGCTTCATGGCCCTTTTTACCTCTGCCAAGGTTTTTTGGGCTTCGGCTCTGGCTTTTGCTGTTCCTTCTTTTAAAATTCCTTCGACAAGCTCAGGATCTCGCTCGTAACGAGCTCGACTTTTTCTAATAGGATCAAGAAAATTATTTAAAATTTTGGCCAGGTACTTTTTTACCTCAATATCACCCACTTGGCCTACCCTATAGAGTTCTTGGTACTTGGTTATTTGTTCATGGTCAGAAGAAGAACCAAACGCATCCAAGTAAACAAAAACAGGGTTACCCTCGACTGTCCCCGGGTCAGTCGCGTGCACTCTTTTGGGGTCTGTATACATCCCCATCACTTTTTTTTCTACTTCTTCTGCAAAATCCGTTAAGAAAATGGCATTACCCAAAGATTTGCCCATCTTGGATTGACCATTTGTTCCGGGCAGTGTTGGTATTTCCCCTACCAAAGGTTCAGGAATGACAAAAGTTTTTCCATAGAGATCATTAAACTTTTGGGCAATATCTCTGGCAAATTCAACATGAGCTTTCTGGTCTTTTCCAACCGGCACTAAATCCCCTTTAATAGATAAAATATCTGCAGCCATCAGCACAGGGTAATAAAACAAGCCCACAGTGTCTTGCTCACCCGAATCCAGTTTTTCTTTTAAAGCAGGCTGTCTGGCTATGACAGGGCGTGGAGTGAGTAACCCTAAATAATAGGCAATTTCTACAATCTCCGGTATTTTGGATTGCAGGAAAAAAGTTACTTTTTCCGGATTCAAACCAACAGAGAGATAATCCAACATTAAGTCTTTGATATTTGATTTCAAATTAGCCGTTTTATCGAAATAAGTAGTTAAAGCGTGTAAATCGGCAATAAAAATGTAGGCCTCATATTCGTCTTGAAGCCTGACTCTATTTTTAAGCGAGCCAATATAATTGCCTAAATGTAATTTTCCTGTTGGCCTATCTCCTGTGAGTATGCGCTTCATGCTATATCTCCATAGGAGAGAACTTGTTCATCTCCTGTCAAAATTCTTTTCATATTGTTGTTATTATACCCTATTCAGCAGTGCCCTGGCCAAAATTTCCAGAGAATCAAAAACTGGAATCTCAAATCTTTTAGGAAAAATTAAGGGAAGTTCTGTACATCCCAAAATTATCCCTTCCGCTCCTCGTTTTTGCAAAGACTTAGCAATTTCGACCAGCATAATCCTATCTTTTCCCCCAGCTTTTCCGGCAATTATATTCCTAATAACCACCTCTAAATTTTTTAGTTGAACTTTAGATGGTTTCATAAACTATCCTTTCCGGCCCTAGTGCCTCTTGGGACAAGCCTGATTTAAAAGTTGTAGGCGAAGCAAGCAACCCCACCCTAGCTACTCCACAATTACTTACTTGTTTTGCAACCTCTTCAATCATGGAAACGAATGGCTTTTTTGAGGATTTTTGCAGTTTACCGAGCATAATATGGGCCGTATTACAGGCCAAGGCAAAAATTGAAACGTTCATTTGCTCCATTTTACTAATCCGTTTCTTTAACATATTTACCACGATTTTGCTGTTTTCCTTACTGGAAATAAAATCGGGATGAGGAAAAGAATCCAAAACTATTTCAGGAAAATCATCATTATTTTTAGCCCCAAATTCACGGGCTGATAAATCCACCAGAATTTGCACCAGTTTGGCTGATGCCTGTGGCCCCATACCTCCTAATATTCCAATAATTTTTTTCTGTTTCTTCATAATCTTGTCCTCTAAAATTTCAAGCTCTGCTTATAATTTTCTTTTGTTTATTCATAATTTTGTATAAAAAAACCGCCCTCTTGGCGGTTACTTGTGCTTTTATTAAATTTTTTAAATTATTCTGGAAAAAGGCACCAAAACGCCAACAGGTTTAGATGTTTGCGTAGTACCAATATTGAATTTTGGAATTCAACATTTCCATTTCCGTAGGATAACACAACCCAAAAAATAAATCAAATTTAGTGGCAACGGCTGGGATCGGACCAGCGACCTAAGCTTTATGAGGGCTCCGCTCTACCACTGAGCTACGTTGCCATAGCCACAATTTTAACACATTTCTCCAGCTAAAAAATTAAAAGCCTCTCTTTGCCGTAATACCAGGTAGGGCGACACTGCTTTGGACAGCTCTAAGGCGCCCGCTCCCGACAAAGTCAGTCTTAAAGCTTCGTGTTTAATTACAACCATTTTACCCTCTACTGTCCTTTTTTCCCCTTTTTCCATAACGGGGAAAAGGGATCCTCCCCACTTACATCGCAAAGCCTGAAGCAGAGGTCTGTTAATTGAATTGATGTGAATGCGCTCTAAAAAATCCTCGATAACAAATCGTCCCCTTGAATCTAAAACCCCGGCTATAAAAGGAAATTTTCCCGCCAAATCAAGATAATCTTCTTTGGTTAACCCATCAAAATCCTTTTCATAGCCAATATAGTTTTTTGCTATCACCAATCTCTGTTGTATACCTGATTGTTCCCATAAATTATACGCATTAATGATTCCGGACCGCGAGGGGGCATAAGATGCTAAGGCTCCAACCAGAGGACAAACTTTTTTGCCAAAAAGAACCCACATCCATTCTTCTCCTCCCCTGACAGGGGGCAAAGTGCCACCAAACGCCTGTTGCAACTGCTCCATTCTTGCATGAGAATTATCAGTATAAGTCAGGATGGGGTGGGCACTGACATGAACTGATGTCTTTTTCTGCCTTTTGGTAATCCTGAAAGTCATACTCCCGCCGGCCTCAAAAAAGCCTCCTAAATAATAGTTCCTGGCTTCAGTATCTAAATTCATTGGCCTATTATAGATGAAATAAAAGTAAATTACAAACTATGGGGTAGAGAAGGCTCGGTTGTAAATTCGAGTTAAGTTTTGTATACTACACATGCTTTATACCGCAGGGTAAGAAAATCTTGCCCACGCGGATAGACATCGCGGGGTAGAGCAGTGGTAGCTCGTCAGGCTCATAATCTGAAGGCCGTGGGTTCGAATCCCACCCCCGCAACCACGAACCACTCACTACGTTCGGATTCATGGCTCCGCCCATAATTGGGAAGAGTTTGGTATTAATAATAACCTAAATAGTACGAGTGGTGAGGCAGGGATGCACCGTCTGGTGCGTCCCTCCTTTTTTATCTCATCATTTTTTTGATAAGATGGTTTTGTGAGTTTCTATTATGTTTATGTTCTCCAAAGTTTAAAAACTGATTGGATATATGTAGGTTCAACTTCTTCTTCCCCTGAATCTAGAGGATAGACAGCTTTTTAGCATAAAAACAGTTTCTAATCCCCACGATACAACAGTAGATCGAACAACTTTGGTATAATCCTAGATATGAATGATGAATTGAAGAAAATTATCGAGCAAAGTAGTTTTAAGATAGAGACTGGAACTTACATTTATACAAAAATAGCATCTTTGCCAAGCTCAAACAGTCACTTTTTAGTTACCCAAGATAAAGATGAAATCACAGTAGTTACCACTGAGGATAAACTAGGAAGCCTGGATTTAATTGAGAGGAATAAAGACAATTATAAACTCATAGCCTTACATGTTTCTGTTCCTTTTTATTCAGTAGGTTTTTTGGCGGCAATCAGTGAAGCAATCGCTGACGCAAATATGAACATTTTAATTGTTTCCACCTATTCCAAAGACTATATTATGGTGAAAGAGGATAAATTAGAGGAAGCGAGAAATGTTTTGCTGTCTTTGGGTTTTCAGGAGGAAAAATGAAAATAGCTATTTTTCTTCATGGAACAACAATAATGCAGAAAGGGGCTGAAGGGTTATCGAGGGAAGAAAGGGCAAAACAGGTTGTAGATAATGAGGTATCTGTCCACGACTATGCTAACTATATTCCCGTAGATAGTGCCGTAGATAAACTTAATAAGTGGATAAATCAGGGGGCTGAGATAGTATATTTAAGCTCCCACGAGTCCGAGGGGGATGTTGCCAAGGATAAAACAGTTCTCAATAAGTATAACTTTCCAGTAGGACCAATCTACTTTAGACGCAGTGGGGAAACTTATGCCCATTTAGTGGAGAATGTTCTGCCTGATATACTGATTGAAGACGACTGCGAGAGTATTGGAGGGGAAATAGAGATGTGTTACCCAAATATTAAACCTGAAATTAAAGAAAAGATAAAACACATTATAGTGAAAGAATTTCAGGGAATAGACCATCTTCCAGACAATTTGGATGAGTTAGACAGCTAGGAAATAGTTTCTAATTTAATCCCACCCCCACAACAAAAATCATTTCCAAAATAGCTTTAGCCACCCTTGCCAATTGGGTAATTTGACTTCCTTTTTCTCTTCCCACCCCTTAACAATCTCATTTATCATCTCTTGGGAAATGACAAAAACAGTTTCCCCGGAACGTGAGAGCCCCAAGCCATCCCTGGCCACTCTTTCCATAAATTCCAGGCCTTGAACCTCTTTTAGCTTCATTTTTAATTCCCCATTCCGTTTTTGCAAGTCATAAAGTTCAGACAATTCCTGATCAATCCGCGTGCTTCCCTGCAATGAAGATATAACCTGGCGTAGAAGCCCCACTAGTATCCCTACTAAAATAACTATAGTTATTATATAAGAGAGTTTTTTCCTTCTTGACATCTTTACATCAAACCTATAATATGATATTATTACATAGCATGATTACACTTTCAGAAAGCAGACAACAGTTTATCGGGCATTTAAAAGGCAAGGGCCGCTCCTCTGCTACCATCTTAGCCTATGGCAAAGATGTTGAGCAACTGGTCTCTTTTTTGGAAAAGGAAGGAGTAGTAAACCCTGCCGATGTTACCCTGGATCAACTGAATAATTTCATGGCTAAATTGGCCAAGGAAAATTATACTGCCAAATCAATCTCCCGGAAAACCAATTCCACCAAGACTTTTTTCAAGTTTATGAAAAATTCCTCGTTGATTGAAGGCGACCCTGCCCAGGGCTTGGAGCACCCCAGCTTTGAAACCAAACCCCCAAGGATTTTAACCAAACTGGAATACAGGGCTTTGCGTGATGCCGCAAGGGGTGATATCAGGATGTCAGCCATTATTGAGCTTCTGCTGCAATCCGGCATCAGGATTGGTGAACTGTCCAAAGTCAGGGTAGAAGATGTGAAGCTGGAAGGCGATAACCCCAATGTTTATGTCCAGCCGGAAGAAGGTTCAGTGGAAAGAACAATTCCCCTAACCAAGCCAGCCTCATCTGCCATTGCCAAATATCTGGAAATTAGGCCTAAAACTCAAAGCAAGTCCTTGTTTATTACCAAAACAGGCAGGCCTTTACTTGTCCGAAATATCAGAACTGCCATAGATAGGTATTTCAGGTTAGCAGGGATAAAAGGGGCTAAAGTTAATGACCTCCGGCATACCTGGGTTTCTTCTCAACTGGCATCTGGCATATCCCTGGTGATGATTTCCAAACTGGCCGGGCACAAAAGAGTCTCTACCACCGAAAAATACCTGCAATACACTCCCTCCCGGACCTCTGAGGATAAGATTAAGCTGGAGGAACTTTAAAAATGGCTGGCGAAACTTTATCTCCTTTAGAACAGGCTGATCAATATTTAAGAAGAAATGTTGAGAACAACGAAGAATTAATTGTGGTTTTCGGTTTCGACGACTTACCTGATCAATTTTTTATGTATTCCCGTTCTCCTATGACAAGAGGCTTTACAATGGTGCGCGAGCTACAGAAAGTATATGATGAAATTGCCACTTGCGAGGGTGCAGGTATTAAATGCACTTCAGATATTCTTTTACTGGAGAAATGTGCTCCCTTTGTAAGAAAGGCACATGCAGCTATTGTAGCAACAGGCGGTCACAATACCTATAACTTACTTCACGCCTTACGTACTTTATTGCAGGTTTAGATAATTAAGATTAGAACTTGTGTTCCTGGCTTGACCGGCAAGTTAATTACTTTTTTCTTCTATATACTCTATTATGGCCGCCGATGGCTAAAAATCTGACTGTATTTTTATTCAACCACTCATAAACTATTCTTATATCATCAGTTATCGAGAATGCCCATTTTCCTACCATACTCCTTTTTAATATATGGTTATCAAGCCGTGTATCTTGGGGGTTGTTTTGGAACCATTTAATCCTTTCATTCATTATTTTTTCCAGATCACCATCTTGGATAGTTAGTTCTTTTAGCATATCGCTAAAATCCCCTCTTCTCTTAATCTTAACCATGATTTATTTGGATCGATGTATTTTGCGAAGTTTGGCAAAATATTTATCTATATCCTCTGGAGTTTCCCAAACATCTTTTTCATCCACAGAGCCTTTAGCAGAGCGAAGCACGGCTTCCTCAAATTCAGGGGTAAAACCATTCTCCGTAAGTTCAGGGTATATCACTCTTCTCACCGCATCACGCATCAGTTCACTGACAGAACTGTATCCCCGTTCTTTGATAGTTTCTTTAATGTCCTTGTATAAATTTTTAGGTAGAGAAATATTCACTGTCATCATACAACAAATATTGTATAAGATTCATACATAAATGTCAAGCAGAATTTTTTTACAACAAAAACCGCCGTCTAAGAGTAACGGTAATCATGGGACCGTTTTTACTAAATAACACTACTTAAACCGCAAAAACCAAATATCCGGGTTTGACCGGTTTATCAACTTTTAAGCCAAAAGCGTCTCCTTTTTTAACACTATCCACACTCTCTCTTTCAATTTGCAAAGATTCAACTTTTTGGGTAAATTCATCTTCCCCATGTTGAAATTTAAGACTATCCCCCACTTTAATTGATCCTTTTGAGAGACCTACAATGGCCACGCCAAGCTTATCGTAATAATGGGTAACTTTACCAATTTGATCCATTTTCTCACCCCCCTTGTGCGCCCGCTAGGATTTGAACCTAGAACCGATTGTGTATAAGACAATTGCTCTACCGTTGAGCTACAGGCGCTTATCTTATGCGTGTATTATAGCAAAACTAAACCCTAGACGCTAAACGCCAGACGCTGAATTAAAGTTTTGACCTTTGGACAATTTGGGTCTCAACCTCCACCATATCCCGGCCAAAAGTTAAGCGGGACAACTCTTTAATGGCTTGAGCAATATCCGGACGCCGTAGCGCGTTCCAGGCGTTGAGGTCAATTGTTACATCCATGGAGAAAGGCGGTACAGGTTCTCCATGAACCTGGGTTTTGATATAAACGTGGCGGGCCTCAATATTGACCAAATCCTGTTCAGTAAAGACTGGAGCAAATTCGTGTTGCAGGAAGTTGGCATCAGTCACCCCAACCCGGTAAGTGATAATGGTTCCGA
>CAYRCR010000007.1:0-16466 GCA_964422835.1 uncultured Gammaproteobacteria bacterium
TATCTAATAATCAAGCAGCTTACCAAGAAATATTTATGAGAGATGGAAAAGGTTGCCAGCCCGGTTTTTTTGATCCCCAGACAACAAAATACAGAAGATTAAACCCGGGAGACGAACTTTACGATAAAAATTACTATTCTTATGTTACCGAACCTGCCAGTAGTCTACCTTTTTCTATAGAGACTATCAAAACAAACTCCGGCTATGATATAGAGGTTTATGGATTCGGCTGTGCCAGTTCCGTGGATTTTGTTTTGGATGTAAGGAAAGATCAGAAAAGGGTAGCGCTATACACGCATGTTGATACTTATTATGTCAATGAAAAAGAAAACTTCCTTTTTCTCAATAATTATTTACAAAATAAGGAGGGGAAATTAGAATTAAAAAGAAGAATTATATCTTTTGACGGCAGCAAAAAAATAATTATTCCGCAAACGAATTGTGTTTCACGATTTGCAAATTGGAGTGAGAATAATTTAATAACTTACTCTGATCGCAATGTTGATACCAGTTCTTTTGGAGGAGAACAATTTCAGAATTATAAAACAAGGATTTGCGTTTGGAATACAGACGGGAAGTTATTACATAAACTTCAAGGAAAACTTACTTGGTATGGTGTCAGTAGCGATTCGCTGTGGGCTTCAATCGGGACTCTACCAAAAGACCCCAATATATTTTATGCTTATAACGATAATGACACTGTTTCTCCCAAGAAATGCTCATTATATCTTCAGGATTTAACTGATCAATCAAGATACAAAACTATTAACCTATCTCCAGAATTATTACCCGACATTGAGGTAATGCCGCAACAGCTTTGTCTTCCGGGGTCAAACATTGAGTTTGACTTAAGCAACACCACTTTTAAAGACCCTTTTATCCGTTATAGAATTAAAGGGAAAGATTGGCAGACAGCCGGCGGCTGAAAGAAAATTTATGCAAAAAGGTTTTGCCACGTTCATGAAAACTGAACGTGGCTTTACTCCAGTAATTATTTTGGTAGGAATTTTGATTGCAGCTTTGACAGTTGGCGGTGGGTATTATTTTTTCAAAGTTAAAACTCCAACTCAAAAAGCTTGTACTTTGGAAGCCAAAATTTGTCCTGATGGGACAGGTGTGGGAAGATCCGGCCCGAATTGTGAATTTGCTTCCTGCCCCAGCCTAAAAGATTCTGATTTTGAGGAAGTAACAATAAAGCAATTATTTGAAAACAGGGATAAATACAACGGTAAAAAGGTTAAAGTGAAAGGAGAGTATAGAGTTTTATCAGGAAGAGCTAGACCAATGGTTGAATGTATGCCTTCAGGAAACGGCAAGAACCCCCAAATAATAGAATCCAATATAATTACTACAACATGGGGGATTAGTGACGGATTAAATGAATTAGGTGTGGATGCAATAGATCAAAGTGGTGTGCGTAACTCGACATTGCCCAATTATAACAAAGGCCAAGAGATACAACTGGAAGGTTTAGCCAGAACTTCTATTGTAAATAATGACTGCAACTTAGATATCCGTTATAAAGTCATTTATCTGGAAGTCAAAGCAGAAGATATTGATATCACAGTTAAACCTCCACTGGAAACTCTTCCGAGCTTAAAGTAGGTAAATATCTATGAATTTTGCTCTCCAGCCCGCAGTTTTGGCATCATAGTCTTCATGATATTATGAAAGCGTGAAGATTATTTATACAAAACATACTTTGGAAAAGTTTATAGAACTGGAAAAAGAAGGTTGGAAAATTACAAAAACCAAGATTAGACAAATAATCAAAAACCCGAAATGGAAAGGTGTAACCCATTATAGTCAGGAAACAGTGATTGGCTTAATGGATGAAAGGCATATTTTGAGGATAGTTTTGGATCGGCAAAGTGCTATAATTAAGGTTATAACATTCCATATCGGAAGAAGGGGGAAATATGAAAGTACACTATGACAAAGATGAGGATATTTTGATGATTGTCTTGTCAAACAAAAAGATAGATGATTCTTATGAAACCAAAGAGGGTAATATTGTAAGTGTGGCCCAGGATAGGGAACCGGTGATGATTGATATTTTCAGGGCCAGTAAATTTTTGAAAGATTTAGGAAAAGCTATCCCCCGCAAAGTTCAAAAAGAACTTTGGTCCAGCCAATCTTCCATTGTTGTAGCTCATAGAATCAGACGATGATACAAAAAGGTTTTGCTCCGATTATTTTTCTGGTGGGGATTTTAGTTGTAGGTTTAAGCGTTGTGGGAGTTTGGTATTTAAAAATAATTCAGATTCCTAATTTGCCTCCTCCGGGTTGTTATTATCAGAAAGTGCAATGTATTAAAGCACCATGTAATCCAATACTAGTTTGTGACACTGCATTGCCAAGTCCGACTATAACTCCTCAAATTCTAAAACCCAGTCCATCAGCTATTACTGATGAAGCTGTTAACACCAAGAAACTGACTTTACAGGGTTTTTTAAGGTATCAAACTCCATATCCTGCTGATACTGGGAATGAGTATCTTCTTGAATTAAAAACTCCTTTTACTGATGAGTTTAGTGCCGCAGGAAGACCGGAGGTGCAATATCGTGTGGAAGCAGCCTCAAGTGACAGCACTGTTAAAAATGAATTAAAAAAATATATTGGTAAAGAAGTAACTTTGGAAGGATCAATGGAATGGGGTCAGGCAGAATCAAGATATTTATCTGTAAAAAAAGTTTATCCCATTTCTAAATTTTTGAGCACAAAAGAAATGATTAATGCTTTAGATATATATAAAAGCAGCCAGCTTGATTCGGATGAATTAAGGCTTTTGCCAAATTTTTCCTGGCCAAAATTAAAATCATTTAAGTCAGGGGATAAAACCCGAGAAGTTTACTTGGTTGATTGTAAAGTAACAAATGACAAAGTGGGGATTGATTTGATTGGTATTCCGATAGAAGTCCCGAATGTACCGAATATTGCCGAAGTTACCCTGAAGAAATTAATGGAGGGTCATTATGGTGAATTTCCAAATAAAGAGGATATTGCCGCGCAAAAAAAGATATTTAATGTAACTTACAAAAATCCCGACATAGGTATTAATGGTGTATCTCTAAAAGATGGTAATTTAACAATAAATTTCTATGATTCTGTTCGGGCTTATGGCGGAGGTTCTTCAAGAGTAGGATGTATGGGTTTATCAACAGAATTAACAGCTAAACAGTTTCCGACTATTAAGAGTGTGACTATGTGTATTGATAGATACGGAGGTAATGATAATTGTAGTTTAGATTTCCAACCTTAGAGTAGATATATATCTACAAATCGTGCACTCCAGCACTTCGGCAAGCTCAGTGCTTTCGAGCAAAGTTAGTCTAAAATATAGATATCGACAAACTTTGCTCTCCAGCCCGCTGTTTTGGCATCTTCAAAGCCCAAATCAATAATATTACCCTTTATGGCCCCGCCTGTATCTCCTGCTATAGCCATGCCATAGCCCGGAACATAAACCTTTGTCCTATATTTTATTACTTTGGGGTCTACGGCAATAACCCCTTTTCCAGCCCTCATGCCGATTGAGGTCCACGCGTTGCACCCCGGGCAACGGGAATCATAATGGGTGGCATAAACCCGCATTTTTTTCCAGTATTTAATTTCTCCATCTGGAGTAGACAGGGTTTTCCAGACAATTTTGGTTCCCTGGGAAATTATTTTGTCCTTCGGAGGAATTGTTTCGGTAGAAACAATATCTTTGGAATATTCTTTCCATTTTTCCACCTCGTCTGCAGGATAGTAGGTAACTTTAGTGATGATGGTTTTTGTCCCGTCTTCCCCTTCTTCCAGGACAGTATCAACACCCGCCTCTGTTTCCGGGTCATCTTTATAAATGGTTTTTCTTTTAAGAATTTCTTTATCCTCAACCAGCTTTTCTTTAAAACGGGACTCGGTTTTGATGGGTTGTAGATTTGTCTGTTGCGTCTTAGCAGATAAAACTTCGGCCTGAACAGGCTCAAGAGGAGTTTGTAGTTGCGGTAAATAGAAATGTATAAAAAGAGCAGCCAGGACTAGGACGGCTCCAAATAAAGTTTTCATTCATTTAACCATTCGTCTTCATCTTTTACAAAAGACACGTCGTCCAGATAATCATTTTTGCTTTGGAACGTGGTGTTTGACTGTAACAATTCTTGGGGAATATCCAGTAAAAAGCGCGACACCATATTGGAGGTTTTTGTACCGAAAAAGAGCCTTTTTCTGGTGTAAGTCATGTAGAGTTTATGTTTGGCCCTGGTAATACCCACATAACAAAGCCTTCTTTCTTCTTCCATTTCATTTGCATCCATCAAACACCGGGAATGAGGGAATAATCCTTCTTCCATGCCAACCATAAAAACCACCGGCCATTCCAGACCCTTGGCCTGATGTAAAGTAGTTAAAGTGACGGCATCCTTAGTTCCACCCCCGGGGTGGGATTTCTTGGACTTCTCGTCTGCAGAATATTCACTTTCCACTAAGGCCACTTGCTCCAAAAACTCTGTTATTTTGGGGAATTGTTCGGCCACGGAGCGAAGTTCCTTAACGTTTTCTATACGGGCTTTGCCTACTTCTGTACCATCATCAATATATTCCAAATAATCCGTAACCTCTAAAATTCGATCTAATAGGTCTAATGTGACAACTTTGTTGTCATTCTGACCCCGTGTTGGCGGGGGAAGAATCTCTGGACTTGTTCCAGTATTACTCGCATTCGCGAGAGATCCTTCGCTTATGTTCAGGATGACATCTCTCAGCTCAAAAAACTTGCCCATTCTGCCTTTGCCGATTTTTTCTACCCTGTTTTTTGAAACTGAATCTTTGGGATTTTCCAAAAGCCGTAAATAAGAAAGGATGTCCTTTATCTCTTTTCTCTCATAAAACCTGATACCGCCAACCAAAGTATATGGCAGACCTGCTTTTAAAAATGTTTCTTCAAGGGCCCGGGATTGGGCGTTAGTGCGGTATAACACGGCAAAATCAGACAAAGGGCGGTTGGAATTTCTGATTTCTTTGGTAATATAAAGCGCTTCACCCTGCTCGTTTGAAAGTTCTGCCACCTCGATTTTAGTACCGCCTGACTTCTCTGTCCATAATTTTAAAATGGGATGGGAGTGGTTTTTGGAAATAACCGCGTGGGCGGTATCTAAGATAATTTGGGTGGAGCGGTAATTTTGCTCCAGATTAAAAACTTTGGCATTGGGATAGTCTTTTTGAAAATTGACAATATTTCTAAAATCCGCTCCCCTGAAGGCGTAAATTGATTGTGCAGCGTCCCCGACAACACAGATATTCTGATTCCTTTTGGCTAAAAGTTTTGACAGGAGGTACTGGACGGCATTGGTATCCTGGTACTCATCAATTAAGATGTAGCGGAATTGGATCTGGTATTTTTGCAAAATCTCGGGAAAATTTTGAAATAACTTGACTGTTAAAAGAAGCAGGTCATCAAAATCAACGGCATGATTTTTTTCTAAAATCTTCTGGTATTCAAGGAAAACACGGGCCACATTTTCCTGCCAAAACCCCCGGGCCAGGTTGACATACTCAAGCGATGAAACCATCTCGTTTTTGGCTCCGGAAATGGCGGACCTGATAGCCCCGGGAGGATTTTTCTGGGTTGGCATGTCAAGGATTTTCATAGCTTCTTTGACAGCATCTAAAGCATCGTTTTCATCATAAATGGAAAAATTAACGGGAAGGCCTAAGAGTTTACCATCCCTGCGCAGGATCCGTGCACAAAAAGAATGAAAGGTGCCCATGATAGGAACAGCGTCTAGCGTCAAGCGTCCAGCGTCAAGTTGCAAAAGCCTTAATATCCTGTTTTTCATTTCGCCAGCGGCTTTATTGGTAAATGTCAGGACGCAGATATTGATGGCGGGAACCCCTTTTTCTCCAATTAAATAGGCTACCCTGTGGGTTAAAACTTTGGTTTTACCGGATCCTGCACCTGCCAAAATTAGGGTCGGACCCTCGGTTGATTGGACGGCCTGTTTTTGAATTGGGTTTAATTCTGAAAGAAGATTTGTACTGGGCGAACCTGTACTGAGCGTAGTCGAAGTTGTCGAAGTATCAGACATTGCCGAAATATCTTAACATTAAAGATCCATATGAACAATCTGAAAGATTATTAAAGTTGAATAGTGGATACCGATATATTATAGTGGCGAACATGGAATGCATGATTAGCCCGTGTTTACACCCTTCAGAAGCAGAATCAATAGCCAAGAGAAGGTTGGATATTTTTTTAAGGGATAATTATCAGGCCATTCGCGCGCTGCGGAGTTATCATCAAATTATTGATAGCAGAGCCAATATCGGTACTGGACAGATGGAGGCACTCAAGGTTTCCATCGCGAGACTATCGCACCGTAAATTAAGATGGAATGACGGCGCTTTGTGCATCATTTTTGATGAATGGGATCATTTTAAACACACTGGAGGAAGATTTAGTGCACCCCTCGGTGAAGAGGTCGAGGCTGTCAAGGGTTTTTGGTTTCCATTTAGATTGGTTGGCAATCTTTTTGATTGTGTAGGCTTGGATGACGGTAAATCAAGGCAATATTTTGATGAAAAAAGTATAGAAGAGAAAAGAATTTTTGTAGAAAGCTTTGCAGAAAGGAGAAGAAACGCCGTAGTCTATGATGGCGACGCAGAAAAATTGCCATTTAGGTTTGCCGCTTTTCTAACTGATATTTCGGGATCCTTTATCGTCGATGAACTTGTAGCTTACAGGGATGAAATTTCTCAGGGGGATCAAACCATGAAGGATGTTTTTGAAAAATTACGAGTGCAATTTGCCAGAAGGGTAATTTAGCGTATTTTGCCCCTTTGACACCCGCAAAATTAGTGCTATTATCTTCAGGTTATGGTTAAACTTCTGGATTTTTATGCAGACTGGTGCGGGCCATGCCAAGCCATGGAAGGTGTTATTAAGGAGATTGAGAAAGAATTAAAAGGTAAAGTGGAAGTTGTGGAAATTAATGTAGATAAAGACTCTACCGAAGCTGCCAAATATGGGGTAATGTCTATCCCTACTTTCGTGGTTTTAAAAGACGGTAAAGAAATAGGCCGCAAGATCGGCCATACAACCAAAGCTGAACTTTTGAAATTACTTAATTCTTGACTTGGTTTGACAAAGTATTTGTTGAGGGGTATTCTTCCACTAAAATGCCAACACCTGAAATATCAACACCCGAAGCAGGGGGAGCTTTATTCAATGAGCTACCATCTGTGTTTTTTCTAAATGAGATATTGGAACTCACTGGTAGCAGGCAAAGCTGGAAGGGAGAAATAATATTAAATGGCAAACCAATACACGCTGAATTAAAACTCGATTCTAGTTCTGCCGCTATTTCCATTGCATTACGAGATCATAATGATCATGTTAGGGAGAGTTGGGTTATTGATCAAAGATGGCACAATGCGCTCAAGATAGCAGTAACAATCATATCCCAGCATAATTCGATTTCTCCGGACATACCAGGATACTGTTGAATTGTATTGGGCAACATTTGCGGATTGGTCGGAAAGGATTATCGGCGTAGATGATATTGATTTTATTAAATCGCGTGTGGGTTTCCCTAATGACTTATTTGAATCTCCCCGGGATGTAGCTACCGCTTTAGCAAAAATTACTGCAGCGGTTCGAGAAGCAGCTACTACCAAATCACATCTACCTGAAATATCTTCCCACTTAACGAGTGGGAATTCGGAGTAGGACAATTTAGTTGTGACAAACCCTCCTTAAATTAAAATTGCCGGTGAATATAACTAATCCTGTTTTAGCAACAGAATCGCGTTAATGGGTTATTTATATACTTTGTGGGTTCCGCTGTGGCTGCCAATGTCTAAAAGAAGAATAATTAACCTGTTCTTGCTGTCATAATCCCAAATAATACGGATGTCTCCTGTTACTGATGAACTCCACCTCTGCCCGTGAGTAAGTGTAGATACTTTATGTGAATGTAAAGAGGGATGAGTCGGATTAGTTGCAAGTTTTATGAGCGTAACTTTAAGCCGTTTGTTTAATGCTTTATTGCTGCCGAATACTTTTTCCCGGTGGGAGTTAAAAGTTACGGTAAAATTGAGCAAGAACATGGGCTTAATCTTTAATACCAAGAATTGTATTTAATACTTTTTCATCAGAAGGATCGACGGTAGTATACCGTCCTTCCTCAATATCTTTTAGGCTTTGGCCAATTCTTTTCTCTGTTTCAGTGTCAACCACTGGCAGGTTTTTACTGTTTTCTTCAACATCTTTAATGAGTGTATACCTGACGTATTCTGCAAAAGGGATACCTAAACTATTAGCTCTAGCTACAGCGTTGCTGTATAGCTTTGGGGAAAATGTTACTAGTTTTTGCACTCTATCCTGTGTTTGCATATGTTTAATTATATATTTGCTATATATTATACTATAGTTTCGCAAATTGTCAACTAGTCCTGCTTGTTGCTTGTCAATGTGACAGAACGGGAACAAACTTGCTCTAATGATTCGTATCATCAAAGCAGACGGCTAATTAGCCCAATTTTCTGTCAAAAAGTTATAATAGACGAATGTCTTTTAAAGACAAAGTTATCCAAATTGTCAGGAAAATCCCTTATGGTAAAGTTACTACCTATGGTACTGTAGCTGTTCTGGCAGGATTACCAAGAGGTGGGAGGCTGGTTGGGGGAATTTTGCACGCCAACAGCGAAAAATTAGATCTCCCCTGGCAAAGGATTATCAATAGGCATGGATATATTTCTACCAAATGCCTGGAGCATCCCAAAAAGGCCCAAAAGGCCCTTTTGGAAGCGGAGGGAGTAGAAGTGTCAGATGATTTTATTGTAAACTTAGAAAAGTATGGCTGGCCCTAATATCTGGATAGTAGCAAACTGGAAATCAAATAAAACTATTGCTGAAGCTTTACAGTGGGTTGATGCCGTGGGGCCAAATTTGCTAAGGCGGGAAAACCTTAAGATTGTAGTTTGCCCGGCTTATACTGACATTGAAGAGGTAAAAAAAGCGGTTATGGTTGGCAATTACCCCTTAATGGTTGGTTCGCAGGATTTATCTGAATTCGACAATGGCCCTTATACCGGGGAAGAGTCTGCCCGGATCCTCAAGGATTTGGTCGATTTATCCATTTTGGGGCACTGCGAGAGAAGACAAAATTTTAATGAAACGGATGAGATCGTGGCCGAAAAAGTGAAAAGGGCTCGGGAGGCCAATATCATTCCCCTGGTTTGTGTCCAAAGTGAAAGTACCCCTGTCCCGGAAAATGTAGATTTGGTAGCATATGAGCCGGTTGAGGCGGTGGGAACAGGAAGCCCTGATACTCCTCAAGACGCAAGTCAGATAGCCCAAAAATTAAAAGAAAAATATCCCATGTTGCAGGTTTTATATGGGGGGTCTATTACTCCTGAAAATGCCAAGGCATTTTTGCAGCAGCAGAATCTAGATGGATTGCTAGTGGGTATGGCATCCCTTAATCCGAATGAGTTTTTGAAAATTGTCAAGATTGCGGAGGAAAATTTAGGCTAAATTATGGATCCAATTAGACCCCTCCGCCTTAAGGGGAAAAATCATGGGAAATTGAAATTTTTTGCGGGAGTACTGGTTTTTATCCTGCTTTCCGTGGGCCTCTTCTTTTGGAAATCGACTTCCAATACCTCGGTTGTCAACTTTGTATTAAACAGGGGGGGTTCCCTGGAAGCTGACCGGGGCAGGGTCAATATATTGCTTTTAGGGATAGCCGGAGGGCGTCATGACGGCCCAAATCTGACTGATACAATCATGGTTGCATCAATTGATACAAAGAGCCATAAAACGGATTTGATTTCCCTCCCCCGTGATCTTTGGGTGGATGAGGTCAAGGCCAAGGTTAATGCCTTGTATGAAATAGGGCTTGCCAGGGGGAATGGCCTGTCTTTTGCGGAGGAGGAAATTGGCAAAATTTTAGGAATTGAAATCCCGTATGCAATCCGGCTTGACTTTTCTGGTTTTACCAAAGCCATTGATACGGTTGGAGGAATTGATGTCGATGTAACCCGCGCATTTGATGATTATGGTTATCCTGTTGAAGGTAAAGCAGATGATCTTTGTGGAAATGAGGAGAGGGTAATAAACATCGATGAGGCTATGGCCAAGGAGTTAGGCGCGGTCCCCGGAGAGCAAAGAGTTTTAATCGGGCCCGATGGTAAAATTGCTACTTCTTCCGGCTCTCTGGATAAAAACCTGCAATATAGTGAAAATCAGGTCTTACAACTTTTTCCTTGCCGTTATGAACATATTAGCTTTGAGGAGGGTTTAACTCACTTGGGCGGGGAGATGACCCTGAAATTTGTAAGAAGCAGGCATGGTACAAATAATGAAGGAACGGATTTTGCCAGATCGGCTAGACAGCAGCAGGTTCTGCAAGCTTTTAAAAATAAAGTACTATCTTTTGACACCCTGACAGATATTGGCAAGATGACAGGTCTTGCCCGGACTTTTGGGGCATCACTTGATACGGATATCCCTCAAAATAAATATCTGGAATTTGCCAACTTGGCAAAAAATATCTCCGGCATCAAAAGCTATGTAATAGATTCTAAAGGTAAAGATCCTTTGCTTGTCACCCCTCCGGCAGGACTTTATGGGGCTTGGGTCTTAATTCCTCCAGGCAATGATTTTACAAAAGTGAGGCAATTTGTTTCCGATATTTTATCTGGTAAAATGGAAGCCACCCCTTCGGCTGGTTCGACTACGCTCACCACAAGTCCGCTCAGGGCAAGTCCTCCCGCCAGACAACCATGAAAATTATTTTATTAGTTGGTCCCGGGGAAGTCAGTAAAAGAAATGAACTTTTGAAAATTAAAAGGCAATACCCGCCGGAAAATATTTCCCAAATTGACTTAAAAACTCAAGATGCGAGTGTGCTGGAAGTTGGTTTGGCCTCCAGCGGACTTTTTGAAACAGGGGCCAAATTGGTAATTGGGGAAAATGTGCCCGATAAACTGGATTTGAAAAAAATAAATTTAGGGACAGGGGAGACAACTTTAGTAATGGTGGCTGACTCTCCCAAAGCCACCTCCAAACTTCTGGAAAGCGCCAAAGCTTTAAAAGCGCAAGTATTATCCTTTGAAGGGGAAAAAGAAACCTCGATGTTCCCTTTCCTGGATAAATTAATTGAACAAAAAAAGGAGGCCTTAATTGAACTTGAAAAATATAGGGAAGAATGGGGGTCAATGTATGTCATTACCATGGTCTATTATCTTTTGCGGCGCAACATTTTACCTTTGCCTCAATCTGCATATGCTGCCGGAAAAATTAAAGAGCAAAAGAAAAAATATTCCCTGCAGAATTTTACAAAATTATATTATCTGGCCATTCAGGCAGAATACAATATTAAAAATGGGGATATGGATGAAAAAGGAGCCCTAACCCGCCTAGCCTATTCCTTCATTTCCCACAAAAGTAACTAGCCTCCCAGACCAGGTCTGGTGAGGCTAAAATATCACCTATTGTTCTTGTACTTCCGGAGTATCACTCTCTTGGATCCAGAAACCATCTAAATACTGTTCTTCAACTCCATGTTGTCTGCCATATTCCTGATATTCTTTGAATTGTGGTGATTGCCACTTTTCTTCTTTTGGGATTTTAAAATACTTACCGGGAAGAACAGCTATGACTTCTTCGTCATTCCAAAAATGAGCGTACCAGCCCTCTTTAATGTTATCTGCAATTTCGTTTGCAATCTGTTCAATATTTTCATCATCAATTTTAACTTTATAATCATTCCAGTAAGGTAGAGATTCTCCGGGATGATGTTCGACCAAAACATATATCTTTTCAAGTTTATTCAGCAATAGCGGATTGTTTAATGATTCAGATAAGATAAAACCTTTATACATATCACGTTAAGAACTTGGTATATTCCAGAAAATCTTTGTGCATATAATGATTGGGCAGATCAGCTGTTTTGACATAGCCTAATTTTTCATAAAATTTGCGGGCGTCCCAAACTTTACCGGTGTAAAAATAAAGCTTGTGACATTCTAATTTTTTGGCGAGCTTCTCTAACTCCTGCATTAACATTTTCCCGATGCCCTTACCTTGTAAATCTCAAACAACGACAATAGATTTGAGATAAAGTACTCCTCCGTCATTTTGTAACCTTGCAAGACCCACTATTCTTTTGCCATCTCTCGCTACAATGGAGCATTTACCTGATTTCCATTCTGTGCCTTTTCCGTAATATTCCTGATTGTATGACCGCCACTCCACATCATTAAAATCATGTAAAACTCTAGATTCTTTTTTTAGAATACTAATCTTCATGTCTGAAGTATATCAGAAAGTTTAACCAAAAACTCCCACAATAGGTGGTATGAACTATGGTATAATATGGCTATGAAAAGTCTTATTACACAAGATCCAAAGATTCTGGGTGGTAAACCTATTATTACCGGAACAAGAATGTCTGTTGAGGTCATCCTGGAGCTTCTCTCCTCTGGCATGGAAAAAAATGAGATCATTAAGGAGTACCCGTTTTTGACCAAAGCACAAATTCAGGCGGCTGTTGATTTTGCGGCTAAGCTAGTTGGTAAAGAAGAGAGCTATATTTTTGATAAAGCTCAAGCCGTGGCTCATGAAATTTCTCGCTGATATTAATATTCCTCAATCAGTCATCACGTATTTAATTCAGAATAATCATGCTGTCTTAGATTTTAAAAAAATTGACTTACTGGCTAAAGATACGGAGATTATCAAAGTAGCTCAAAAAGAAGGAAGGATTGTTTTAACACTGGATAAAGATTTTATTGGTTTGACACAATTTCCCAAATACCATGTAGCCTGCATTGTTATTAGATTAAGAAACCAAAATCCAAAGAATATTGTAAATTATCTGAATCAACTGCTTAACAATCAAAAAGCTAAGATTCTGGAAAAGTCGCTTACCATTATTAAATCAGATATAGCAGAATCACATTCCTTTTGAATTTTTACAAAATAACCAAAAACTTCCACCCGATTCGGTATGAGTCTCACGGTAGATGACCCGGGGGTGGGATATCACTAGCCTCCCAGACCACGTCTGGCGAGGCTGTTATTATTGTTATTATTCGGGATTTTTTAGTTGATCAATAAGTTTCTCTAGATCATTGGGTTCACCTGTCTTGAGCCCTTTTGGAATCAATAAAACTCCCATTCCAAAATAATTATCAGTGCCCAAAAACTTCCTTGCCATAACAGCAAAATTGGCAGATTGATCAATAATTCCGTCTGGAACGGGAATTCCTCTTTGTAAAAGGTCATCTAGCTTTGTTGGTAGATTTACCATAATTTCTGCTTTTGTGTGAAGAACTCTCTTATATTCATTTGGGTCTTTTGAACCCAACGCCCTTTGCGCTTCTTTCTCAAGAGAGGATATTTCTCGTGCAGTGGACTCTAAAACATCTAAAGGTGATTTTGGTAATAATTCCTGACTATCTTTCGGTTCATTCATATGTGTGATTATATTTCATAATTGGAAATTTTACAAAAACTCCCACCCGGGGTGGGATATTAAATTCCTGATATAATTTTGTTATGGGAACCCTGTGGACAATTTTAACTTATGAAACCCATGAAGGAGAAAAACCGGTAGATTTTTTTATCAAAAAGCAACAACCTCAAGCGCGCTCTAAAATAATCCATAATGTCAGGCTGCTGCAATAGTATGGCAATATGCTTGGTATGCCTCATACAAAAATGTTGGGTGGGGGATTATTTGAACTGCGGATAAGAGGGAAAGAGGAATTGCGGATATTTTATTGTTTCAAGCAAAGGACTATTTATTTACTCCACGCATTTAAAAAACAGAAACAGCAAACACCGCAAAGAGAGTTATTGCTGGCACAATCCAGAATGAAAGAGTTGACCCATTCGATCTAACTCAAGGTTAATACCGAGATGCTTGAGGTATTGACATGATATAACGCCTATGTTATATTTCACATATGAGTAATTGGAAAGTTTTAGAGAAAGAATTATTAACTGATCCGACCACCAAAAAGGAGTTTGACAAACTCGCTCCCCGCTATGCTGTAATTTCCCAACTTATTAATGCCCGGATAAAAAATAAAATGACCCAGATGGATGTGGCCAAAAAAATCGGCACAAAACAATCAGCTATTGCCCGTTTGGAATCAGGCAACATTAACCCCTCTCTGGAATTTTTACAAAGAATTGCCCAGGTAATGGGCTATAAACTCACCATTAATCTTTCCAAGTAAACAAAAACTTTCACCCGATTCGGTCTGAGTCTCACAGTCGATGACCCGGGTTGGGAATATCACTAGCCTCCCAGACCAGGTCTGGTAGGGCTATGGTGCAGTTAAATCCAAATCTTGTCCCAGGGTAATGGGAGGAAGATTTTGGGTAACAGGAAGTTTAAAAATTACGCGGGAACTTTTTTCTTTGTCAAAGACCGTCAGGGTTAGTGGTATGTCCACCGGAGCGTTTCCCAAAGAGGTAAGGGGCAGGATAAAATTGCCGGAAACTTTGGTAACTGCTGCCAAAAGGCCACTTTGTCCCTCCAAAGTTACAAAGGCCTCGGAAATGGGTGTTAAATCATCATTTATAACAGTGCCGATAACAGGTTGGTAGGAAGAGACGGTTTCCTCAAAGGGAGTCCTAAAGGTAAGAGGTGCACCTTGCGGGTGTAGGCTGTCGCCGGAGTTAATTTTATAGAAGTAAGTTGTTCCGGGTGAAAGGTTTGTCAATGTTACAAAATGAAGGCCGTAAGGATTTAGGGAGAATGAATCCCGGACGTCCCGGAATGTTTGGTCTAAGGTGGAACTTGTGCCGATTCTGATAAAACCTGATGTTTGGTTTACGGTTTGCCAAAATATTGAAACAGAAGCAGGTGCCAGGTTTGCCAAAGTAATTTTTTGTGGTGTGACTTCAGGTAAAGCTTGACTTTGGAATACCAGGAGTTCCGGTGATTTTATAAAAAATACTCCGGCTGCAAGCCCGATTATAAGCAGGACTAAACCGAAAAGAGTCGGCATTTTAATTTTAGAGAGCATTTAAAACCTCCTGGTCAAAATTGGGGTTTATAGGTTCCATCATTTTTTTGATTTCAGGGGTAATTTGTACTTCAGCACGCGAATGCATGATATCCATTACTACCCAGACTATAATAGTTATAAACGTGACAAACAGGATATAAAAAAATTGTCTTCCGCTCATATATTTTTCAAAAAATATGCTTTGCCGGTGACTGACAGAACAGTTGGGCCAAGGCTTCTGCTTATTACTACCGAATCAACTTTAATAAGTCTGTCCGTATTTTGCAAATTGCGAAGCACCAGGAGAAGATCCTGGAAAGGGCCCTGGGTATTATAAACAAACTCAATTTCGGAAAGAGCCAGAGTAGTCACAGACCCGGCATTGTCAACCATTAGAAAGGGCTGGACTTGCAAGGCCGATGTTGAAGCTTGAGGAGGGGAGGCATTCCTTAAACTGCGGATTAATGATGCCACTTCCGCATTCTGGGGGATTTTGCCATTAATTTTATCTTTCAGGTTTGGGTCCAATTTATCGTAATTTTCTTTGCCGGTATATAGATTTTGACCCTTCTCTTTTAAAGCTTTAAGTATCTGCCCGTTATTCTCAATGCTCTTTTGCAGGTTCAAGATAGTAGAAACAGTGGGTTTTAAGGCAGAGAGCACCAGGATTGCAATGGTAATAATGCTGAAAATATAGGGCGCAACCGATTTGGCAACTTTATTTTCGATGACCGGTTTAACGAACGTATAGTAGCGGGAATATTTCGCGGTTTTCATTAATTTTTCTGGCCTCCAATTGGTTTAAGCTCACCTGTGACAGTAAAAGAAATTTGATTTTCAAACGAGATATTTGCCAAATTGATACTGGTAAATGCCGGGTCGTTTTGCAATGACTTGATGAAATATGACAAATCAGTTGCAGATGAAGCTTCCCCGTTCATTGTTAAATTAGTGCTGGAACCTGCTTTAGTTTGTCCTATATTGACACTGGTCAGTTTAATGGTTTGGGGGATTTTTTCTGAGAATTTCTGTAAAATTGCGGCAAAATCCGGTATCCCTTGTTTGATTTGTTTGATGCTTTGGAGTTGGAATTGGGTTCGACGGATGATAGCTTCTTCGTTTTTAAAACTTTCAATGACGGGTTTTTGCTGGCTGATTTGCTCCTGCAGGTCAATTAAGTCTGAATCAAGTTTATAACGGAAGACAAAGGCGGAAATTGTCAAAAGCTCAACAAAAATGACCAGGTACCTACCTGATGCCAGTATCCACTTCAGGAACTTGATGGTAATTTTCTCGCCCTGATCTTTTTTGATGAGCAGGTTAATTTTAAATAAAGGAAGTTTGGCGACTTTGGGCAAAACTTTCATAACTTTAGTGTATAACAGACGGAGAGTTTAATCTACTTTTTTTTGCCCGGAACCAGTTTTGACAGTCTCGACTTTAATCGTGCAGACTTA
>CAYRCR010000007.1:16566-28282 GCA_964422835.1 uncultured Gammaproteobacteria bacterium
CTTTTTTTTGCCCGGAACCAGTTTTGACAGTCTCGACTTTAATCGTGCAGACTTATTAGGGTGAATAAGGTGGACTTTGGCGGCCTTATCAAGGGCAGAAAATACAGCAGTGAGATTTTTAGCATTTGGCGCGCGACGGGCGGCTTTTATAAGTCTTTTAACAGCTAATGCTCTGATGGCATTTCTGGCTGTCCTTGCTTTATCCTTGCGCGCTTTTTTAATTGCAGATTTAAGTATCGGCATGTTTGGTATCTTAACATAAGCCTCTGCCTATTTACAAGGCGTTCTGCTACAATTTGAAAAGATATGGTAAAAAATCTCCTGGCACTTCTTTCGTCCCGCCAGAATTCCATTCTTTCCGGCGCGGTGGTTTTGATGGCTACGGTTTTTGCCTCAAAGTTTTTGGGGCTTATCCGCGACAGGATGCTCGCCCATTTTTTTGTACCTGACGAACTGGCTGTTTTCTTTGCTGCATTTAGAGTCCCGGACCTGCTTTTTCAACTGTTAATTTTCGGGGCAGTGAGTGTGGCCTTCATCCCGGTTTTTACGGATTTTCTGAATAAAAAAGGCGACAAGGAAGCTTTTACTTTTGCCTCTGACGTTTTAAATATTGTGCTGGTGGGATTTATAGCCGTTTGTATCATAGTTTTTTTATTGGCCGGCAATTTTATCGGCCTTATAGTACCCGGTTTTAATGAAGCACAGAAAGAGGAAACAGTAAATTTAACCAGGATTATTTTAGGGGGGCAGATTATTTTGGTAATCGGCTCTTTTCTAACCGGGATCAGCCAATCCTTCCAACGGTTTATTATCCCGGCAATCGCCTCATTTTTTTACAATGTGGGAATAATTTTGGGGATTATTTTTTTGGTACCCCTCTGGGGAATAGCCGGTCCGGCTGTGGGGGTGACGCTGGGCGCGTCTCTTTATGTGGTAATACAAATCCCCCTGGTGGTGTCGCTTGGTTTCAGGCATACATTGACCTTTAATTTCAAAAGTAATGGAATCAGAGAAGTTTTAGGATTGATGAGCATCAGAACTGTCGGGGTAGCTGTGGAACAGCTTAATGAAACAGTGGGCGTGATTTTAGCTTCGCTTATTTCTGCATCCTCGGTGACTTTCCTCACTTTTGCCCAGCATTTGCAAACTGTGCCGATTGGGCTTTTTGGGGCAACGCTGGCCCAGGCAGCCTTGCCGGTTTTGTCCCGGGAAAAAAGCCGGGGGGAAGATGGTTCTTTTAAAGTAACACTGCTTACTACCATGCACCAGATTATGTTTTTGGCCCTGCCGGCTGCTGCCATTTTAATAGTGCTTCGGATTCCGGCAGTAAGGTTGGTGTTCGGTGCATCGCAATTTAACTGGGAAGCTACAGTCCTGACAGGTAAGACGGTGGCATTTTTATCGGTAGGCTTGGCTGCCCAGGCAATTGCGCTTCTTCTTGTCCGCTCCTTTTATGCTTTAAAAGACACCCGTACTCCGGTTATAGTGTCAATTTTAAGTGTGTCCCTAAATGTAACCTTGAGTTTCTACTTTGTCCAAAACTTGCATTTAGAGGTTTGGGGTTTGGGAGCATCTTATGCCATCAGCAGTAATTTTGCATTTTTACTGCTGCTTTACTTTTTACATCACAAGGTTGGAGGGTTTAATTTGAATGATCTTTTTATGCCAACGCTCAAAATGCTTCTTGCGGCAGTAGTTGCAGCTGTTGCCCTCTATATTCCCATAAAGGCTTTGGACCAGCTGGTTTTTGATACTACCCATACCATTAATTTGATTTTATTGACAGGGATTGCCTCAATTTTTGGCCTTGGGGTTTACCTTCTCCTGGTATGGCTTTTGAAAGTCCGGGAACTTGAAACATTCGGCCAGCTCATCCGGAGAATTTATAAGTTCAAGTTTGAACTGAAGTCTGAAGAAATCGTCCAGCACCCTGATACTGTTTAGAAGTGCGCCAGAGCCAGGCAATTAATAAAATTCCCGTGACTAATGAAAAAAGGTAGTTTGGGGATAATCCTGATTGGTTGGCCGATTTGTTAAAAATTGATGCCAGGAAATGAAAAACCAGAAAAAATATTGCCGAAAGATAAAAATCTTGACGGTTGAATACTTTTTGCCTTAGCAAAACCCAAATAAAAACTACCATTACTCCCAGATAATTTTGCCCGCTGATAACAGTTAAAAATGCTGCCAAAATCGGAACTATTGCTTTCTCCCATTTTTTAATTCCTGACATGGCGGCGGTTGTGCTGGGCTTACCGGATTTTTTAAGCAGGGAAAATAAAGCCAGCAGTAGGGCAATTCCTAAGATTAATGAGTCCGGATAAGCAAATGGGATAAACCCTGCCATCACTGTATACAATATGAGTAAATACCCGCCGGCAAAAACATAACCTTTTTTATCGAGGAATGGTTTTTTCTCCCCCGGGATTAGGAAATTAGTCAAAATATAAGGGAACGTAATTGTCACAGCGCTGTGGCCCAAGGCTAAAAGTATTGTTAAAAAGAATGGATTTTTGATATAAAAAACCTCTTCTAAAATTCCGTAAATTAAACCGATCAAAAAAATTCCCCATAGGGATAATTTTCTTCTAACGATAATATCAGCCACAAGGGCTGCTTGAACTACATAATATGAAAGGGAAAAAATTATTGTACTGGGAGTAATTTTTTCAATGGGAGTCGAGAGTGTGACAATCTCTGCCGAAACATAAGCCATGATGGCAAAAAGCCAGACCCAAAAGGGGAAAAGGAAAGTTTTATTGCTACTTGACCTGGTTTTGGCTACAATTGTCTCCATGAATATCCGTAACTTTTCAATTATAGCCCATATAGATCACGGGAAATCAACTCTGGCAGATCGGATGTTGGAGCTTACTGGTACCATTGCTCATGATAAATTAAAACCCCAGCTTTTAGATTCTTTAGCCTTAGAACGCGAGCGGGGAATTACCATCAAGCTGGCTCCCGTCCGCATGCAATACACTTTGCACTCTACACTTTTCACTTTGAATTTAATCGATACTCCCGGGCATGTGGATTTTTCCTATGAAGTGTCCCGGGCCTTGGCGGCAGTTGAAGGAGCGGTACTTTTAGTTGATGCAACCCAGGGGATACAAGCCCAAACCTTAGCCCATGGCTTATATGCCCTCAATTTAGGTTTGATGCTGATTCCCGTCATTAACAAAATTGATCTTCCCAATGCGGATGTGACAATGTGCAAAAAACAATTGTTGGATACTTTTGGTTTTAAAGAAGATGAAATAATTTTAGCTTCGGGAAAGACAGGGGAGGGTGTAGAACAAATTTTAAGAGCAGTTGTTGAACGTATTCCCCCTCCAAAATCCGCAGGTGTCAACCTAATCCACCCCGGGGGTGGAAACCTAAATCAGCCATTGAGGGCTCTCATATTTGATTCTTTTTTTGACGCTTATAAAGGAGTAGTGGCCCAGGTCCGGATTGTGGAAGGAACGGTACCCAAAATTGGATCCAAGATAGAATTTTTGGGAACTGGCGCTACTGGTGAGGTTTTGGAAAAGGGCTATTTTATCCCGGGTCTTTCTCCTTCTGAGAACTTGGAATCGGGAGAAATAGGTTATATTGCCACAGGGATAAAGGAGCCTGATCTGGTTAGGGTTGGGGATACAATTACTGCCACCTCCGAGGTGGAAAAATTCTCACACCTCGGAGGTGTAAAGCCATTACCGGGATATAAAGAAGTGAAACCTATGGTTTATGTGGGGCTTTATCCAATTGAGGCAGGGGATTATGTACAGCTTAAAGAAGCCCTCTCGAAATTTAGATTGACTGATCCGGCCTTTTCCTACGAAATAGAACAATCGCAAGCCCTGGGTTCTGGTTTTAGGTGCGGATTTTTGGGACTTTTACATGCCGAGGTGGTTCAGCAAAGACTTTCGGAGGAATATGGGGTGTCGCTTTTGGCCACTATGCCATCCGTTGAATATCTGGTAGGGAATAAAGTAATTACAAATCCTGCAGAGCTAGATCCTTCGTCGCTTCACTCCTCAGGACTCAAGGAACCGTGGATATCCTTGAGAATTTTTGTGCCGCAAAATTTTATTGGCGCAGTTATGGAATTAGTTCAGGACAGGAGGGGTCGATTTCTGGATATGCAGCATTTTGGTCTGCAGGTAGAATTATCCTATGAAATGCCCCTCTCGGAAATGATTACCGATTTTTATGATAAATTAAAATCGGTTTCCTCCGGGTTTGCCTCCCTTGACTGGGAATTTTTGGAATTTAGGGAAGTGGATGCAGTTCGGGTAGATATCCTGGTGGGTGGGGAAAAAGTGGATGCGCTCTCAATTATTGTCTTCAGACAAAGGGCGGAAAGTGTGGGGAGAAGATTGGCGGAAAAATTGCGGGACGTCCTTCCCCGGCAAAACTTTGAAATTGCCATCCAGGCGACAATTGGGGGAAAAGTAATTGCCCGGGAATCTGTGAAGCCCTTCAGGAAAGATGTTTTGATGCACGGTAGCAAGGTTGTCGGCGGAGGAGATTATAGTCGGAAGAGAAAGCTTTTGGAGAAGCAAAAGAAGGGTAAGAAAAAAATGAAAATGGTCGGGAAAGTAGAAATTCCTCAAGAAGCATTCTTAAGTATATTAAAATCATAATTTAGCTTTCCACCCCAAGGGTAGTAGGCTCAATTGCTCTAATGATTCGTATCATTAGAGTAGACATAAATGTTACACCTCTGGTGTGTGGTATTACCGGTAAGTTTGGGTGGTACGCCGTGTTACTTTTGCGATTTTTATTATTTTTTCTCTATCATCCAGCCCGAAGAAAATTCTATATTCGCCAGCCCGTAAACGGTACACAACTGGCTTGGTAGTTTCTAACTTGATATTAAATTGGCGAGGATTTTCTAAGATGGATTCAATTTTCTCCAGGATCTTAATTTGTTCTTTCTTAGGAATTTTTTTTATTTCTTTTTCAAAATTACGCGTATATACCGGATGGTACATTTTAAATCCCTAAATTCTTTTTTAGCTGTTCATGAGAAATACATTTTCCTTTATCAATCTCTTTTAATTCTTTATAGATAGATTCAATAAAACCGGGTTTTTGTAAATCTTCTAGGGTTTCATATGAATTTAGATATGATTCCAGGTCAATTAATACAGCTTGTGGTACGCCGTGTTGTGTCACCACCAATTCACCACCTTCTTTGGAAAATCTGGTCAGAATATCGCTTAATTCGCGGCGTAGTTCTTCTGTTCCGATGAACTTCTTTTGTAAAACTTCAGCTAAAGTTATGGTTTGCATAAGGAAATCATAACATATTCCTTAGGTTTGTCAAGCCTTTATTTATCACATCACAGGTGTGATATTAGCCATCGGGATATCGATCGATCAAGTCAATGTCTTTTAAATCTTTTTCCTTACCAATTTTGGCTTTGAATTTTTTAAGAAGATCAAGATTTAAAAACCTGTGGCCGGAAATTAGATCGGCTGTTCTGATCATTCCGTCAACTGGAGCAATAGTTGGGTCTTGATAAAATGAACCTTGTCCCAAAATATCAATTCCCAAAGGAGATAGTTTTATCTTTTTAACCTGGAATTCTTCTATAACCGGATATTTTTGAGAAAGTTCCTGAAAATTCATAAAATCATTTTAACAGATTACTTTCTGTCTTGTTGTTGAGCTTGAGATTTGTTCTAATGATTTAAATCATTAGAACACTATTGTTGAAGATTTTAGTTAACTAGCTAAGTTCAATATTTCCAAATATGACCATGATATTCAATTTGTGGCTTGTTTATAATCTCTCCCACAATTACTGCTTCTTGTCCTAGACTGTGAGCCATTTCGATTAAGTTATCCACTTCGTTATAAGTTGGAGTAACTATTGGAAAACCAAGTCCCCTGTTCCACTGCATGCAAGCACTCCTGTCGTCAACTAATTGTTCTGGTAAATCTCTATTCAGTTCCAAGAGAAGACGGATTCCTTCAGGATCAGGGAAAACGGCTTCAATATAGGCCCCAAGCCCTTTAGGTTCAACCATTCTTTTTGTCTTTTCCGGTACTCCTCCTCCGGAAATATGGGCCGCTCCTGTAATTTCGATATTTTTTGGTCCGTCAACACCACCTTGGGCCTCATATATTAATTTTCCGTAAAGGTTGGATGGCCGCAAAAGTTCTTTGGCAAGTTCTGGAAATTCTTCATGCCAAGGCAAAAGCACTTGTTCTAAAAAATTATGTCCCAAGATTTTGTCAAAGAAATTTAAGATTTCAGAGTCTTCCATAAAGTCGCTAAAGTGGATTTCATAACCCTGGATACCATATACTTCATATTCATCCACCAGTTTGTCCAGATTTTTGAGAAAATATTCAGTTTTGGAAGCAAAACCCAATTTTTGTAAATAAGCTGCTTCAGCGATGGCTCGGGCTTTGCTTAATCCATTAGAACGGATGGTTTTTTCTTGCAACCCAACAATTGGTTGTCCGGGTTCCAATTTATCTCCCAAAATAACTTTATCGGGATTGATTAGCATAAGCCCGACAGCATTCCAGTTTACTCTTGTCTCTCCATAGCCCGAAGTGCGATAACCCAATTCTGCGGTTTCTCCGTTAATCATGGCAAAACATCCTTCATCACAGGCGGCCTTGGCCCCTTTTGCCAAAGCATCAATAACTATTGGGTCAGCCGTATTGATATCAACAATATTGGCCACACCGAGCAGGAAATGGCCAAACCTGTCAGTATCTCCCTTGACCATGGCAAAAGTATCGTGGGCTAGGTTTTCAAAGTAGGTGGGGTCACCAGTTAAATGATACATTCTTTCTGCCAGTTCCGGTTTGGTGCCAATTCCATCAGCTGTTAACCAAACTTTATGTTTACCCACTTTAATAGCGGACTGGTGATAATAGGCAGAATCGTATAATGCTTGGGGGCGGTACTTTGGGTCAGGAAAATTATCTTTTGTTTGTTTAATAACTTCACCCAAAGTTAAAGAAGCAAGGCCTTTTTGATCCGGAGTTAATTCTGTTTGGCTCATAACTTAAGGCAGTTTCGGTTAGTCTAATGGCTTGACACAATTTAGTCAATAGATTTATTTAGGTAAAATCAGGCCGATGTTGCCTGAAGTAAAATCCATATCTGCCTCACTAACCAAAAATCTGGGGATAACAATGGAATAGACAGGGGGTTTGGCCTCTCGGGTTTGGGGCACTTGACCATATAGCTTAAACAAATAATCAAAGCCGCTGTTCCAGCCATAGTACTTAATGTATGACACAAAAAATTCCTCATTTTTGGGCTGGTTTTTCAAGATTTCTTTGACAATGGCATCTTTGTGGGAGAGGTTCATCAAAGAGCCATTTTCCCACCTTCCCATAATAGCCTGAAAATTTCCCCAAAAAATATTGGCCAGAAGCACTGCCAGCAAGGCAATAAATATTTTCTTTTTGGCAAGCAGGTTGAGGAGGGCGCCCGTATAAAGAATGGCCAAAGTCGTAAGAGTTAAAAAATAATATTCGGGGACTTTTTTGGGGAACAGGGCATAATAAATGATAAAAACAAAATAAGTCAGTATGAGCATAGAGGCATGAAAATTGTTTCTAAAAAAGGCCACTTTTTTGAAAGCCAAAACCACCAAAATTCCCAAAAAGACTACTGTGAAAGTTTCCGGGGGAATAATCTGCAGGTTTAAAATCCTTTGGATTTCTGCCATGTTGAATTTAAAATAAAGCGAGGGATATTGCAGCCCCCTGCCTGATCCGCCAAACGCCAGCAGTATTTTTACCTCATAAAAATTACGCAGGGATTCAAAGATTAATAAGGGGATTTGCGGAAGAAGAAAAGCGAAAAATGAGAGTACGGTTATTTTAAAACCGGGCAATTTTCTTTTGATCAAAAGCAGGATTAAAAAAATGATGTAGAGGGGAAATAAAATGGGGTGGATACTGGTAAAAAGCCCAAAAATGAGGCCTAAAAGTGGGGAAAGCTTTGTTTCTCCTTGCCAATATTTATAAAAAATATACCATACTGTAAGTACCAAAAGTTCCGATGAATAGGCTGGAGCCGCACTCCAATCATGTAGGAGTTCGTTAAAAAGAATTGCCCGGATAAATGCTGCAATCAGCCCTGCTTTTGTCCCGAATATTTGCTTTCCGGCCCAAAAATAGGCAAAAACTATGACAATCCCAAAGATGGATGAGGCAACAGCTCCGCCCAAGGGATGCAGGTTCGACAAGGCAAAAAAGGGCACCAGAAGATAAAAATAAAATGGCCCCATAAAAAGCCCTTCCACGGACAGTCCCTGACCAATTAACTGGACAGGGAAAGTTTTTAGTACTGAATAGGCAAAATTGGCAGCGTATTCCTGATCAAAATCAAAGGGAGCCATTTCCGGCAGGCGGTAAAAGCGGAGGAAGATGGCCAGAATAATAATTAGGAAAAATAGAAGTTTGTACCTCATGATTTGAGTATAGTATATCCTTGATCCTTCGACTACGCTCAGGCCTTCGGCTCTGAGGCTCAGGCTCGAAGAGATCTGCGGGCCGATTAAATCGGCCCTTGACAAGACTTAGCACTCATGGTATCTTATTGCTAATTCATGAGTGATTTAACTGAAAGACAAAAATTGCTTCTTAAAGCCATTATTGAGCTTTATGTTAAGGGCGGTGAGCCTGTATCTTCCGATCTGGTAGAAAAATCCTGTGATTTGGGAGTTTCCCCGGCCACGATCCGTAATGACATGGTAAAACTCACCGAGGAGGGTTTTCTAAAACAGCCTCATACCTCGGCCGGACGTACCCCAACCTCACAAGGCTTCAGGCTTTACATCAATGAGTTGATGAAGGAAAAAGAAATGTCGGTTGTAGATGAGGTTTCCATCAAACAGCAGCTGATGGAACAGCGGTCAGAATTTGATAAAATGGTGCAGTCTGCAACCAGGGCTCTGGCCAAAAAATGCGGCACGATGGCGCTATCTATTAATGACGAGAATGTTTACTATTCCGGCGCGGCCAATATCCTGGATCTGCCGGAATTTTTTGATATCGATGTAACCCGTTTTGTTCTGTCTATGTTTGATGAGTTCCCTATTTTGGAACGGATTTTAAACAAAGCCCAAGGGGTAGATCCACTGCATATTATTTTTGGTGACGAGACAGGTTATGAGTACCTCCGCCCTACCTCCTTTGCCTTCCTCAATTTTGAGACAAGGAGAGGTAATAAAGGGGTGATCGGGGTTTTAGGGCCTGACAGGTTAAATTTTCCGGTAGTTTTGCCGTATCTTAGATACATTGGAGATGTATTAATACAAGCAGGCCACGTATGACTAAAAAAATAGAAGAGATCAAACAATTAGAAGAGAAAGTAAATGACTTGGAGAACCAGCTCAAGCGGGCTGTAGCCGACTACCATAACCTGGAAAAAAGGATCAATGAGGGAAGGAGTGAACTTACAAGACTGGGGATTTCTGATTTTTTGCTTAAAATTATTCCCTCCCTGGACCATCTGGAACAGGCAATTAAAGGAGCGGAAAGTACAGGCGAAGAATCGGGCTGGCTGGAAGGTGTAAAATTAGCGGTTAAGGAACTTAGAAAAGTCTTGGCGGAAGAAGGTTTGCAGGAGGTTGATTGCTCCTGTCCTTTTGACCCTAACTTGCATGAGGCTGTAGAAGTTGAGGAAGGCGAGGAGGGCAGGATTATCAAAGTTTTACAAATGGGGTATAATTTAAATGGAAAATGTATCAGACCAGCCAGAGTAGTGGTTGGGAAACCCTCCTTCGCCAAGGCTACGGAGGATAAGGGAGGGAGGAACTAATTATGTCAAAAATTATAGGTATTGATCTTGGTACAACTAATTCCTGTATGGCAGTGATGGAGGGTGGAAAGCCCAAGGTCATCCATTCGGCCGAGGGTGAAAATACTATCCCGTCAGTCGTCAATCCAATCAAAAGTATTGTGGGCCGCGTTGCCAAACGCCAGGCTGTGGTTAATCCTAAGGAAACTATTTTTTCCATCAAACGTTTGATGGGGCGTAAATTTGATGATCCTGAAGTGCAAAGGGACTTAAAATGGCTTCCTTACACCATCAAAGAAGGTAAAAACGGTATGGCTGTAGTTGAGGTTGAGGGTCACCAATATACTCCCCAGGAAATTTCTGCCATGGTTTTGCAAAAAATCAAGGTTGATGCGGAAAGTTATTTGGGTGAGAAAGTAACTGATGCAGTCATTACCGTACCTGCTTATTTCGATGATTCGCAGCGTCAGGCCACCAAACAGGCAGGGGAAATTGCCGGATTTAATGTACAAAGAATTATTAATGAACCAACGGCGGCGGCGCTGGCTTATGGTTTGGAAAAAGCCCATGCCCATACCATAGCAGTTTATGATTTGGGTGGCGGTACTTTTGACATTTCCATTTTGGAGCTGGGGGAGGGTGTGTTTGAAGTTAAATCAACCAATGGCGATACTCATCTGGGCGGAGATGATTTTGACCAAGTGATAATTGACTTTTTAGTGTCGGAATTTAAAAAGGAGCAAGGGGTGGATCTTAAAACTGACCGGCAGGCACTGCAAAGGCTTCGTGACGGGGCCGAGAAAGCCAAGATTGAACTTTCATCCTCCATGGAAACAGATATTTCTTTGCCATTTATCACGGCAGACGCCAGCGGCCCAAAACATTTGGAAATAAAAATGTCCCGGGCCAAATTGGAAAGTTTGGTCAAGGATTTGATTGATAAAACTTTTGACGCAGTCAAATCAGCCTTAAAAGATGCCAAGATGACTGCAAAAGACATTAATGAGGTGATTCTGGTGGGGGGCATGACCAGGATGCCGGCCGTGCAGAGATCGGTCCAGGATTTCTTTGGTAAGGAGCCGCATAAGGGTATTAATCCTGATGAAGTGGTGGCGGTGGGGGCAGCCATCCAGGGCGGAGTATTGGGTGGAGAAGTCAAATCTGTACTTCTTTTGGATGTGACACCTTTAACTTTAGGTATTGAAACTTTGGGTGCTGTCCGGACTCCCCTAATTGCCAGAAATACTACTATACCAAGTTCCAAGACCGAAGTTTTCTCAACAGCGGCGGATAACCAGACTCAAGTTGAAATTAATGTTTTACAGGGTGAGCGGGAAATGGCAGCCGACAATAAGTCATTAGGTAGATTCATTCTGGATGGAATCCCACCGGCACCCCGCGGTGTGCCGCAAATTGAAGTCACTTTTGACATTGACGCCAACGGTATCTTGAACGTTTCGGCCAAAGATAAGGCTACCGGCAAGGAACAAAAGATTACTATTACAGGATCAACGGGTCTTTCTAAGGAAGAGGCAGAAAGAATGGCCAAAGAAGCAGCCGCCCATGCTGAAGAAGACAGGGGGAAAAAGGAAGAAATTGATATCAGGAATCAGGCGGATGCCTTGGTATACACTACCGAAAGATCTCTCAAGGATGCCGGGGATAAAGTTCCGGCAGACGTTAGGACTGATGTTGAGCAAAAACTAAATGATCTAAAGGGTGTGATTCAAACTGCTTCCCCGGAAGATCTAAAACCCAAAATGGAAGCCTTGTCTGAAGCCGTGCAAAAAATAGGTGCGAGTATGTATGGTTCGGCAGGCTCACCACAAGGTGGAGATCAATCTAAAGCAGCTGGACCCCCCTCCGCTCCTGATGGAGCTACGGCGGGCGAAGCCGGCGAGCCGAAGGAAGAGGCTCCAAAAACTGACCAGGCTGTTGAGGGTGAA
>CAYRCR010000007.1:28292-38085 GCA_964422835.1 uncultured Gammaproteobacteria bacterium
TGGTTCGGCAGGCTCACCACAAGGTGGTTCGGACACGCAAGGTGGCGCGGGTACGCAAGGTGGCCAGGGAGAGCCGGAAATTAAACCGGAAGAGGAAGTTGAAGCGACAGAAGATGAAGGAAAAACGGATAAAGGTGAGGCAGTTGAAGGGGAAGTAGTAGAGGATAAAAATGGCAAATAACGAATTGAGTCCTACAGAAGCAGAAAAGCTTTGGGAGAAAATGGATGATCAAGGTTATGCAGGTGGGATGGGAAGCAATAAACCCAAGGCAACCCAGATAGTACAAGAGGCTTACGGTGAAGATGTTAAAAGGGGTCAACCATTAAAGCCAGATTTGTCAGATGAATTACAGTCGCCACTTATGCCAATGACTGAAACTGAACAAAGGGGAGCTGCTATTCGTGCAACCGAAAGAAGGCAACAACCGGATGGCCGCTACAGGCGCAAGCGCGTCAGGTCAACCGGCATACAAAGCCCAATTGACGGTGCATCTCACATGAGTGGGATAAATGAAGTTGGCATGAGGCGGGCTTTATCCAGGCGCTGATTTGCCATCTAAAATTGTGGAACTAAGTTCGGCCTCGGGAGGCCCCTCAATCCAATCGGGGTAAACCGGGGCTTTTAAACTATATGAGCAAGAAAGATTACTACGATACTTTGGGTATTAATAAAAGTGCATCCGAGGCGGAAATAAAATCCGCTTACCGCAGACTGGCCAGGCAGCATCATCCTGATGTAGATAAATCAGCCGGGGCTGCAGACAGATTTAAGGAAGTGTCGGAGGCTTATCAGGTATTATCTGACCCGGGCAAGAGAAAAACCTATGACCAGTTTGGCAAGGCAGCCTTTGATCCTTCGGCAGGCTCAGGACCTTACGGGCCCGGGGCAGGTGCAGGCAATCCTTTTGGTGGAGGATTTAGAACTTATTCATATTCAACTGGCGGACAATCCGGCTTTGACGGAGATTTTGGGGGTTTTGAAGACCCGTTTGAACTATTTTCGCAGATTTTTGGCGGAGGCAGCCCCTTTGGTGGCAGGGCTTATCAAAGACACCCCACCTACCAGATGGAAATTTCTTTTGATGAGGCCATCCATGGTGCAACCAAGGCAATAGAATTTCAGGAAGAAGGGGGTAGGAGAAAAAGGCTGACCATCAAAGTCCCCCCTGGTGTAGATTCCGGCACCAGAATGAGATTTTCCGGTATTGATATAGTTTTCCGGGTTTCCCGGCATCCCGAGTTCTTGCGCGAAGGGCCGGATATTTTCTCGGAAGTGACTTTAAATATCCCCCAACTGGTTTTAGGGGACGTGGTAGAAGTAAAAACTGTCCAGGGGAAAGTTAACTTAAAAATTCCCGCAGGGACTGAGCCCGGGTCTTTAATAAAAATTAAAGGTAGGGGTACCCCAAAACTGGGGTCATCCAGTACGGGTGATCATTATGTCCGGGTTAAAGTAGAAATTCCCAAAAAATTAACTTCCACGGAACGTGAACTTTATGAAGAGTTGGCCAATTTAAAGGGCAAGAAAAAAGGTTGGTTTTAAGATTTTGCTTGTTGACATCTTGATGACAACATGTTAGCATAATTATATGCAAACTGTCAGGACCACGATTAGAATAAGAAAAGATCTACTTGACCAATCCAAACTTTTGGCATTGCGTTCTGATACCTCCTTGCAGCAAGTTATCAATGATGCTTTAGCTTCCGGTTTTGGCCATATTTCTGATTTTGATATTCACAGACAAGCTATGGCCCGCATAGACAAAATTAGGGAGAGCCTAAAAGGCAGGAAATTTAATGTTAAGAGCTTGGTTGAAGAAAATAAAAAGGAGCTTGAAGACAGGACTAATAGAATCTTGGATTTGAAGTGAATAAATCAATAATTATTGATGCTTCAGTTGTGGCTAAATGGTTGCTTCCTGATGAGGAAAATTTAACCGCCAATATAATCAAAAAAGAATTTGCCAAGAGAGATATTTCCATATCTGTCCCGATCTTTATATTTTACGAGGTTAACAATTTATTAAAATCTGCCATTTTAAGCGGTAGACTTGATGTAAAAGAGGCTATCAATCTTTATGAAGCCTTTTTAGATATTGACTTCATTGTCTATTTCTCAAAACAATTACTTAAATCTACTTTGAAAGAAGCAGTTGATCTTAACATTTCTTCTTATGATGCCAGTTATATTGCTTTGGCAGAGTGTTTGCAGATCCCCTTTTTTACAGCTGATGAAAAGCTGGTTAAAAAAGCAGCAAATAAATTAGTAAGGTCTGTAGAGGATTATTAGACTAAAAAAAGAAATTTTAAAATGAACTCCCGTCAAACGGCGAGGTAAACGAGAAAAAAGGCTGGTTTTAGGATCAAAAAAGTACTATAATATACACATGATTAACTGGAGTACTGATGAGAAAGCTTTTAAGAAAAAATACCCAAAAGAATATAAACTTTGGAGGCTGACACAGCTTATTAATTATGGCTTGGATGGGGAAAAACTTTCTGAAAAGGAGGTTAAAGCGGCCTGGCCTAAAATTAAAGACAGACTTGATCCTTATGCCAGAAGAGCCATAGAATTTCTAATATGGGGAAAAATATATTCACTGCCAAACAACTTAACTTTCTGGAACTTGTCCAGCAAGATAAGCAAATAACAAAAAGGTTTTACCTTACCGGCGGGACAGCGCTGGCAGAGTTTTATCTGCATCACCGGTTATCGGAAGATATAGATTTATTTACCGAAACAGAAGAAGTGGATCAACAGGCGGTACTCTCTTTTTTGAAAAAAATTTCACCTAAACTTTCCATAATTAAAATTGGTAGGACTAATTTCTTAGGTTTGTTTAGTTTTTTACTGCATTTCAAGGATGGAAAAAAATTGAAAGTTGATTTTAATTTTTATCCCTTCCCCAGAATTGATAAAGGCTTAAAGTTTAAAAATCTGGAAGTAGATAGTCTTTATGATATTGCCGCCAATAAAGTGCATACCTTATTTATGAAGGCAAGAAGCAGGGATTATGTGGATCTGTATTTTATTTTGAAAGAATATGATTATCCTTTGGAAAAATTAATTCTGGATGCCAAAGCAAAATTTGATTGGGATATAGAAAGGTCCGGTTTGGTAAGTCAACTCATGAGGGTTGTTGATATAGATACCAAAGATTTGCCAACAATGCTGGTGCCTTTTGACAGGAAGAAAATGGAAGAGTTTTTCCTTGCAGAAGCCAAAAAACTCAAAAAAGAAATCTTAAAATAGGGGAAAAGGCTGGTTTTAGGGTTGGGGGAAGAGTTCTTTGACCAACTTTTGTTCTTCAAGATAATCCTCATCAAAAATTGTAATATCTTTCTCATCCTGCACAGTTAAGACTTCCCCTTTTTGCATTTTGTTATAAAGCCTCCCGGCAATGGATTTCATCTGGGTTAAGAGGAAATTGACCCGTTGAACTTTGGTTTGGTCATATTTAGGATTATTGATAAAGATTTGCATGTCTTTTAAGTTTTTGTCGGCAAAATCAGTCAGCGCTTTCCAGTCATCAATATCCTGTTGGGTGTAATTTAATGTAGCGGGAGCGGGAGTGGCAGCTCTAGTTTGAGGGGCAACAGGTCGTGAGGCTGAATCTGTCTGAAGTGGTGTTGCCTGTTCGCCGCTTTTAACTTTTGCCAAATCGGACTTATATAACTGGTTATTTGGATCCATTTGGATTGCTTTTTCCAGGTTTGAAACTGCTTGAGTTTGATCTTTTGATAGAAACATAATAATACCGAGACGATAATAGCTATTTGCAAGATCGGGGTTTATATCAATCGATTTCCTGATGTACTCTTCTGCCTGCTGGTAGTTTTTTTCATCCACCGCTATTTCAGATAAACCGGAATATACGGGATACAACTTGGTTGAATATTTTAGACTTTCCAAATAGGATTTCTTAGCTTCCACGGGATTACCCTGTACTAGGTAGATGTCGCCGATTGTCCCATACGAGTAAGCTTTTTCGAGGTCAGTCTTAGAATTTTGCAACATTGTTTGGGCGGCCTTTAGAGCCTCATCGAATTTTTTACTGTCTACCAGTTCCACAACGATTTTTTGTTGATCCGAAATTTGTTGTGAAACTTGTGGGGCAGCTTTACTTTGATTATATGCTGCAGCCAGGCTTAAAACTTCTTGTTTGGCGGGGTTATTCAAAAAATTATCAAAGCTGGTCTTTAGGAAATAAGCATGTACACCCAAGAGGACTAATAATGTAATCAAACCAAGAGGAAGCAGGGGTTGGACTTTAAAAACATTGGAATCAACTGTTTTATCATGCCAGGCCTGTTTATTGGGGTCTTTGAAAATTGACAAAAACCCCAGTCCGAAAAGAAGCCAGGAAAAGCGGTAGGATAAAAGCTGGCGGAAGAGGATTTTATTAAAAGGCAGTTTTTCCCCGGCTTGTGCCCTTACCCTCAAGCCTGTTAAAAGTTTTCCCAAATCCCCGCCAAAAAAATAGGTAAAGAAAACTCCATATGCCATCCCGAATAAAAATAGGAAAATGACTACTATTAGCAAGATGATGATACCCTGCCAAATTGAGGTAAGAGTGTCGTTTTTAGAAATGAAGAAAATAACTGTTGCAGAGGGTAAAAAAAGCAGTGACTTATCATTCAAATACGCCAGAAGCCTTAAGGGAAATCCGGCCGGACTTAATTTATTCATTAAAATCTCCTTTAATAGTTTTGTAAGCCAAAGTCCAGACTTGGGCTTTGAAAGCATTAATAATGCCGGAAAGAATTGGCGCTATAACCAGAAAAGTTATAGCCACTATCACTACAACAACAGCCAATACCGGAAGTGATGGCATAAAATTATTGCTGGTGATTGAGCCAAAAACCCAGACCCCGACAATAGCTAGAATCGGTAAAACCAGAACCATCATCACAACTGTTGAAAGGATCATGTTAATTGCCCCCAGCCCCAGCATCTTCCAGAATTTACGGCGGGCCATTTTCACAGATTGTCCAAAAGCTTGCCGGCCGTCTTTTTTATCAATAATTACCCTTCTTGGAGCCCAAATTTGGGCTAAATTAAGAATCAGCAGGCCAATAAGAAAAACTATACCGAAAATAATCATCAGAATAATTGGGATGAAACCGGAGCCTTCCGGAAACAGGTTGATTGAAAAAAATAAAATTGCAAAAATAATTGCAGAAATTATAAAAAAGATAAGTTGGGGGACAACGGCAAGCCAGAGCAGACCCTTGAGACCGGCAAAAGACAGGCTTGAACTTTGAGTGATGGAAGGTTTTTGACCGGAGTTTGCAATATGCCCTCCGGCAATAAGGGCGCCATTTCCCCACGCCTGATAAATAATACCCAAGATCACGTTTATCAAAATCAATAATATGATTCCCAGACCCAGCAGGACATACATCCAGACAGGGGTGGTTTGTAAAACATTGGCCAGAGTTTGGGTTAAAAAATCAGTCGAAGCGCCCATTACCTGGGAAACTTTTTCGGCAGGCGGCTGTTTGTCTTTTGGGAAAAATTTACTTAAAGAATCAAAATTGCCGGAGCCGAGGTTACCGCCCAAGCCCGCCGCGGCGCTGGCCATGCCAAAAAGCCAGAGCACCTTATTATTTTTAACAATCTGCCAGCTTTTCTCGTACAGCTCGGATATCTTCCAGTTGCCGGTTTTCTCTTCCATATTTTTATGATATGGTTTAAGTGTTGGCGTTGTCAACTAAAGGGAGGTGAAAGTATGAATTATGGTTCTGCGGGCGCGCGTTTTGCGGCTTTTTTAATTGATTTAGCAATTATTTGGATAGTTGGATTTGTGTTGGGTTTTGTATTAGGAATGACTACGGATCAACAAACTGCAGCCGGAGTAGGTTCTCTGCTTCAGATTGTTATTGGAGTTGGTTACTGGGTAGTCTATCAACAAAAAATGACCCAGACTATTGGCAAAAAAGTCATGCATCTCAAAGTGGTTGATTCAACAGGGAAAACACCGGGAGTGATGACCTTTTTCCTAAGGGAAATTATTGGTAAATTTGTTTCATCCATTATCTTGATGATTGGTTTCTTAATGATCCTTTGGGATAGTAAGAAACAGGGATTGCACGATAAGATTGCAAATACATTTGTTGTGAAAGTTTAAGGTAGCAATCTTGCGGCCTGCGGTCTTAAAATTGCCGGCACTTATGTAGTTAAAGGTATAGATTTGTAAACTGGGAGAGATAATACCATACCGGACTTACCTGATTAAAACCCACTAAATCCGGTTGGTTTTCTCTCTTTCTTCTTGACTTCACTAGTCTAAAGCACTAGAATATCATTGCGTTTAAGAAAGGACCATTGAGGTGGGCTTGTCCCACCTTGTTTTTTAGGATAAGAGTAATGAAGATTAGAGTGATGAATCAAAACAAGACTCATCACTGGTTACTCTTATCTTAGTTACTAACTATGGCTATACAAGCACGAACTGAATTTGCAGCAGCGCTAAACCAACTGGCCTCGGAAAAGGGGATAGATGTCAGCGTGGTTGTTGAGGCTATAGAGCAGGCCGCCCTGGCGGCCTACCGTAAGGATTTGTCTCTCCGGAATGAAGAAATCCCGGAGGATTTTGAAAGCCTTGAAGCCGAAATTGACCCGGTGACAGGAGAGATCAAGATTATGCGCGGTAAGGAAAATATTACCCCGCCGGGCTTTGCGCGGATTGCCGCCCAAACTGCCAAGCAGGTAATTATGCAACGCTTAAATGAGGCAGAAAAAGGGGCGATTATGGACGAATACGGCAAGAAAGTAGGTACGGTCATTTCGGGTACTATACAGCGTCAGGAAGGCACTACTTATTTTGTGGATTTAGGGCGGGCCGAAGGGATTTTGCCAATTTCCGAACAAACCCGCGACGAATACTACCATATGGGCCAGCGTTTGAAGTTTTATATCAAAGAAATTAGGGAAGGTAAACGTGGTCCGGAAGTTGTTTTGTCCCGCGCAGATGCCGAGCTGGTCAAGGGTCTTTTTGCACAAGAGGTGCCGGAAGTCCAGGCAGGATCTGTAGTATTTCGTGATATTGCCCGGGAAGCCGGAAACCGCACCAAGATTTCTGCTATTTCTACACAAGAAGGTGTTGATCCGGTAGGCTCTCTGGTTGGGCAAAAAGGAGTCAGGGTATCAACTGTCATGAACGAACTGGGAGAAGAGCGGATTGACATCATTCCCTATTCAGAAGATCCGGCCCGCTACATTGCCAATGCCCTATCTCCTGCCAAGGAAGTAAATGTCACAGTTTCAGAGAAAGATAATGAAAAGCTGGCTAAGGTGAAAGTACCTTCGACGCAGATGTCTTTGGCAATTGGCAAAGGCGGACAAAATGTAAGATTGGCTGCCAAACTGACAGGTTGGAAGATTGATATTGAAGGATTGGGGGATATGAAAATAAGTGAAAAGGGAGATCCCTCGGCTACACTCGGGACAAGAGTGAAAAGTGAAAAGTTAGAAAAGACGGAAGAGAAAAATGACAGCACTGAAACACAGAAAGAAGACGAAGCGCAGAATGAATTGGAGAAAGTGGTAGAATCAAAAGAGAAACCCGTGGAGTCAGAAGAAGTTAAAAGTGTAAAGTGAAAAGTTCAAAGTTGAAGTTTACAATTTAAAATTTTGAATTGCAATTTTGCATTTTGAACTTTGAATTTTGAATTATCCTCAAAGTTGCTCCACAGTCTGTTTTAGAAAGGGAATTTTATGTCATCACAAACTCGACCGCCTGTTGTAACAATTTTGGGCCATGTTGATCATGGTAAGACTACCCTGCTCGATTTTATCCGCAAATCTAACGTGGCGGCGAAAGAACATGGGGGCATAACCCAGGCCACTTCTGCTTACCAAGTTGAGATTCCTCGCGAGGCTCAGGATGATCCGCCGCGGCGGATCACTTTCATTGATACCCCCGGCCATGCAGCTTTTGAAAAAATGCGCTACCGCGGTGCCAGGTTGGCTGACGTTGCCGTATTGGTGGTGGCGGTGGAAGATGGGGTAATGCCGCAAACTGTTGAAGCTATCAAACATATCCAGGGAGTGGGAATCCCGATGATTGTGGCGGTTAACAAAATTGATTTACCGGGTGTTAATGTAAAAGTACAGATGGAGAAAATTAAAAAGCAATTGTCTGACCAAAAAATACTGGTTGAAGAATATGGCGGGGATGTACCGATTGTTCAGGTTAGTGCTAAAACAGGAGAAGGCATACCCGGACTTTTGGAAACAATTATTCTGGTTTCGGAGATGCATGAGTTTAAAGGTGACCCTGCAAAGCCTGCCTTTGGTATCGTCATTGAATCAAAAATGGACCGTTTCAAAGGACCGGTGGCGACTATTTTGGTGAGGGATGGAACTTTAAAAAAAGGAGATCCTCTCCTGGCCGGCGGAGCAAAAGGCAAAGTGCGGGGGCTTCTTGACTGGGAAGGTAAAAATATGGAACAAACCGGCCCTTCGACTCCGGTAGAAGTGTCGGGTTTTGAGAATGTTCCGCCGGTCGGCAGTGAGCTTGGAAAAGAAACTGAAAAGGAGGCACAAATGGAAGTTAAAAGCTTGATTGATAAACTCAAACAGGAAGGGCATGACATCTTAAATGTGGTGGTTAAGGCTGATAAAGAGGGGTCGCTGGAGGCAGTTGAAGATATCCTGAATAAATTTAATGAGGGTGACCGGAGGATTAAAATAATTCTTAAAAGTACGGGGGAAATAACAGACTCTGATATTGATGTGGCTGCTGCGACCAAGGCCATTGTTTTGGGTTTTAATACCGGGGTAGCTTCCTCTGCAGGGAAGTTGGCTGAAGCAAATCATGTTTTAGTGAGGACTTACAAAGTTATTTATGAATTGGCTGATGAGGTAAAGGAAGTAGTGGAGGGGATTTTAGAAAAAGGAGCTTTGGAGGAAGTGTTCGGCCGGGCCCAAATTATTGCTGAGTTTCCGTATGGCAAGGGAGAAAAAATTGCCGGATGTAAAGTTTTAGAAGGGGTAATTTCCAAAGGGCCAAAAATAAGGATAGTTCGTGGGGATGACCCTTCGTTGGGTTCAGGGCAAGTTATTGGTGAGGCCAAAATTAAGTCTTTGAAAAAAGTTAAGGAAGAAGTTGCTAAAGTTGAAAAAGGCATGGAATGCGGCATGATGTTTGAACCAGGCTTAGATTTTAAAATTGGGGATTTAGTGGAAAGTTTTAGAACACTTTAATCCCCCAAAATTTCTTCATTCCTCATATTTTTAAACATTTTTATAATTCCATAGGTTGACATTCCATCCAGCTAGAGTACTATAAAAGTAGTCCTTGTTGGGGATAATGTTGTGTCACAATTTATAGAAAAATTCGCCGGTCGGATCATATTTGGCCTTCTATTTGTTGCGGTAGTCCTCGTGGCCATTTTTTATAGTACGCAAATTTTCCATTTCCCGGACATTAAACAAATTGTCCGGCGTCCTTCAGACAATACTTTGGAAAAAGGGACAATACTGGCAAGATTTAAGCCGGGTACTTCCGGGGAGGCTATTGACAAGATTCTTCTTGAATCAAACTTGACTAAGGTTACTGAAGTTGACGGTAACCTGATTCTTAGTGTTCTCCCCAATAAGACAGAGGAAAAAATTGAAACTTTAAGGAAAAATCCTGAAGTTTCTTATGCTGATCAGGATCATATCTTCCAAGAGAAAACTGCCATTTCAGAAGATCTAAAATTGATTCCAACGGCCTGTATCGGTACAACATTTGACAAAAACTTATCTGCCGGAGCAGACGACCCTGATGTTAAATGTTTGCAG
>CAYRCR010000008.1:0-30660 GCA_964422835.1 uncultured Gammaproteobacteria bacterium
TTTTGGGGCATCTTGAGCATTAAATATTCTAGAATAGCTCGCATTGTAACTTTTTGTTTAGCCCATCTCTCTGCCTCCAGAAGATCTTTTAAAAAACCGGTGATACTCTCATTTAAGGATTTTTCCAATAGCTTATGCCTAAAATTGACAATTAATTCATGCAAAAATTCTTCCCGCTCTTCCAACTTTTCCACAAACTTAAATCTTTCTTCCATTGACGATCCGATTAATTTTTCAATTTCTGCCTGAAACTTTTGTTCCACCCCCGATGTGGAAGTATTTTGTGGGTTTAGTATACTGCAGCGGGATAAAATAGTGGGTAAAAGCTGGTCTTCTGCTGATACCCCCAAAAGAATGGTGACATTTTCATTGGGTTCTTCCAGGGTTTTTAAAAGCGCATTTTGGGCAGGTTCAGTTAATTTTTCAGCCGTTAAAATGACTACTGCCTGGGCCTTTCCCTGATATGGCTTAAGGCTTAAAAATTCCTGGATATGTCTTACCTCGCTGATCCCCAGCTTTTCCTCTTCCGAAAGCCATAAAAGGTTGGGATGATTTTTGGAAAGTTCCAAAGAAGTAATTCTTTTTTCTGCCTCCTCTTCCCTTTTTGAAATATCGGGTGAAACAATCAAACAGGAAATCATTGAGGAGATTATACATCATTGACACCCTTGCTCCACTCTGACAATAATGGATATAGGTCCCGATGTGTCGGGATAGTAGTTTATGGCACAACCTGTCCAGATGGGAATTGAAGATATTTTGCAAAGTATGGGGGTTTTAAATCCCCAGCAAGTTTCCTCTATCAAGCTTGAGGCAGTCAACTCCGGCCTCTCAACCGAGCAGATTATCCAAAAACATCAACTGGTTTCTCCCCAGCAGTTTCACTCTGCCCGGGCAAAGCTTTTAGGTGTCCCTTTTGTCAATCTGGAAAATAAGGGAGTTCCTACAGATATCTTAAATTTTATTCCTGAAGCGGCTGCCAGCCGTTACCATCTTATCCCGTTTGACAAAAAAGGCGACAAGCTCTTTGTAGCCATGGCAGACCCTTTAGACCTTCAGGTAATTCAATTCATTGAGCAAAAATCAGGGCTTTTTGTTAAGCCTTATTTGGCTGTGCCGGAAGACATCAGTAAAGCCGTAGCCGAAGAGTATTCCCAGAATTTGACTACCGAGGTAACATCCGCGCTTAAAGAGGTTACGGAACTTTCAAGATCCGAAGTAGTGCCGGATGAAAAAGCCGAGATTATCAAGGAAGCCCCTGTTTCCAACATCATTACCCAGCTTTTGGAATACGCTGTTAGATCACGGGCTTCTGATATTCACATTGAGCCGGAAGAAGATAAAACCAGGGTGCGTTACAGGATTGATGGAATTTTACATGAAAAAATAATTTTGCCCCGGGGGGTTCATGATGCTTTAGTTTCCCGGATTAAAATTTTATCTACTTTAAAAATTGAGGAAAAAAGACTGCCGCAGGATGGCCGTTTTAGCTATACCGCCGGGACTAAGGTTTTTGACCTACGTGTTTCTACTGTACCGACGATCTATGGAGAAAAGGTTGTAATGAGGCTGCTTCCTAAAACCACTATTGCCCCGACATTGCAGGAATTGGGACTCCGGGGGGTGGCACTTAGAAATTTGGATTTTCAAATTACCAGGCCACACGGCATCATCCTGATTTGCGGGCCGACCGGCTCCGGTAAAACTACCACCCTTTATTCAATTTTAACCAGGCTTTCAACCACCAGGGTTAATATTTTAACGGTTGAAGACCCGGTTGAGTACAAAATTCCCGGGGCCAATCAGGTTCAGGTCAATCCGCAAATTGGTTTAACATTTGCTTCGGCTCTGCGCAGTTTCCTCCGCCAGGACCCCAATATTATGCTGGTAGGAGAAATCCGCGACAGTGAAACCGCGGATCTGGCTATCCAGGCGGCTCTGACCGGACATGAAGTTTTTTCCACGCTCCATACCAATTCTGCCGCGGGTGCTCTCCCCCGGCTTTTGGATATGGGGATGGAACCGTTTCTACTTGCTTCATCAATTAATGCTGTTGCCGGTCAGCGGATTTTGCGCAAGATTTGCCCAACTTGTAAAACTTCTTTTACTCCCCCGCCCGAGGTGATGGATAATATCAGGCAGATCTTAGGCAAATTTTTCCCTGATAATAAACCTGTGACGCTTTATAAGGGTGCAGGCTGCGCGGAATGTGGCAAAAGCGGTTACCTGGGCCGGATCGGCATATTTGAGGTCCTGGTTGTTTCTGCGGGAGTGATGAAGCTGATCTTGGAGAGGGCTTCGGCTCAAGAGGTGGAAAAACAGGCAGTGGATGAAGGGATGATTACCTTAAAACAGGATGGATACATGAAAGTATTGGAGGGTGTAACTACCCTGGAAGAAGTCTTAAGGGTAGCGGAAGATTAGCTGGCTGAACTTATGAATATACAACAACTTTTGGAAATAACTATTGAAAGAAAAGCTTCTGATTTACATCTGGTGGTAGGTTATCCGCCGATGGTCCGCTTATTTGGGGATTTGGTGCCGGTAACCGGAGCGGATATTATTTCCGACAGTGAAATTGCGTCCTTAATCTTATCTCTTCTTTCCCCTTTGCAAAAGCAGGTTTTCGATTCTACCTTCGAACTTGATTTTGCCATCTCTTTTCAAAGCAGGGCAAGATTTCGGGTCAACTTATTCCGGGAGAAGGGACACCTGTCAGCTTCTCTCCGGCTGATACCGGCTGTTATTCCCCTTTGGGAAGAACTTGGTTTGCCTCCTGCTGTAGGGAAATTTTCCGAACTCCGCCAGGGTCTGATACTGGTGACAGGCCCAACCGGCCACGGTAAATCAACCACTCTTGCTTCGCTCATCAACAAGATAAATAAAGAAAGGAGTTCCAATATTATTACTATAGAGGACCCGATTGAATATATTTATCCCAAAGCTAAATCAATTATAACCCAGCGGGAAATGTACCTTGACACTAAAACCTGGTCTAATGCGCTGAAAGCTGTGCTCCGTGAGGATCCGGATGTGGTACTGGTTGGCGAGATGCGCGATTTTGAAACGATTGCCGCAACCTTGACCATCGCCGAAACCGGACATTTGGTTTTTGCAACACTGCATACTAACTCTGCTGCCCAATCAATTGACAGGATTATTGATGTTTTCCCGGAGCACCAACAGCCCCAAATCAGGCTGCAGCTGGCGGCGGTTTTGGAAGCTGTTGTATCACAACGGCTGATTCCGACCGTTATCCCCGGGCGGGCCTTGGCTGTAGAGCTTCTCCTTGGCAACCCGGCCCTGTCATCAATAATCCGTGACGGCAAAACCCACCTGATTGATAATTTAATCCAGACTTCAGCGGAAATGGGTATGAGGACAATGGAGAAATCTTTGGTTGATTTAATTGTTTCCAACAGGGTTTCCTTTGAGACGGCCCAAAACTTTAGCCTCCGGCCTGACCTATTGGCAAAACTGGTTGGGGGAATATAAAATTCATGTCTATTTTCCGCTATGTTACCAAAGACCTGCAAGGAGAGTACCATAAAGGCGAGGTTGAGACAGCCGATGAAGTCCAGGCTGCCAATTTGCTGCGGCGGAAACACCTGATTGTTATTTCCATCAAAAGCGGATCCGGCAGCAGTGAGAAATTTTGGGATAAATATTTATCGCGGGTTTCTTTTGAGGATATTGTAGTGTCAACCCGTGAGCTTGCCACTATGGTAGAAGCGGGGCTGGTGCTTTCGGAAGCCCTGGATATACTGGAAGAACAACAGGCAAATAATAAGTTTAAACGTGCTTTGGGCGAGATCTCGCGGGATGTCAAGGGGGGATTGGATTTTGCAACTGCCCTGGAAAAGCACCCGGATATTTATCCTCCCCTTTACGGCAAACTTGTCAGGGCGGGGCAGGCGTCGGGAAAATTGGACATTATCCTTAAGGATTTGGCGACCAATCTGGAAAAGGAGCGGGAATTTAAAAGTAAGGTCAAAGGGGCCATGATTTATCCGGCGCTGGTCATCACTATGATGGTAGCTGTGATGATGGTGATGGTTTTTTTTGTAATGCCGAAATTGACTGGGCTTTATAAGGATTCGGGTATTGAACTGCCCCTCCCTACGCAAATTATGCTCGGGATGGCCAATTTTATCCTGAATTTTTGGTGGGCAGTTGCCTTTATAGCCGTAGTTGCGATGTTTTTTATCAGGCGGTTTGCCAGGACCCCCGAGGGCAGGCTGGCAATTGATAAATTTATATTGAAAATGCCGGTCGTTGGCAAGGTGGCAAATTTGGTGATTATGACAAATTTTACAAGGACATTATCGCTTTTAATCGCTGCCGGTTTGTCGATCCTGGATTCAATTAAGATTGTGGGTGATATCTCCGGCAACCGGGTATATAAAGACGGACTTGACTTGGCCTATAAGGGAGTAGAAAGAGGCTTGCCTTTTTCCGACCAGATTTTGTCCCTGAAGGTTTTTCCCAGGATTGTCGGGCAGATGATTAAAATTGGTGAGGAAACCGGTAAACTGGACGAAGTCATGTCAAGGCTGGCTAATCATTTTGAGGCGGAAGCTGACAATTCATTGAAAAATATCACCGCTTTAATCGAACCGATTGTTTTAATTGTTCTAGGCATTGGGGTAGGCTTACTTGTTGTATCGGTTATTTTGCCCATCTATCAGCTCACAACCAGCATTAAATGAAGTTCCCCACGGACTCACGGTCGGGGTATCTTCTCCCAATGATTTGTCGGGAGCGGAATCCCTTCGAAGCGAAAATCCTTCGCTTTCACCTGCGAGCCTACGCTCGGGGTATTTCGCGAAGGGGGATAAAGAGGGCTTGACTAAAGTTTATATTTATGACAACAATAAATTATAGGTAAAGGAGGTGAGAAATTTTGAAAAGAACTGCTCGTGGTTTCACTCTAGTGGAACTTCTAATAGTTATTGCCATTATTGGTATTTTAGCAGCGGTCTTGTGGGTTACCATTCAGCCTCTTGAATTGCTCAAGAGAAGCCGGGATGCTGCCAGAATGCAGGATTTAAGCAACCTCCAGCAGGCTATTAATGTAGCTGTTGCAGAAACAACAAGCCCTACTCTTGCAGAAGTAATTTGCAAAGATATTGTCGTTCTGCCTTGTCTTGGTGATACCGATGATCTAAATTCTACGAAAGCTGATGGTTCCGGCTGGGTGAAGGTTGATGTTTCATCGTCAACTAGCTATTCATTGTCGTCCTTACCGGTTGACCCCAGTCACCCAACTGTAATCTATAACTACAAAGCTGACGCTACAGGCTGGGAAATAAATGCTACTTTAGAGTCAACTATGTATGCCTCAAAGATGGCAAATGATGGTGGCGGGGATATTGCTAAATATGAGATTGGGACAAACTTGGGTCTTATACCATAGCCTATGGTGACAGCGGTCTTAGGATTTATTATAGGCGCGGTATTGGGAAGCTTTGCTAAGGCGGCCGCTGAAAGATTATCCGGTGGAAGATCTTTGAGGGGAAGGTCGCACTGCCAGTCTTGTAAACACAAACTGGCCTGGTGCGACCTTTTTCCTGTGCTTTCCTATCTATCCCTCCGGGGCAGATGTCGCTATTGCAAAAAACAGATTCCTGTTGGTGATTTTTTGACTGAAGTTGTCTTGGGGATAGCTGTTGCAGCGGTATTTTATATTACCCTTTCCCCCAATACCGGCCTGATTATTACGCCCAATATTAATACAATATTCCTTGTTACCAAAATTTTCTTCCAGCTGTTTGTTTTGGTAATTTTAACAATAGTTTTCTGGACTGATAATAAAACAGGCTTAATACTGGATAAAGTTACTTATCCGGCTTCTATATTTGCCCTGTTTTATCTGATTGCGGATTCAACTTCCCGTTCAATTTTATTTTATGTGAATTTAAAAAGCAGTCTTTTGGGGCAATATTTAATGATGCCGGGTATGACTTATGTCCAGTCGCGCATCTACCGTTTTTTTGAGCCAACCCTCTGGGCTTTGGGTTCTGCCATCGGCCTATCGGCAGTATTTGCCCTGCTCATTATAATCACCCGCGGTAAAGGAATGGGCTGGGGCGATGTTAAATATGTGTTTTTCCTGGGGCTGGTGTTGGGGTTTCCGGGAGCACTGGCTGCAGTTTTTCTCTCATTTATTATGGGAGCTCTTTTTGCCCTTGTTCTTATGGTTCTTAAAAAGAAAACAATTAAAGAAACTATTCCTTTTGGCCCGTTTCTCTCACTTGGAGCCGGCCTGATCCTTCTTTTTGGCAAGGAGATAATGTCATTATATCCAAGGCTAATCTAGCACTTGACAAGGAGTTAAAATTATATTCACAATGATGGTGTAATGAAAAGACCTGCCTGTGTTTACCCTGAGCAAAGCCGAAGGGGTTTTACCTTAATTGAGCTTCTGGTAGTTATTACCATAATAGTAATACTTTCTACCATTGGTGTTGCTGTTTATTCTGCAGCTCAAGCTACTGCCAGAGACGGGGCAAGAAGGGCTGAAGTGGACCAGATTGCCAAAGCCATTGAGACAAGCAGAGATCTTGCCAGCGGCGTATACCGGTACGATTTAACTATGGCTGCTGCAGACTTTCCCCGCAATCCCCCGGCAGACCCGATACCGAAGGATCCCTTAAACCATTCTGATACCAATGATATGCCGAAGTATATAATCTGGACAAGCAGTAGCAGTATGGGTGACCGTTTCCTCTTCTTTGATTATTCGGCAGTAGACAGCAATTTGATAGATTGGCAAAATACCGTTTTTCCCAAACCTAATTCCAGCGTCCCGGGTTATTGGAACAGTATCCCATCGATTATTAATTGTGATAATGAGGAAACCTGTTTAAACAGAGGATTAATCAAATCCTGGAAAATCTGCGCCCGAATGGAGAGAGACACTGAACCATACTGCGTGCAAAGCCTTAGCCCCTGATGTTATTATTTCCCTGACTTGCAGATAAAATTGTGATATATTTAAGGTATGAGGGGAAAAAATAAATCCTGGGGCTTCACCCTAATTGAGCTTCTGGTAGTTATTGCCATTCTGGCAATCCTTTCTGCCGTTGCCATCAGTATCTATGCCGGTGCCCAAAGGAATGCCCGTGATAAAATTCGGACGGCTGATATTGCCGGTATTGCCAGAACTTTGGAAAGTACACGGGATTTTGGGCAAAATGAGTATATCAATGAGTTGGCTGAAGACTACCCCAATAGTATACCAAAAGACCCTTCATCATCCACTGCCTATTGCATTAAAACATCAACTACTTCTATGAGGATTCCTGATCCTGACCTTGCCGGCTGGACCGGGGTATGCCCGGCTGGCTATGTGGATATCTCGGACACAGATGAAATGGATACGGCTTTTACCGGTACTATCAAGTCCTGGAATGTCTGTGCCAAAAAAGAAAATGGTACTATGGTTTGTACCCACAGTTCGCAGGGAGCAAAACTGGCAGCTGTTACTTCCCCTCCAGGCTCGACCCCGACACCAACGAGTACACCTACGCCTACCCCCACATCACCTCCCGGTTCAACTCCGACTCCAACACCAACTTCAGGTCCAACCCCTACCCCAATTCCAACCCCTTCTTCCGGTGGCCGCTGGGTAGCAGGAGGACAGGGCAGTGCCAACACTCTTGCCTATTCTTCTGACGGTATTAATTGGACAGGATTAGGTAAGTCAATATTTTCTGCTGCCGGCTTTGGTATTGCGTGGAATGGCAGTAAGTGGATAGCTACTGGAGGCAATACCCCCAACACTCTTGCCTATTCTTCTGACGGTATTAATTGGACAGGATTAGGTATGTCAATATTTTCTAATTACGGCATAGATGTTGCCTGGGATGGTGGTAAGTTTGTAGCTGTTGGGTCTGGTAAGAACAGCATAGCTTATACATCCTCCCCAGGTGCTGTTGACGTATGGTCAGGACTGGGCACTTCAATATTTTCTGCTGCCTATGGTATTGCCTGGAACGGCAGTAAGTTTGTAGCTGTTGGGTCTGGTACAAACAACGGAATAGCCTACTCTTCTAACGGTACTACATGGACACAATTAGTAGACAATTCAATATTTTCTTCTGCCTATGGCATTGCCTGGAACGGCAGTAAATGGGTTGCTACTGGAGGAGGTGCAAACAGCATAGCGTACTCCTCTGACGGTATTAATTGGACAGGATTAGGTAAAATAATATTCTCAAACTATGGACGTAGTATTGCCTGGAACGGCAGTAAGTTTGTAGCTGTTGGGTCTGGTACAAACAACATAGCGTACTCCTCTGACGGTATTAATTGGACAGGATTAGGTCCATCGGTATTTAGTTTCGAGGGCTATGATGTTGCCTGGAACGGCAGTAAGTTTGTAGCTGTTGGGATGTCTTTTTCTGGTATGAACAACATCGCTTATTCTGCCGATGGCATTACTTGGACAGGAATAAACTCTGCGATATTCGATATTGAAGGCCTTGGCGTTGCTTCTTCCCCCGGCCCTCAACTTTTCCCTCCTGTACCATAAATTCTGAACTTTTATAAAGGAAAATTTGACAAATATTTTTTTAGGTGAAATACTTTAATCAATGGACTATTTAAACCAACCAACCCAACAACCTATTGCGTCTGAACAAGAACAACCAGTTGATACGCAAGCCGTGACAACGAACGAGCCTTCACATTTATTCCTTTCTAAAAGAATTATTATTGCAGGAGTCCTTGCCATTTTTGTTTTTGGTTTTGGAGCATATTTTATATTTAATTCATCAACCCAACCTTCGTCTCAAATACAAAACGCGCAACAAAATATTACCTTTAGCCAGAAGCCTGCCGATCTCTTTCTGGAACTAATACAATATCCCTCTCCTTTGCTTAATGAATCACGTTACGCTGCTTCGATAAAAATTTTTAGCGATGGCCGCTATACAAAGGTTGAAATTGGCACTGACCAAAAAAAAGAATTAACAGCTGTTTTAAGCAAGCAGGAATTACAAGAAATTCAAAAATTAGTTCAAAAAAATGGCTTTATGAGTCTTGAATCTGACTACGAACAGATGACAGCTAACGCGATAAGTAAATCAATAACAGTTAATGATTCCAATCAAACCAAAACAGTATCTGTGCATGGATCTGCCCCGCCTGCTTTCATAGAATGGATGGAATGTTAATAGCCAATAATAAAGCCGATTTAACAGACGGGACCATAGCAAATCCAATCAACCTGGATGAATATGGTACAAATATCAGCGTCGGTTATGCATGGACAGGGACTTTCTCGAGTGGGTTTGCTGATACCGTCGATAACTGTAATTCGTGGACATCAGGCTCTGTATCTGTCTATGGAAGATGGGGGGATGCAAATAGGGTATCTGCTGGGTGGACTGATTACACTGCCGATGGATGCCAAACATCCGGATTCAAATTGTATTGTTTTGAGCAATAAAAATATAAGATATGATATGTTGATTATATGAAGAAATCTGCCTGTATTTACTATGAGCAAAGCCGAAGGGGTTTTACCTTAATTGAGCTTCTGGTAGTTATTACCATTCTGGCAATCCTTTCTGCCATCGCCATCAGTGTTTATGCCGGTGCCCAAAGAAATGTCCGTGATGGTGTTCGGACAGTTGATATTGCCAATATTGCCAAAGCTTTAGAAAGCGCCCGGGATTTTCGGCGAAACCAGTATGTCAATAAATTAGCTGAAGACTACCCCAATAGTATACCAAAAGACCCTTCATCATCCACTGCCTATTGCATTAAAACATCAACTACTTCTATGAGGATTCCTGATCCTGACCTTGCCGGCTGGACCGGGGTATGCCCGGCTGGCTATGTGGATATCTCGGACACAGATGAAATGGATACGGCTTTTACCGGTACTATCAAGTCCTGGAATGTCTGTGCCAAAAAAGAAAATGGTACTATGGTTTGTACCCACAGCTTGCAGGGAGGAGAGCTGGCGGCTGTCATTGTTACACCTGCCGCGACAGTTACCCCGATTGCTACATCTACCCCAAACCCCACCCCCACACCCGCGTGTGATACAACCGGTACTTTGACCAATATGCTTTATGGCTATTGGAAATTTGATGAACCATCCGGGACAACTGCAAATGACAGCAGCGGGAATAATAATGTTGGAACACTTACAAATAGCCCTGCCAGGGTTGGGAGTACTGGTGGTCTTGTTTCAGCTTTGCAATTTGACGGGATAAATGATTATGTGAAGACAACAAATGTTCCGAGTTTTTCCTCAAATACAATGAGTCTGGCAGCCTGGATTAAGTCCTCGGGTGCCGGAGATTCATCTTATGAGAATACAATAATAAATATTAAAGAATCATGGGATTATTATAAATTTTATTGGAATAATAACTCAAGCGTGGTACAATGCCAAATAGATTTTGTTGAAGATGTTACACCCGGTAATAAAGCCATTATAGTAGTCAGCGCCCCCTTGTCTCTTAATACCTGGTATCATGCAATTTGTCTATATGACGGTTCTGCCGGCAGGATCTATATAAACGGAGCAGCAAGCGGGACACCCGAATCTTTCGCTGGAACGCTCAGCGCGCCTACAAGAGAAGCATTTATTGGCAGTTTGCTTGGCGTTATACGTTATTTTAACGGTGTAATTGATGATGTCAGGATTTATAATAGGGCACTTAATACAACAGAAAGATCTAATTTATATAATGGTGGGGTAGGGTGTAATTTGCCATGAAACCCAAAGGTTTTACCTTAATTGAACTTCTGGTGACTGTGGCTATTCTCACCATCCTTGCCCTGGTTGGGATCCCCATATTTTTAAATGCCCAAAGATCGGCCCGGGATGCCAAAAGGCAGGGAGATCTGGCTAAAATCCAAAGTGCCCTGGAAAATTACCGCGCTGACGTCGGGGTTTACCCCGCTGCCCTGGACACAAAAATCATGTCTGATAAACACATTTATCTGCCCCAGGTTCCGGCTGATCCCCAAACTGATAATGCCCCTTATTGTTACCTGCCAAAACCCGCAGGGTGTACAAGCTGCACCAGCTACCAGCTTTTTGCCAAATTGGAGGGTCAGGGAGATGGTACGGGTGTATGCGGAGAGGCCTCAAATTATAATTTTGCCACCAGCCCTCAAGGAGCAGTCCAGCTGGCTCTTGTCCCGACAACAAATCCAACCCTCATAAATTATCCCAGTTCTACCCCAACCCCGACACCTACTATTACCCCGACACCTACTATTACCCCTACCCCGCCCAATACCCCCACCCCAACTCCCACACCTAAGCCTAATGGTGTAGTTTGCACCAGTAATAATGAATGTGCCTCAACTTACTGTTATAAAGACACTGACGGTGATCATTATACTGCTTCAAGTGGTACTAAAACTTGCCAGTTAAGCTATCAATTAGGAACGGATTGCTGTGACACGGATGCCAATGCCAAACCCGGACAGACAGGGTACTTTATAGCAGCTAATGCTTGTGGCAGCTTTGACTACAATTGTAATGGAGTAGAAGATAAGCAGTGGCCATATTATTGTTCATCTCTTTGTGTTTTATATGATACAAATACCTGCGGTGGCCCCCAAAGCAGGTTTTGCCCTCCAGTCCAAAGAGTTAATTGGGCTTGCGGGACTTATCAAACACAAAAACTTCCAGGGAATACAGATCTTTATTATTTGGACGGTGATGAAGGAGGATGTTACTCTGTGAGTGGTTATGTTTGTCAGCCGAACCCGACACCTGTCCAAAATGGTTGCAGGTAAAAATATGAAAAATGGATTCACCCTTATTGAACTTTTGGTAGTTGCGACAATCCTGGTTTTGCTGGTGCTAATCGGCATCTCGATGTTTTTAAATACCCAAAAATCGGCCCGTGATGCCAAAAGGCAGTCAGATCTGACCGTCATCCAAAATGTTTTGGAAAACTACCATACTGACCAAAATTATTACCCCAAAGATGGTGATTTTGTTTTTGGTTCACCTCTCAAAGACCCTGCCGGTGAAAAAACCTATATCAGTTCCCTACCGGATGATTCCTCTGATGTTAAATATACCTACGAACCTTTGCCGGCAGACTGCAATAACACGGCTGAATTTTGTACCTCATATAATTTGTGCGGTTACTTGGAAACATCTTCCGGCTCCGGGGCCTGCGGGCAGGAGGAGTTAAACTATATAGTTACCCCCCAGACTTTAGAAGGAGGTACTCCCGCTCCAACTATTGTCCTTCCGACTTCTACACCTACCCCAACCATAACTTTAGCTCCCTCTCCAACGCGCATACCAACTTCCACCCCAACCCCGACACCTACTCCAACCCCCACTCTCCAGCCGGCCAAGCGGGTGTTTATAACCAGTACCACTTATCAGGGTGATTTGGGAGGACTTTCCGGGGCCGACCAGAGATGTCTGGACAGAGCCAATGCTGCCAATCTTTGTGGAGGAAACTGCCCGGCGGGCTCCTTTAAGGCATGGTTGAGCAGTAGTAGTGTTTCTGCCCGTGACAGGTTATCCCACAATACCGGCCCATATAAACTGATTAATGGTACTATTTTAGCAGACAGCTGGCAGTATTTGATTGATGGTTCAATTAATACTGCTATTGCCTTGACTGAAATAAATTCCCCTCCCCCATCCGGGCTGGTTTGGACAAATACCAATGCTGATGGTACACTTTTCGGAGACAATGCCCAGTCATGCGGGAGCTGGACATCTACTGTGGGGTCCGGTGTGGTGGGTAATTCATACCAATCGGGTACTTCCTGGAGTAATTCAGGAGGTACAAGTTTATGCAGTGGTTACTTTCCGCTTTATTGTTTTGAACAATGAATATGAAAAATAAAGGCCCTGCCTGCCGGCAGGCAGGTTTTACTCTGATTGAGTTAATGGTGGCAATAGCTATTTTGGCAATCCTTTCTGCTGTTGGCATGATGATTTTCCGGACTGTCCAGATAAATTCAAGGGATGAAAAAAGACTGCGTGACTTAAATTCCCTAAAACAGGCCCTGGAGCTTTACCGGAGTGAATGGAAATCGTATCCGGAAAGTCTGGAAGGCCTTAAGGGTTTATTTCTTGAGGACATTCCCCGGGACCCTTCCGGGGGCGTAAGATCCTATCAGTATAAAATGGATAGCGGTAGTGCATCATTTGTTTTATGTGCCCTCAAAGAAGGAACCAATGAATTTGGAAATCCCACGGATTGCGGAACATTATACTGCCTAAGTCCCGGTACTCCCTGCAATATGGGCATCTCTTCTGATTAAACAATTGTTTTTTGGTTCAAAAGTTGATACGTTTAATATATGAGGGGAAAAGGATTTACACTGATTGAGCTGCTGGTGGTGGTGGGAATAATCATTGCCATGATGGGCGTCTTAATTCCCCAAATTGACAGCTTCCAAAAAAGACAGGCATTAAAAAATGCTGCAGAAGAACTCTCGGCAAACCTTAAAACAGCTCAAAACCGGGCCCTAAGCGGAGTCAAATGCAACCTGAACAGCTCTGCCCTTTCCTGGAGTATTAAATTTATAGATGAAACATCCTACCAGCTGGAAACAGACTGTAATGATGAGGCAGTATCGGGAACCCCTTACCCGGTTTTGACTTATTCTTTCCCGGATAGTATTGCTGTCAAGGAATTTGCGGTTTGGGATACGCTCGGGTATGAGGCGCCTGCCTGTGCCAATGATAATGAGTTGAAGGTAAGTTTTAGTAATATTTCCGGCAAAATTGCCTTTGATGAAAGAAGCGGTACATGCGGTTTGGACAGTGCGGGTAAAGTTTCAATTGTCCTGTCACAGGATGACAGTTCAGCGGCAGAGGTGCGTGTGACCATTGAGAGGGGAGGGTTAGTTAAAATTGATCAGTAGAAAGTTTAGTACAGGGCAAAGCCTGATTGAAGTGGTAATTGTTCTGGGGATCACCGTGGTAGTGGTAGTGGCTTTGGTGATCGTAGTTTTGACATCTTTGAAAAATGCCAAGTTTGCCCAAAACCAGGCCCGGGCTACCAAGTATGCCCAGGAAGCACTGGAGCAGATTAAAGCTATCAGAGACAGGGATGAGGAAGGTAAAATAGTTTTTCAGGATGCCACTTTCAATTTTTCCGGGCTTTGGGATATCAACATGTCCAAATCGCTTCAGTGCGCTTCAATTGACGGACGAGACGGGCCCTGTTATTTTAAAATGGAAACCCCGCCCGCTCTGGCAGAAGCGGATATTTCACAGTTTGAAGATATGGGAGAAGGCCTATCGCGCCAGATTATCATCTCCGATACAGAAGAAACATACGGCAAAGAAAAGAAAATTAACGTCAGGGTATTTTGGGAAGATTCTGCCGGTAAACATGAATCTAATTTGCAGACAGTACTGACACACTACTGATATGGGGAAAAAACAAAGCGGATTTACACTCATTGAAATACTGGTGGTGATTTTAATTTTGGGCATTTTAGGCTTTATTTTTTCCGATATCTTAACGCAGGTTCTAAGAGGCCAAAATAAAGTCGGTACGGTTGCTAAAATTAAAGAAACCGGCCAGCTTGTCCTCGACACGCTGTCGGGTGAAATAAGAAACGGAGAGGAAGTAATTTGCGTGGATAAAAGCGGCAGCAGCATTTACAAAGACACATTGGTAGTTTTTAAAAGAGGGATTTATAGTCAATTCAGGTTAAGTACGCCGGCGGATGAGAACGGCAGGATTACCCGTGATGATTTTAGCGCCGATGATGTCCCTGACGGCGTAATTTCTGATAGCCAGCTTTGCACCAGTACGGTACCTTTCGGGTCTGTCGGTACTCTGACCAATACCGACCCTATGAGTGGTGTATCGCTTGTGCCGGATGGCATTTCTGATGTTTTCTCCCAAAATACCAAGCCGGGATTTAGTGATACAATTACCGTAAAGTTCCGGATTCTGCCGGGAGTACAAGGTGGCAATACTCCGGAAGCGGATATGGGCGCGGACGGGGTACTTTTCACCACCACTGCCCAGGTGAAGGGAGGAAAATGAAAGATACAGGCCAGATTATCATTATTCTGCTTTTGGTGATGGTGGTGGCCTTGGCAATCGGACTGTCGGTGGTAGGCCGGTCCATCAATGATATTTCCACCTCCACCAATACGGAAAATTCATCCCGGGCATTTTCGGCAGCTGAAGCCGGCATTGAAAAAATATTGAATTTACAATCCGAACAGGCCATCTCCCTGGGGGGAAAAGTCACTCCTTTATCTGATATTCAATTTGACAATAACGCGTCAGCTAAAGATGTATTGATTGATGCAGCCATCCCCCGGGAAAAAACGGCTCTGGAGTATCCGCCGTTTGGCAAAGAATCATTCGCCCAGTTCTGGCTGGCCTCTCCTGCCGACCCAAACTGTACGGATCCGGTTGGTTCACGCTGCTACCGCGAAGATAATTTTGATGTTTATTTTGGTGAAGCCCGCGAATATTCCAGCCGGCTTGATAATTTAGAAGACCAACCGGCCATTGAGGTTAGCGTTATCTATAAAATCGGCGGGGAATATAAAAGCGAAAAGTATTTTTTTGATTCATATGTGAAAGCACCTTTACCCGGCAGGAATTCAAACAATTTTAACGGTTGTCTCGACCGCGGCGACTCAGCTACTGCCTGGAGCGTGCCTAAAATTGTCACTAACGGCGGAATTTCCGCCAACCGCGCTTTTTATTGTAAAGTTAATATTTCAGGCTATAAAGAAACAGGTTCAGAGATCCCGTATATGGTGCGGGTCCGCATACTTTACACCAACTCCAGCCATCCGGTAGCTGTTGCCCCGACCGGTAATGCCTCACTCCCCTTGCAGACAAATATCTATAAATCAACCGGTGTAGCCGGGGATGTGCAAAGGCGGTTGGAGGTATTCCGGGAGAAGAGCGTCATGCCGCAATTCTTTGATTTTGCCCTGTTTTCTGCCGGCAGTTTAAATAAAGAATGAGAAAGCAAAAAGGGTTTTCTTTGGTTGAAGTTATTTTAGTAGTTGCCGTTGTGGTTTTTATTGCCCTGCTTATCGCTACCCTCCCCCCGGCTGTATCGTCAATCAATAAAAGCCGGCAACTTTCGATTGCTAAAGATATTGCCGGCAAGCAAATTGAATATTTAAGAGGCCTGGATTTCCAGAATAATTTACCTCTTGGTACCAATAGCTTTTCTTCCCCGGACCTCTCCGCGTTGCCGTCTTCAGAAGCAGGCTTCGAAACAAGCCAATGCCCCCCGGAAATTTGCACTTTAGGCGAGGAGAGCAAAGTTGTTCGTGTTTGGGTTACCTGGAAGGAAACGGGAGATGATAAAAAGGTTGAGCTCTCCACTCTTATCAGTAAAGGGGGTTTGGCCCAATGAGAGATAGTGGATTTTCCCTGCTTGAAATAGTGATTGTTATCGGAGTATCAGTTATTGTCGGTCTTTTAATTGTCAGCATATTGGTTTCAAATACCGGTTTTTCCTATAAACAGACCGCTATTGTGAGTGAGGGCTTAAGCTTAAATGATGTAATACGTGAGATTGACGATGTAGTCAGGCAGGCATCATCTGTGGCAGTTTCATACCCTGAAACTGAACCCATTTTTACTACAGGTGACGAAACACTGGTTTTAAAACTGCCGTCCCTCTCTGCTGCAGGTAACATGGACGAAGTCTATGACTTTTTAGTTATTGCAAAAGATGAAAATCCTAAAATCCTGAAGATAAAAATTTTCCCTGATCCGCAAAGCAGCAGGGCAAGCCAGGACAAAGTTTTAACTACAATTTTAAGTTCTGTTAAATTCAGCTACCTGGATGAAAACGGTAATACTGCCCCGCCCTCTTCTGCCGTATCAATTGGAGTGGACTTGACTGTTTTGTCTAAAACCGGTTCCATAGGATCAAACAGGTCAGTGTCGGCTGTTACAAAATTGAGGAATAATTAAATGGATAAAAACATCACCAACAAAGAAAGCGGGCAAATGCTGGTTCTTTCAATAATTGTGGCAGCTTTAGTTTTGGTCAACGGTTTAATGATTCTTGCCGGTTCTCAAACCTTTTTTCAAAATACTACTTATACAGTCGCATCTGCCCAGGCCCTGCAATTGGCCGAGGCCGGCGCTGATAAAGCCCTTGCCTCCTTTAATACGGCCGGTTCAAGCTATAGCGGCGAGTCTGAAACTGCTTTGGGCGCGGGATCATTTTCTGTGGCAATTTCCTCCGAAGGCCCGGATACAAAAATTATTACAGCAACGGGTTACGTCCCCTCCAAGACGAACGCAAAGGCTAAAAGGACGATTTCAATAAAAGCTGCAAGAGGAGCAGGAATATCATTTAACTATGGTGTCCAGGTTGGAGAAGGAGGTCTTAAAATGGAAAATAGCAGTGAAATTGAGGGGTCGGTTTTTTCAAATGGTAGCATTTCCATGGAAAATAGCACCAGAATTTCCGGGGATGCAATTGTAGCCGGCGGGACTGCACCGGAAGCAGATCAGCAGGCATTATGCTCCGGAATTTCCTGCACTGATTTTATTTTTGGCAGGTTTCCTAACGGTCCAATTGACATGGCCCAAAGCTTTAAGAGTGCAGCATCAGGCTACCTTAATAAAGTTGCCTTGAATTTAAAGAAAGTTGGTTCTCCCTATGATTTAACCATTAGAATAATGAGGGATGATGGCGGTAAACCGGACAAAAACCAGGTACTTGCTACAGGCATTTTGACATCTGACCGGGTAGGGAGTGACTATTCGCTTCCCTTTATTGAAATAGGGTTTGGTTCCGCGCCAAGTCTTATAGCGGATACCACTTATTGGATTGTGGCCGATGCATACCAGGACAGCTCGAATTACTGGATGTGGTCGGCCGATTTATCACAGGGGTATACCGGGGGGGTATCAAGATGGTCTCCTAACTGGCAGGCAGGAAATCCGGTCTGGGATGATACCTCTCCGCCGGTTGATTTAGACTTTAAAACCTATATGGGCGGAGTTGCTACATCAATTATCGGCGCAAATACAGCTTTAATTACCGGGGATGCGCGCGCTAATACCTTGCAGGATTTATCAATTGGTGGTGAAGCTTATTATCAGCTGCAGCAAAATATTAAAGTTGGAGGTTCAAGCTGCGGGAGCAACCCTGAATGCCATCCCGGATCCCCCGACCCTGCTCCTGTACCGATGCCGATTTCGGAGGCGAATATAAATAGCTGGAAGGATGATGCGGAAAATGCCGGTACCTATACAGGTGATATGATAATTTGTAATGCTGTGCTTACTTCGGGAAAATATGTAGGCAATATTTCATCCAATAACGGCTGTACTACCATAATTATGCCACCTGTTTGGATAACGGGTAATCTTTCCCTTTCCAATAATGTTACTTACAAACTTGATCCTTCAATGGGAGGCGCGTCCGGTGTCATTTTAGTGGATGGCAGGATTATACTTTCCAACGGCGCGAAAATTATGGGTAGCGGCAGTACGGGTAGTTACCTGATGGTACTTTCTTTATATGACTCACGAGAGAGCGGCCTCTCGGCAATAGATGTGTCAAACGGGGGCAATCAGGGTATTTTGTATGCGCCGCTTGGTCTTGCTGATATAAAAAATACTAATAGCTTAAATGAACTTACGGCTTGGAAAGTTATCCTGCGCAATAATGTGGAAGTGGGATATGAAACCGGTTTGACTTCTGTATTTTTCTCATCCGGCCCCACAGGGTCCTATTCAGTTATTAAGGGCACTTATCAACTTAGATAATATGTATTAAACTAAAATAGTATGGCTGATTTTATCACTGGAATTGATATAGGGACATCTTCGATAAAGGGAGTGCTTATTTCCCATAGAGGGAAAATCCCAAAGCTGATTTCCTTTGGGTCCATTGTTTCTCCCCAACCAGGCATGCTCTCCGGACTTGATGCAGATTTGGAGGTAGAGGCTAAAGCAATCAGGAATTTGGTTAATGCAATTGCCGCCCCCACGCCTCAAGTGGTTATAGCCCTTCCGGAATCAAAGATTTTTACCAGGGTAGTTTCTGATTTGCCGTATTTGTCTGACGAAGAGCTTGCCTCTGCTATTAAGTATGCAGCCGAAGAATTTGTGCCCTTGCCGATTGACCAGGTGAATTTGTACTGGCAGGTTATCACCCGTTCCAAACAGCATAATATGACGGAGGTTTTTGTGGTGGCATCTCCCAAAAATATTGTAGCCCGCTACTTAAAAGTGTTGGAAATGGCAAAACTTCAACCTCTGGCTTTGGAAACTGAACTGATAGCAGCTGCTAGGGCTCTGGTTGGTAACAACCCATATGCTCCGACTACCCTGATTGCCCAATTTGGGGCAACTTCCACTGATTTTGCTGTTGTTTCTAAGGGTTTAATTCTTTCGACCCGCTCAATTGCAACCGGCGGGAGTGCTCTTACCCGCTCTATTGCACAGTACCTTAATTTTGAGCCGAAGCAGGCCGAAGAATATAAAAACGTATATGGGCTCCTGCAGGATCAGCTGGAGGGTAAAATTTATCAAGCTTTAAAACCAATGATGGATATTGTCGTTTCTGAAACTCAAAGAATGGTCCAGGCATTTCAAACTAAGAATGCTCAAAATCCCATCAAAAGGATAGTTTTAACGGGTGGCGGGGCAAAACTCCCTGGGCTTGTGATCTACCTTGCCAACAGCCTTGGCCTGGAAGTGCAGGAAGCCGATCCATGGTCATTCCTGGAAAAAAGCCCCAATATTTCTCCTAAAATGCTTTCCGGCGGCATGCATTATACCGTGGCGGTGGGGCTGGCGCTACGAGGAGAATAGATTTTATGGAAAAAGCAACTTCAAAGAATTTTTCCTCAACTAATTTAATTAACCTTCTTCCTCCGGAAATTATTCTTCGGAGGAAACAGGGTGCCAAATTATCATTTATCAATAGGTTGAGCGTCATACTGCTGATTTCATTAGTTTTTTGTACATCTTTGATTATTGCCTTACGTCTTTCACAAACTATGGAGCTGACAAAAATGGAGGAGCAGATTGCTTTGGCAGAGGATAAAGTCAGTAGATTGCAGGGAGCAGAAGGGCAGATGATCCTTCTAAAAGACCGCTTAGATAAAATCAAATCATTATCCGGCGGTGATGATAAACGGCGCGGTATGTTTAATGCGCTGGTTTATTTTACACCGTCCGATATCCAAATTTCTGATCTCTCGGTTGATAAGGGTGGTGGTGCAACAATAACTTTTTTAAGCCCGAACCTTTCTTCCTTGGAAACATTTTTGCAGGATTTGGCAAATAAGGAGAAAGTTGGTGAGATCATCAAGCAAATCAACCTGGGTAGCCTGTCGCTTGGCCGGGATTCTGTGTTCAGGGTCTCTTTAAAGGTGAGTGCAAAATGAATATCAGGGAAATTTATTTAAGATATCAGTTGATAGCTTGGCCTGTTATTTCAGGGTTGGCTTCCATACTCATCATAGTTTTGGTGATTGTTCCCCAAGTATTAGGTTTTATCAGGACCAGAGGTGAAATTGACAATATGGATAACCGGTCCGGCATTTTGGAGGCAAAAGCCAAGGAATTGACTCAGGTTGATGAAAATCAGGCCAAACAGGATTTGCGGGTTGCATTTAGTGTTTTGCCCTCTGATATGGATGTACCACAGGCAGTAACGATATTGCAAAATTTGATTATCAGAAGCGGATTGACACTTAAAAATACCACTTTCGTCAGCGGTAAAACAGCAGCAACCGACAAGAGTTATCAATTAAATATGTCCGTTGCCGGACCAGTGACATCAATCAGGGCTTTTTTAATTTCTTTGCGTGATGCTCCCCGAATTTTTCAAGTAGAGGCGATCAATGTCCGCTTCCAAAAAAGTAATGAAGAAATTTCGGCTGAAATACCCATTACTGTTTTTTATGACCCTAAACAATCTGTGGAGGTTTCCGTTGATACCCCGGTTGTAAAACTAAATTCAGAAGAGGGAGAGTTATTGGCAAAGCTTAGCCGTATAGCCTTTATTATTGAGGATTTGCGTCCAGCCGAGCCTGCAACAGGAACGGCTGCACCCCCGTCTTCAATCGGTAAAGCCGACCCATTTGAGTGAAGATTATTTAAGCAGGTCGGGACGGACTTTTTTAGTCTTTTCTAATGATTTTTCTTTTTGCCATTTTTTGATTTCTGCATGATTTCCGGATCTTAAGACTTCCGGAACTTTTTCCCCTTCAAACTCCTCTGGTCTGGTGTATTGCGGATATTCCAGAAGATTTTCTGAAAAACTTTCATAAAGTGTTGCTTCTTCTTTTTTTAATACTCCGGGGATCAGCCTGACAATCGAATCAATTATGGCCATGGCAGGGATTTCTCCTCCTGTTAAAACAAAATCCCCAATGGAAAATTCCTCCGTTACATATTTATCTATAAATCTTTGGTCTATTCCCTCGTAATGTCCACAGACTATAATAACATTTTCCATTTTGGAGAGTCTCTGCGCGTCATCTTGTTTATACGTCTTCCCGGAAGCCGAAGTTAGAATGACTTGGGACTTTTCACTTTTCACTTTACACTTTGCACTTTTTAGCGCTTTCGTTAAAATGTCCGCCCGAAGAACCATTCCCGCTCCCCCGCCGTATGGTCTGCCGTCAACAACTTTGTGTTTGCCTTCACCAAAATCTCTCAAGTTGATAAATTCAAATTCCACAAGGCCACATCTTGCAGCACGGCCGATGATGGATGCGGATAATACTTCCTTAAATATTTCAGGAAACAGTGTTATGACCTGGATTTTCATTGAGACTAACATTGACCCGGATATTTTGATTTTCGGCCATTGCCCGGGCCACTAACACTTTTCTAATTGCCTTAATTGTCTGACCCATCTTCCCAATAATAATTCCCATATCATCAGGTGCTACAGTCAAAATAAAATTTACCATTCCCTCGCCTTGCTGTTCCTCAACCCTTACCTCATCCGGCTTTGAAACTAAATTTTTTACTAAATATTCCAGTAAATCTTTCATTTTTTCTCTTGATCAGTGGTTGGTTGTTCATTGGTTTCAACAGGTGCTTCTTCGGTTTTCTCTTCTTCTTTTACTTCCTCAACCTTTTCTTCTATTTTCTCTTCCTTGATTTCTTTTGGAGCTCCCTCTACCTGGGATTTTTTGGGTTTCCGGGGAGGTTTTTGGGGGGCTTGTTTGGTAATCCTTAAATACCCGTGAGAAAGTTGTGCCCCGTTTTTTATCCAATAGTCAATCCTGTCTTTTTTCAAAATTATCTCATGTGGTTCTGTCAATGGATTATATGTTCCCAGAAGCTCAATATATGCCCCGGTTCTTTTTCTTCTTTCATCAACAGCCACTACCCGGTAAAACGGGCGCTTTTTTGCTCCAATCCTCATTAGTCTGATTTTTACTGCCATAGGGGAAAGTATAGCCTAATGCGGCTTTTTTGACAAGGCTAAACCAGCAAGGGCTGCTTTGGCGGCATTTTCCTCCGCCTGCTGCTTACTGGAACCTTTGCCCTCGCCCAATTTTTTGCCGTCAATAAAAACCCCAACAATAAATTTTTTAGCATGGTCAGGCCCGGATGTTGCAAGAATTTTATATCTTGGTGAGGCTTGAAATTGGCTTTGGACTACCTCCTGCAGTAAACTTTTCGGGTCTGGAGGCGGTCCGCTTTGGATTACATCCTCAAAATTTGGCAAGATAGTCCGGCTGATAAATTGTTCTGCTTTCTCTATCCCTAAGTCAAGGTAAATTGCTCCCAGTACTGCCTCGTAGGTATTGGCCAAAAGTTGGGGGTTACTCCTCCCGCCGGAACTTTCTTCTCCCCGTGACATTTTTAAAAATTTGCCGAACGATAAATTTTCCGATACTTTGGCAAGACTTTCCGTTTTAACCAAATATGCCCTGGTATTTGTTAGATTACCCTCGTTATCAAAGGGGCGTTTTTTATAGAGAAATGAGGAAATCACATATGATAATATGGCATCCCCTAAAAACTCCATTCTCTCGTTAGACTCTTTTGCATCTTTTGACTCATTAAGGTATGAACGGTGTGTAAAAGCAGTCTGGTAAAACGATAAGTTAGAGGGTATGATACCAAACTTTTGCAGAATATTTTCAAAATCAGAAAGTTTCATTCCAGGAGCTTATCCTCGACCATTTCAACTAATTCTCCCACGGTATGGATTTGCAGGATATCGCTGCCGTCAAAAATGATATTAAAAGTCCGGGATAAATGTTCCAGAAGGTCTGCCACTTCTGCCGGGTTTAAACCCATGTCGTCTTTTAAGTCCGCCTCCATATCAATATCCGCCAAAGGAAGCGTCAAATGTTCTGCTATTGCCTCAATAATTTTAGTTTGGTTTTCCATTTATAACATTACCCAAAACGCCATTGATAAAAGCCGGGCTTGCATCAGAACCAAATTCCTTGGCCAGTTCCACCGCCTCATCAACGACGACTTTAAAAGGTTCCCCTTTTTTAATTATTAACTCAAAAATTGCTAAACGCAAGATAGCTAAATCAACCTTGTTAATTTTGGCAACCGGCCATTCGGGAGCAGACTTTGCTACTACCTGGTCAATTTGCGGCAGGGCAACAATCACTTCCCTTGCCCCTTTTGAAGTCCTTCCGGGTTTAAAGTCATGGGAAAAAAGTTCCTGCATAATTTTTATGCGCGCTATATGCCTGGGGTCGGAAGCTTTTTTCATGAGGGCAGTTTTTTATGCTTTGGTGACTTTAACTGTCTGTTTAGCTTTTATCTGTTTGCCTCCGTAAAAACCACATTCCCTGCAAACTTGATGAGGGAGAGCCGGCTTTTTGCAATTTGGACAAAAAATTAGTCCCACTTCCGTGAGCTTTATAGAAGCGCGCCTGGTGCGTTTCCTGGCTTTACTGTGTTTTTTCTTTGGTTCCTGAGGCATGTGGTTAGTTTAGTCAGGCATGATTTCTTTGGCCTGGCTTTCCAATTGTGTCAAAAGAGCTCGATACTTGTCAAGCTCCAAATTATCCGATAATATTTTTTCGGCAGCTTTTTTGGTTTTTTCAATTAAATCTATATCGGAAAGGGATGCAATTTTAAGGTCCCATCTGCCGCTTTGCCTGGTTCCATACAGGTCTCCTCCGCCCCTGATTTTAAGATCAAGTTCTGCCAATTTCAGTCCATCATAAATTTTTTCCAGTTTTTTTAATCTGGAAATTACTTGAGGGGTTTCTACCTCGGCAAATAGCAAAGCGTATGATTGAATGTCCCCCCTGCCTACTCTGCCTCTTAGCTGGTGAAGCTGGGCTAAACCAAAATTTTCCGCTCCTTCAATTACCATGATGGTAGCATTGGGTACATCGACTCCCACTTCCACCACCGAAGTGGAAACTAAAATATCAATTTTGTGATTCTTGAAGTCATTTATTGCTTTCTCTTTTTCTTTTGGTTTTAATTTTCCATGTAAGAGTCCAAGCCTTGAATTGAGGAAAATTTTAGTCTTTAAACGCTCAAATTCTACCTTTGCGGCTTTGGTTGTCTTTAATGTTTCGGATTCTTCAATAAGCGGAGTGATGAGATAGACTTGTTCCCCGGCTTTGACATGTTTTTCAATGAATTTATAGGCGTCATTTCTTTTTGCAGCGGGGACAAAATAAGTTTTGACAATCTTTCTATTTTTGGGCAGCTCATCAATGACTGATAAATCCAGGTCTCCGTATAAAGTTAAAGCTACAGTCCTGGGAATTGGTGTGGCGGTCATAGTTAAAAAGTGAGGGCTTGCGCTTTGCGCCCGGAATAAACCTCTCTGCTTGACCCCAAATCTTTGTTGCTCGTCAACAATAACAAGCCCCATATTTTGTAAAGGAAGTTTTTCGGATAAAAGGGCATGTGTTCCTACTAGAACCGGCTCATCGCTAACCCGTTTCTTACTACCCGTATAAATTCCCACTTTAATGTTGTGGGGAGAGAGCATTTTTGATAGAGTTTCAAAATGCTGGAAGGCTAAAATTTCTGTCGGGGCCATGAGTGTTACCCGGCAATTATTTAAACAAGTCAGGTAAATTGCCGCGGCTGCCACCACTGTTTTGCCCGATCCCACTTCTCCCTGCAAAAGTCTGTTCATCGGCTGTTCCCTTTGTAAATCGGAACATATTTCCCCAATCACTTTTTGCTGGGCTAAAGTTAGCTCAAAAGGCAAACTTTTCATGAAACATAAAAGATCGCTGTCTTTGTAAAGTAAGGGTTTGGTGGATTGTTTTTTTTGCCAGAGCAGTTTTTGTTTTTGGGAGGCCAGTTGGATAAAGAATAATTCATCAAACGATAATCTTTCTTTGGCCAGATTGAATTTATCCCAACTATCGGGAAAATGGATTTGCTGCAGGGCTTCCTGCAAAGTTAACATTTCTCCACGGGTATCTTCCGGTAATGGATCAGTAATTTTAGGTAAAATTTCCGGCAAAACTTTAGCCATTTTGGCGCGCAGCCATTTGGACGTAACTCCGTAAGTTTCAGGATAAATTGGCACCAGCCTGCCGGTGTGTAGTGGTTCATGGATTTCTACTTTTTCCCAAACAGGAGAAAGCAGGCAAATTTTTCCCTTAAACCTGTCTACTTTTCCTGAAACCTGCAGTCTGTCCCCCGTTTTAAGGGTCATGGTCAGCCATCTTTGGTTAAACCAGATAATCTCCATGGAACCTGTTTCGTCATTTAAAATGGCTGTTGTCATGACCTTGCCGGATTTAGTGTAGGTATTTTTGATTGACCAAAGCTCACCCTGGAATGTGACAGTTTCCTCCACTCTTGCCTCGGCTATGCTCCTGATTTTGGAATAATCTTCGTAACGGAAAGGATAATGATGTAATAGATCCTCGACAGCATTAAGCTCCAGGCGGGATAGCCTTTTGGCCATCTTCGGCCCCACACCCTTGATGTATTGAAGAGGAGTCGAAAGTTCCATGAAGGAATTATATCATTTGGGTATGACTGCCATTTTTTTTATCTCTCCAGTTGGGATCAGCTGCTTCATTCTCGGAATATCCCGGATGATCATTAAAATTCAGAGTTCGATATTCTTGGTCCTTATAAATAAAAGCATTGGTGCCGGGCCTTCTTGGGGGTATTGCCCCGAGGAATTTTGTAAGTCGCCCGCTCTCAACATATTGCCAATACGAATTTTTTACCAATTCAGTTAATATTTGTTGAATTTCCTCGGAAGTTTCTCCATAAATAGCTATGCGGGGATCCGTAGGTTCTAACTGATTATATTTCCCAAAATTATTGATATCCGCCAAATATCGGTTGCGTTCTTCATCAGTTGGGAAAGCCGGTCGGGTCATTTGTAGCCATTTAAAATCCAGTCTTTGCCCTCTTCCTCTACGAATATTGCCTAAAGTTCTAAGAATAGCTAAAACTCTGGACATGTCTTCAGGTTCTATCATCAGGTATCCCCGATAAAGTTCATCACTGCCTTTTGTCATTTCCGGCCCATAGATGACTTCTTCCCATATATATTTATCAGCAGTTTCAAATGGTTCGGACACTTTGGCCCGATTTTGACTGGCATCTTGATCAAAATCTGCACCAACAGCCTTAATCCTCTCTGCAATTTTACGCTCATCTTCGAGTATTTCCTCAGGAGTGCTTTGTCTAATTCTAATTTCATCATCATCAGTTTTTTCATCCGGTCCGATTTTTATGGTTGATTCCATTTTTTCCATTGGAGCCTCTGGTGAAGCTTCTTTGAGCATCTGCATAAGTTTGCCGACATCCACACTGTGGGATAAGAATTCGATCCAGCGCAGATGATGTGGCTCAAGTTTTCCTTCTTGTAATTTCTGGGTGAGCTCATCAATTCTTGGCTGCCACATGGATTGCATTTGTTCAAGATGGAGGGCTTGTGTGGATAGTGGTATTGAAGCGTCCCAGGGCAATAGCCGTTCATTATCAGGCCGCAAGCCGGTTACCACCCCTTGCGCGTCACTGGCTATTTCGTAAGCTACAAAGATATCCAAAGATGTAGCTTGAGGATTATTTGGTAAACCAATTGGTGCTGCCTTCTGCGCCCTAACCCAATCATTGAGCAAATCATTATGATGAGCAAATAATATTGCTTCGGCTAATGTTCTATATAAATTAGCTTGCTTTTCTGGGGTTTCAGCGGATGCGGCGATAAGAGCCAAAAGCCCTGAATCACCCTTTGTGGCAGCTTCAGCGTTTAAGAAGCGCCCGTTAGCCTTTTGCTCAAATTCACCAATCGGGGTAACTTCTGGATTAGGATGATAAAAATTTCCTTTTCCCTTGACAAAGAATGGTTTGGCAACCGGGATAGCAGCTAGAATTGCTCCCTTTTTATCAGTGGGAAGTGTATCAAATGATACGGGCGGGTTGGCAATGAAATATGGATGGCCGGTATTGACTGGACCCTCAATTTGTTTGAACATTTCAGGAATTTCCATTACCTTGGAAAAAATTGGCAGGCTAGCTTCTATCGCTCTTATCTCACTATGTAGCTGATTAAGTTTTGTCTCCCTGGCCTGTTTTTCTTGGGGATCTGCCGGTTCCGGCTCGCTTAATAACCTCCCGAGTTCCTCTCTTTTTACCTGTAAGGTATTTTTCTCTGCATCTTCCAGAGGTTTTCTCTGTTCAGAAGTTACCGGAACAGCCGGTGCTTCCGTCCCCTCTTTGACAGTTTCCCGCAATCTCTCTTGAGGTCTTTTGGTTTGGGGGACTTCACGGTCTACCCCCCTTCCTTTTTCCGGTTCTTCTAGTGGCCTTCTACCTGGAAAAATGGGGATAGGCGGAGCTTCATTTACTTGAGGAGGTGTGGCCGCTAAATTAAAGCGGTTGAAAGTATTAGGTTCATCAGAAGGGATGGCTTTGAGTAGGTCATGTCCGGGAATATTTATTTCAATATTATCAATGCCTTTACCCTCAGTTGTTGCCAGAATTGTCCGGCCTGTAAGGTTTCCCGAAGCATCATATTCGTTGTGTGCTACCTCAATAAATTTTGCCAATTGTACCGGTTTGCCATTTTCAATGGCAAAGAATTGTCTTAGCGGTGACCCGGCTGGAATTTTAGCATGGCCGGTATTATCCATTGTTACCCTGATAATATCGCGGGCATCATCAGCTGCTTTATTTGGGGTAATCAGGAACTCGAAGTTTTTATATGTCCTTGATCCGTCGGGATTTATCACAATATCTTTGGCAACCCGGCCATATTGAGGATCAATAGTGTTATCCCAATTTACCCCGCCCGGCACTTTAGAAACCATTCTTGACATGTCAAGGTCAACATCTCCACCTGCAACATTATGATGGAATTGTAGTTCTTTGCCATCAAACTTTCCTGGTGTGGCGTTATTATGCCAGAGAATTCTTTTAGCCTTCTCTACGGTTCCCTGATCTTTGAAAGCTTCCAGGGCATCTTTGGTCACTGTTTGCCCGGAAGTTTTTTCTGCCGCAACATCAAAGTCGGCTGCTTTCAAACTGAGTGCCAATTTGTCAAAATCTGCCTGCGGATATCTGGCATGATCCATGATGATCTGACCATCACTATCAATTGGGCCCTGGAACTGGACATGGTTGGCTGTATCATTGAAAACAAATTCACGGGTTGAGCCATCGACTCTTAGCTCGATTGGGCCCTTGGTAATTGTCTCGGATTGGCCGGATGCTAAAAGTTCCTTGATGTGGGATAAGTCTGAAGGTGCTTTTTCAGTTAATACATCAAGACGAGTACCAAACCCTAAATCATCAAGTGTCTTCTTTAGGTTATCGGTGGCGACTTTACTTACCCCGTCTCCTGCCCGGAGTTCATAGAGTGCGCCATCGGGAGCAATTTTGCCGGCTCCGATATAAGATCCGGTTGTCTGATTTTGTAAGACCACAATATGGTTATCAACAGATGTGGCCCGGAGATTGCCCAGGTCGACAGACTTTTTGTTCTGATAAAGATCTGTGAAAGATTCAACGCTGATGGGAGCTGAAGCAAATTCCGGATGACCAAATTGTCCGGCCGCCCAGTTAACTCCTTTTTCCAGGATTGTTTGGCCAACATTTGACCCCAAGGCTCTCCCTCCCAAGGCAATTATTTCCTGGGTTACAAGGCCTCCCCCAAACCCGAATAATGTTGTAGCTACTGCTGTTCCTATAACCCGGTTTCTCCGGGCTGTATGGAAAGCCTGCTCCCGGCGCTGGATTGATTCATTTTGTGCAATATTCAAATTTCCTAATGCTGTCTGGTAACTTGTATTAATCCCTACGCCTGTTTCTAAGATGTGGCTTTGTTCACCCGCCAGGGTGCTGATAATAAAATCTACTTGGCTATCTCTTTGTGGAGGAAGATTAATACCCAAGCTTGCGGCGATACCGGTCAGTTGAGTGGGATGGGCATCTAAATATGCCTTAAGCTCAACAACGGATGTAGCTTCCTGGATTTCCATGGCGGTTTTTTCTGTCTGGTATGTTTGGGGGGCACTGGAGGCAAATAAATCAACTTGTCTGCAATCTGCAATGTCAGCGCGCGCCTTGGCATCTGCAAGAAGTCCCATTAATTCCATTGCCCGGTTATCTGCAACGGGACCGGAGGTCATCTCACCGGTAATTGTCCTCATTGGCTCCGTTAACCCTTGGGCCATATTTCTCTTGTGTCTCTCCAGACCCCGCATTTGTTCGCGTCGTCTGGCGTCCGTGGGGAACTCGTAGCCTTTGGCCCGCTCTATTTCATGTTGTTCATGCTCGCGGGTAAAAAGTCTGTGTTCCTGGGCTCCCCGTAAAAGACCTGCCACTGCCGAACCTCCAGCCAAAGGTACCAGGAAACGCCCTGCCATACCGGCACCCCACTTCAGTCCATAAAGCCCAAGAGCAACTCCTACACCCATTGCCACTTCATGACCCGCGCCGCGCAGAGCTATGCCCCAAAGATCTACACGATTGGTAGCAGCATTCAGGTAAGTATCTGGGATAAGGTTTGGGGCAGTTCCCTGGGTTCGCAGTTCCTGATATAAACGTGAAACATTTTCATTGGTGATACTGCGTGTGGCCGCGCGTTCGATTCTTCCCTCACCGATTGCCCCTTTTGTTCCACCTTCCAAAGTTCCGACATTAACCTTTAGAACCAAATTTTTTATATAATCATCTAAATTATTTATAGAAAATCCATGCTCTTTGGCTTGTAAAGCCTGGGGAAGAAGCGTTTCCTGAATAAGCGGAATTAAATCAGCACCATAGCTTAGGGAAAGCTTCATGGTTTCATGGAATTTCGGGTCTTTTGCTGATTGCTCGTCGTACCACTTAACAAATCTGGGGGAGATAAAAAATTCCTGCACTTCCCTGCGGGCAGTCATTAAAACTTCGTCACTGATTTTGCCGTCACTGCGGGTAAGACCATCCCTAAGGAGGGGATCAATAATTTGCTTCCGGAAAAATTCTCCCACCGGGCTATCCTGATCAAGTAAAATTGCCTGCTGGGACTTAGTTTCTCCGGCCATCCCATGGATTAACTCGTTGCCAAATTGAGATGACAGCCTTTTGGCAACCGCTTCCGAAGCCTGGTAGTCACCATTAACCAACTTGGTAAATTCTACACCTAGAGGTGTCTTTAGTAGGGCTTGGCTTGCATTATCTTGAGAATTATCAAATGCATGGCGGAGTTCCCGCATGATGTTTTCTCTCTGCCGGTGCAAGTCCTTTTCGCGGAAGGACG
>CAYRCR010000009.1:0-11012 GCA_964422835.1 uncultured Gammaproteobacteria bacterium
TATATATGGTTAAATAACCCATAGCTAAATAACAAATAAGCGGCATACAATGATTGTATGCTTCTTTTCGTTGTGCTTGCCCCGCCGATGGCGGGGTTGCAGGAGATCATCTACTAATGCCAAGTAAAGGAACCAGTATCAGCTCTTCTCTCCGCGTCTATTGGGGTGGAAGAAAAAGTATCGGAGTGAAGTTTGACTTAAACTATCTGCAAAAAGAGTCTTATGACTGGTTTTTAAAAGTTGGCATTGGCACAATTTTATCTTCTGTTAACCCGGTGGTAGATTTTACCGGGAAAAACTGGAAACTGGAATTCGGGGTTTATACTTTGGGCAAACCCCGCCTGACTCCGGAAGAATCAATATCCAAGGGCGTGTCATATGACGCTTCCCTGCGGGTTAGAGTTACCCTGACCAATTTACAAACCAAAGAAGAATATAAACAGGAAGTATTTTTGGGTGATATTCCCTTAATGACCGACAAAGGGACTTTTATCATTAACGGTATTGAGAGGGTTGTTGTCAACCAGATAGTCCGTTCCCCGGGAGTATTTTTTTCCTCCGTCCGCGACCCTATCACCGGCCGGGTACTTTATTCGGCAGAGCTTCGCCCTTCCCACGGCTCCTGGCTGGAATTTTCCATTTCCCGGACCGATGTAGTGACTGTCAAGATTGACAGGCGGAGAAAATTTGCCGCTTCCACATTCCTCCGCGCCCTAGGGTACGAGAATAATGAGGCAATCTATAAATTATTTGGGCCGCAGGATAACGATCCCGATCACCATTACATCGAAAGCACGCTGGCCAAAGATTTGACCAAAACTGCTGATGAGGCGCTTTTGGAAATTTACCGCAAAATGCGCCCCGGAGACCCGGTAGTTTTGGACAATGCCAAAGGACTTCTCTCCGGCATGTTTTTCAATGCCAGAAGGTATGATTTGACCGAGGTCGGCAGGTTTAAGATCAATAAGAAGTTAAAGCTTGATATTCCCAACACTCCGGAGAATTATGTTTTAAAAAATGAGGATATTATTGCCACAATTGCCTATCTTATCAGTTTACAAAATGGGACAGGCAAGACTGATGATATTGACCATTTGGCCAACAGGCGTGTCAGGCGTGTCGGGGAACTGGTTGCCCAAAATGCTTTCTGGATAGGCCTTCTCCGCCTGGAACGGGTGATTAAAGAAAGGATGAGCCTGCTTTCTGTAGAAGATGGCATTAACCCCGGAGGGTTGGTTAATGCCCGGCCGATTATTGCCGCTGTTAATGAATTTTTCCGATCATCCCAGCTGTCGCAAATTTTAGACCAAACCAACCCTTTGTCTGAAACAGATCATCTGCGGCGTTTAACCGTAACCGGGCAAGGCGGTATTACCAAAGAGCGTGCATCATTTTCCATCCGCGATATTAACCACTCCCAATACGGCCGGATTGACCCGATCCGCTCACCGGAAGGGCCAAATATCGGCCTTGTGACATATCTTGCTCTTTATTCCCGGATAAATGAACACGGATTTTTGGAAACGCCTTACCGCAAGGTAGTCCAAGCAGGGGGCAAGAGCAAAGTAACAGATGAGATAATTTACCTTTCAGCCGATGACGAGGAGGATTTTTATATAACCGAAGCGACTGTGGATATGGACAAAACCGGCGTAATCACCCAAAAAAGGGTGCCGGTACGCTACAACGGCTCTTTCTTTGAAACAGACAGCAAACTGGTCAATCTGATTGACATTTCTCCCCAGCAGGCAGTCGGGGCATCAGCTTCCCTCATCCCATTCCTGGCCCATGATGATGCCAACAGGGCCCTGATGGGCTCGCATATGCAGAACCAGGCAGTACCGCTGCTTCGTCCCTCTGCGCCGATTGTCGGGACCGGGATGGAAAAGGTAATCGCGGAAAATATGGGCCGGGTAGTAAAGGCTCCCTTTGACGGGACGGTAACTGCTGTTGACGGAGAAAAATTAACCCTTAGCGGCAAAAAGGAGAGTGTGAACTTTAGAATCAGGAAATTTGTCAATACTCCGGAGAATACCTGTTACAGCCAGCGGCCGGCGGTCTTACCGGGGCAAAAAGTAAAAGAAGGGGACCTTCTGGTCGACGGAGCAGCTTGTGACGGTGGTGAGTTGGCTCTGGGGCAAAACCTTCTTATTGCCTATATGAATTGGGAGGGTTTGGGGTATGAGGATGCTATTGTCATTTCCGACAGGATGGTAACGGAAGATATTTTGTCATCGGTGTACATTGAGGAATATGTAACAGATGTAGTTGAGACAAAACTAGGTCCGGATGAGGTAACCCCTGATATACCCAATGTGGCAGAGGCAAATCTGGCTAACTTGGATGAGGAAGGAATTGTCCGGATTGGCGCCAAAGTCGGCCCCAATGACATCTTAATTGGTAAGGTCCAGCCTAAAGGTGAGACGGAACTGACTGCTGAAGAAAGGTTACTGCGCGCCATTTTCGGCGAGAAAGCAAAAGAGGTCCGTGATACCTCCCTCCGCATGCCGCACGGCGAGCGCGGTACTGTCATCGGAGTACAAATTCTTTCCCGCGAGGCAGGTGATGAATTGGACGCCGGCACCATCAAACGGATTAAAGTAAAAGTGGCCCAACTTCGTAAAGTAACCGTGGGGGATAAGCTGGCCGGCCGGCACGGCAATAAGGGTGTTATCTCAAAGATTGTACCGATTTCAGACATGCCCCATCTTGAAGATGGTACGCCTGTTGACATTATTATTTCACCGGTGACAATCCTGTCCCGGATGAATTTAGGGCAACTTTTGGAAGCACATCTCGGCATTGCCGCCCAGAAACTTGGCTTCAAGGTGGCTGCTCCGGTATTTGAGAAGATCCCGGAGAGTGTGATTTGCCAGCAGCTTGAAAAGGCAGGATTTCCTGAAAGCGGCAAAATGAAACTGGTGGATGGCCGGACCGGCGAATACTTTGACCAGGAGATCACTGTAGGCCGGGCATACTATTTGAAGCTTATCCATATGGTTGAGGACAAGCAGCACGCCCGTTCCACAGGGCCATATTCCATGGTGACGCAGCAGCCGCTGGGCGGAAAAGCCCAAATGGGAGGACAAAGGTTGGGGGAAATGGAAGTTTGGGCATTGGAAGCGTATGGTGCTGCCAATATTTTGCAGGAAATGTTGACTACCAAATCGGATGATGTCATCGGCCGTACCAAGGCTTATCAGGCCATCATTCAGGGTGATGATATCCCCCAGCCGTTGGTTCCTGAATCTTTCAAAGTTTTGGTCAAAGAGTTACAATCCTTATCTATCGATGTGGCAACCATGAACCCGACTATGTCGGTTGCTCCGGCGGAACCCGTGTCAGAGCGTGAACTTCAGAAATCTGAAGAAATAAAAGAAGAGATAAGTGAGTCAATGGCAGAGGAGCAGGGGCAGGTTGAAACAAAAGAGGTACTTACCGGAGAGCAATCGCCGATGGAAATTGTTGAGCCTGAAGAGGAAATGAAGGAGGCAGCCTGATTTATGAACGATTTTAGAACAGAATGTTCGCAAGGAGTGAATTTATGAACGACTTACTTGATTTCGAAAGCTTAAAAGTAACTATCGCCAGTCCCGAAGCAATCAGGGCCTGGTCTTTTGGCGAAGTGACAAAGCCGGAGACAATCAACTACCGGACACTCAAGCCGGAAAAAGACGGGCTTTTTGCCGAAAATATTTTCGGGCCCACCAAAGATTATGAATGCTATTGCGGTAAGTATAAAAGAATCCGCTACCGCGGTGTCATCTGTGATAAGTGCGGGGTAGAAGTAACCCAGTCTAAAGTCAGGCGTGAGAGGATGGGGCATATAACTCTGGCTTCTCCTGTTGCTCATAACTGGTTTGTCAAAGGTGCACCCTCTAAACTCTCGCTGGTACTTGATTTGTCCATTAAAAGCTTGGAAGCAGTTATCTATTTTGCTTCATATCTGGTAGTGGCAGTTGATACCCGTGGGCAGGCTGCCTCTTTGGAAAAATTAAATAAGGGTCTGGAAGATAAAAAAGAGCAGGCTAAGGGCGTCTTAGAAAAGGAAATTACCAAACTGGAAAAAGATCTAAAAGGAAGGTTGTCTGATTTGAAAAAAGCGACTTCCAGTCATGAAAAGTATGAGCTTATGGCAGCTGATTTACAGCTTCAAACCCGCCAGGAAATTCAACGCATGCGTGACTGCCAGGTCGTAGAGTACAGCCAGCTTGAACAAATATATAAGACTGTTTCTGACCTTGTCAAAAGTATGGTGCCCCTCCGGGTTATTTCTGAAGATGAGTACTTAAAGCTTGATGAATATGGAGTTTCTGAATTTTTGACAGTGGGTATGGGAGCAGAAGGGCTTCTTGAAGTCCTGAAAAATATTGAACTTGATAAATTATCCGCGGTACTTCGTGAGGAAGTAAGGAAATCTACCGGGCAGCGGCATATCAGGGCGACAAAAAGGCTTCGGGTCGTGGAAGGGATGAGAAATGCAGGATTGTCACCTGAATGGATGATTACGAGGATTTTGCCTGTTATTCCACCGGATCTTCGGCCAATGGTACAACTTCAAGGCGGACGCTTTGCCACATCGGATTTAAATGACCTCTACCGGCGGGTGATAAACCGCAATAACCGCTTGAAAAAATTGATTGACCTTGGCGCTCCGGAAATAATCTTGCGCAATGAAAAACGGATGCTGCAGGAAGCGGTTGACGCTTTGATTGATGCTAATTTGAAGGCAACCCGCCGTGGGGCAGGAACAGGTCATGTGCTTCGTTCGCTTTCTGATATGCTACGCGGTAAACAGGGCCGTTTCAGGCAAAACTTACTTGGCAAGCGGGTTGATTATTCCGGCCGTTCAGTCATTGTAGTAGGGCCACATCTGAAATTAAACCAGGTGGGGATTCCCCGCGAAATGGCTTTGGAGATGTTTAAGCCTTTTGTCCTTCGCGAACTGATTGCCCGGGGCTTGGCTGCCAATATCAAAGGAGCTAAAAATGTTTTGGATATGCGCCCTTCGGAAGTGTGGGATATCTTGGAAGATGTAACAGTAAATCATCCGGTTTTAATAAACCGTGCGCCAACCCTGCACAGGCTTGGTATCCAGGCATTTTATCCTGTTTTAATTGACGGCAGTGCCATCCAGATTCACCCCTGCGTTTGTACCGGCTTCAATGCTGATTTTGACGGGGATCAGATGGCTGTGCATTTGCCTTTGTCGAAAAAAGCCCAGGAAGAAGCTCTGACACTAATGATGGCTAAGGATAATATTTTGAAGCCGTCTTCGGGACAGCCGGTAACAATTCCAAACAGGGAAATGGCCTTGGGTACATATTATGTAACTTCTATGGATGAAGCCATCCCGGAAATTTCTGATAGGATTTTCTCTCCTGAAGAAGCAACTTTGGCATACCAGTCCAAAAAGATAGCGATCCGCCAAAAAATCAAAGTTAAAGTTGACGGCGAGATGATTACTACCACCCTGGGCAGGGTGTTATTTAACAGACTTTTGCCGGGCGGTTCATTTATCAATAAGCCGGTAGGCGCTAAAAATTTCCAGGATATTATAGTGGCAGCATTCAACAAACTGGACAAAGATACCGTGGCAAAACTTGTGGATGATTTGAAAGATTTTGGTTTTATGGGATCAACTCTGTCAGGTCTTTCCCTGGGAATTTTTGACCTTAAGATAATTGCGGAAAAAGATAGATTAATAGCACAGGGAGACAGAGAAGTTGGGGAAGTTGAAGACAATTTAAGAAAGGGTTTGATCACTCCGGAAGAGAAGAAGCTTTTAGCGGAAGAGATTTGGACCAGGGTGGGAGATGAGATTGCCAAGAAAACTCTGTCGTCTCTAGGTGTCGATAATCCTGTTAGCGTTATTGTCGAATCAGGCGGAGCCCGCGCTACTACCGAACAGATTAAACAGCTTTCCGGTATGAGAGGATTTTCTGTTGACCCGACCGGAAAGATTGTTGAACTTCCAACCAAGTCAAACTACCGTCAGGGCCTATCTGTTTTTGAATACTTTACCTCTTCCCGGGGAGCCCGTAAAGGTGTGGCGGATAGGGCTATTAAGACTGCCGATGCCGGATATCTGACCCGCCGGTTGGTCGATGTAGCCCATGATGTTATCATTAGGCGCGAAGATTGCAGTGACACTTCCGGTGTAATTTTACCTGTTCCCGCTGACGGCGCGGCTTCAGTCACTTCCCGCTTTTTGGGGCGGAAGCTGGCAGCGAAAGTAATAAATCCGAAAAGCAAAAAAGTTATTGCGCCGGACGGAGCATATCTTGATGAGAAAGTTTTGTCGGAAATCATGGAAGCAGGCGTTAAATCAATTTCTATCTTTTCACCGCTTTCATGCAAAGCCAAATACGGGCTTTGTGCCAAATGCTATGGCTGGGACTTAACTACCAGAAAGCCTGTTGAAGTAGGTGTGCCGGTGGGAGTTGTGGCTGCGCAAAGTATTGGTGAGCCCGGAACACAGTTGACTATGAGAACCTTCCATACCGGTGGTATCGCCGGAGTTGATATTACCATGGGTCTTCCCCGGGTGGAGGAGCTGGTTGAGGCAAGGACACCTAAAAATGTAGCCTCACTATCTGAAATTGCCGGCAAAGTGACTGTTGTCGAGGGTGAAATGGGTACAAAGGTGCGGGTAAGAACCACGACTAAACCTTTTGAGGAACGCGAATACGCGGTTCCTGCCTCGGCCACACTTCTGGTGGAAGATGGTCAGCTTATTGCCGCAGGACAACAGCTTGCTTCGGGGCATTTGGATATTAAAGAAATTGTCCGGGTTAAAGGTCTAAAAGAGGCCCAAAGATATATTGTCGATGAGGTTAGGAATGTCTATTCCTCACAAGGTGTGCCGATTAATGAAAAGCATTTTGAGGTAATTGTCAGGAAAATGTCCGATAAAGTCAGGGTTGAAACCCAGGGTGATACTAACCTCCTTCCGGGTGAGACTATTGATAAGCTGAAATTTGAGGAGGAAAATCAAAAAGTATTGGCAGAAGGCGGCGACCCGGCCACAGCCACAATTGTCATCTTGGGTATTACCCGGGCGTCGCTTTTGACTGAAAGTTTCCTGTCGGCTGCTTCGTTCCAGGAAACAACTACGGTTTTATCTGATGCTGCTGCATCCGGCAAAGTTGACCATTTGCTGGGACTTAAGGAAAACGTTATAATCGGAAGGTTAATTCCGACCAGTCCTGAACGGGCAAGAATGGAATAAAATTATGCCAACAATCAATCAGCTAGTCCGCCACGGGCGTAAGAAATCCGGTAAAAAAGTTAAAGCGACAGCGCTGCGGCGTTCTTTTAATGCTAAAGACCGGAAGTATGTTGCATCTTATAGCCCGCAAAAGCGGGGGGTTGTCATACTGGTTAAAACCATGACTCCCAAAAAACCAAACTCGGCCCTTCGTAAAGTGGCCCGGGTAAGGTTATCTAATAAGACTGAAGTGACAGCCTATATTCAAGGGATAGGCCATGATTTGGCAGAACACGGTATTGTGATGGTCCGGGGCGGCAGGGTTAAAGATCTTCCCGGAGTCAAATATCATCTTATCCGCGGACGGTTGGATATGGCAGGGGTTGTAGGCAGACAAACAAGCCGGTCAAAGTACGGCACCAAAAGGCCAATGGGAGGAAAAAGCTGATGCCAAGAGCGGGAAAAATTACCAGGCGCACTCTTCCACCGGATCCGATTTATAATTCTGTGCTGGTGTCACGGTTTATAAACCGGGTAATGAAAGATGGCAAAAAAACGGTTGCCCAAAAACTGGTCTACTCTGCTTTGTCAGAGATTGAAAAAGGCGGCAAAAACCCTTTGAATATTTTTGAAACCGCCGTAAATAATGTTATGCCAAGGATGGAAGTCCGGCCCAGAAGGATTGGTGGGGCGTCTTACCAGATTCCGGTGGAAGTCCGGGGGGACAGGCGTGAGGCTTTGGCAATCAGATGGATTATTGAGGCAGCCATGAAACGGCCTAATAAAGAATACCATTCTTTTTCAGGGAAACTGGCTGTGGAATTTTTAGATGCGGCTGAGGGCAAAGGCTTGGCCATTAAGAAAAAAGAGGATACGCTAAGGGCAGCTGAGGCTAATAAAGCCTTCGCGCACTTTAGGTTCTAATTAAAATATATGAACGAAAAAGATTGTCAGGGATGTTCATTTTTAGGAGCTCATTTCTGGGATGACAATTGCGGGATAGTGCATATGCGTCCCGATCAGATATTTGTTTGCCCAAAAAATGTAACTGTTGAAGAGCTAATAAGAGAGTGTAAATATTTTCATATAGAGGGCGTAGAGGGCGCTTTATGTTTGGCGCATTTGGCCGAAGGCAGAGTGTTCCCGTGTTTTGTCAAAAACCATGGAGATATGATTAAATGTAGTGATTTTGGTTTCCGCGAACACTCCACCGCAGGGAGTTATAAGGGAATAACTACTCCTACTGTGTGTTGATTTTTATCAAACAGATGCCCTATCATTAAAATGATTCAAATCATTTTAATGGAATAAATGGCACAAGTTTCAAAATATCCTATTTCCAAAGATGTTTATGATAGGTGTTGGGAAATTTTTGCCAAAACTTTGGTAAATATTAAAAACCCGGATGAAGCCCAGGAAATTATTAATGATTTATTAACTCCCACTGAACGAATAATGCTTACAAAAAGAATGGCAATCGCTATGCTTTTGAGCCAGGGCTATGAATACCGCGAAGTTATGAAAATCCTAAAAGTTAGTTTCCCCACCATTTCTGCGGTCAGTAATTCTTTAAAATTTGGAGGCAATGGTTATAAGAAAGCAATTAATAACATCTTGAAGGATGAAAAAATGAAGGAATTTTTTAACCAGATCGCCCAAAAACTGGTTGCGATACCGGCCAAAAGCGGAGCGGGAAGCGGAGCCTGGAAATATTTAAAACAGGAACTTCACAAATCCTCCAAAGACAAAAGGCCTTTCTGATTAAAATGATTCAAATCATTGAAGCAGAAGACCAATGGTCTTGACAAGGAGGGGGGGGTGGTGCAACTATTAGTTTAGATGAAAAAACAAGGGGGATTTGCCCATATCCTTTTGATAGTTCTTCTTGTAGCAGGCTTGGCAGCAGCCATTTATCTAGTCCAGCGAAAAACCAACATCTTCCCCAAAGCCTATGTTTCGGAACCGGTTTCTGCTCCTATTGTACCAACCAGGGTGGAAGCTCCTCCTTATGGTGATACGGCTGTAACCCGGCCTCCGGCCCAAAAGCTGACTTTTACAATCTCTCCCAATGTAAATTGCTCATATAATAATTTAACCGGCAGTGCTGTCATGATTTCCTGGATCAATACTGCCAACCCTGTCAGTATAGTCGAACTTGATGTGGGCACCGGTACAACGGGGGAGCCGGACATCAGAACTAAAAATGTTGCAGCTTCTGACACTGTCGCCTATGCCCCGTCAGGATTTACGGGAGATCCGGAAATTATCCCGGGTAAGAAGTACTACGTCAGGTTATTTAATGGTGAATACGCCCAGTCCCAATCTTTTACTGTTCCTTCCTGTATGTATACCGGACGGTAATTGACTTTAAGCTCAACTTCAACTAAAATCTACATACTATCCTCGCCTCAAGAGGCGGGGTTTTTTAAGTCAAAAATGGAGTGCAATTTAAAACGTGAACAAATTAAATCAAGAAAAACTAAAAATGTGGACCAAAAAACTCCAAACAATGGAATCGGAGTACAAAGATATCTGCCGACGCAAGGGGGAAGCCGCGGCCATGGGTGATTTATCCGAAAATGCGGCTTATCAGATGCTTTGTGAGGATGCAGAAAAATGGAGAGTTAAAATGGATGAAGTGAAAAAAATTCTTACCAAGATTGGAGAAGATAAATGATGGCTGTCGTTAAAACAAACCGTAATTTCCCGCTGGATAGAATCAGAAATATTGGTATTATTGCTCACATCGATGCGGGTAAAACCACTACTACTGAAAGAATTCTGTTTTATACGGGCAGAACTTACAAGATTGGCAATATTGATGAGGGTACTACTGTTACTGACTGGATGGAACAGGAGCGTGAGCGGGGTATTACCATTGTTTCTGCTGCTATTACTACTTTTTGGATTCCCAAAAGTGGACCATTTGCGGGTCAGGAAACCAGAATTAATATCATTGATACTCCCGGACACGTTGATTTTACAGCCGAAGTTGAGCGTTCCCTTCGTGTACTTGACGGGGGAGTAATTGTTCTTGATGCTGGTTCAGGCGTTCAGTCTCAAACCGAAACTGTCTGGAGGCAGGCCAATAAATATAAAGTTCCGCTTTGTGCTTTTGCCAATAAAATGGACGTGGTGGGAGCGGACTTTTTGGGGACAATACAGTCGGCCCGGGATAAACTGGGTGCTAACGCTCTTCCCTATAACTTGCCCATAGGCTGCGAAAATGATTTCAAAGGGGTGGTGGATCTTTTGACTCAAAAAGCCTTTGTTTTTGAGGGTGACGGCACAAAATTTACAGAAGTGGAAATTCCAGCCGACATGACAGATGAGGTAAAGAAATGGCGGGAAAAGCTGGTTGAAGAAATCGCCGGAACAGATGATACCCTGATGGAAAAGTTTTTGGGTGGACAAGATTTGAGTGTGGATGAACTCAAAATGGCACTTCGAAAAGCAGTCATAGAAAACAAAATTGTACCGGTTTTTGCCGGCTCGTCACTGCGCAACAAAGGAGTCCAACCGGTTTTGGACGCAGTGGTGGAATTTTTACCGTCACCGCAGGATATTGGAGAAGTAATAGGTACAAATCCCAAAACTGACGAACAGGAGGTAAGAAAAGCCGATCCCAAGGAACCGCTTTCTGCTATAGCTTTTAAAATTCAGGTTGACCCGCATGTTGGGAAACTAACCTATATCAGGGTATATTCGGGGACCTTAAAATCGGGTTCATATGTTTATAATGCTTCCAAACAACTTAGAGAAAGAGTAGGCCGGCTGGTTTTGATGCGTGCCAACGACAGGG
>CAYRCR010000009.1:11022-28239 GCA_964422835.1 uncultured Gammaproteobacteria bacterium
GAGGCCTATGCCGGAGAAATTGTGGCAGCGGTGGGGCTTAAAGACACAATTACCGGAAACACCCTCTGCGATGAAGCCCACCCAATAATTTTAGAATCAATTACTTTTCCTGAACCGGTAATTTCACTGGCCATTGAGCCAAAAACCAAATCTGATCAGGAAAGGTTGGGGTTAGCCTTATCGCGCCTTTCGGAAGAAGATCCCACTTTTAGGGTTAAAAGCGATCAGGAGACCGGACAGACCATTATTTCCGGTATGGGGGAACTGCAACTGGAAATTCTGGTTGACAGGATGAAGCGGGAATTTAAGGTTGAGGCCAATGTCGGCCAGCCCCAGGTTGCTTATAAAGAAACGCTTGTTGCAGAAGCCAAAGGCGAGGGGAAATATATCAGACAAACCGGAGGCCGGGGACAATACGGGCACTGTCTACTCCGGATTGAGCCGCTGCCCCGTGGGACCGGACGTGAATTTGTTTCGGAAATTGTCGGGGGTGCCATTCCGCGCGAATTTATTCCTCCGATTGAAAAAGGAATTATTGAAAAAGAAGATACGGGAATTTTGGCAGGCTATCCAGTGACTGATATTAAAGTGGCAGTTTATGACGGTTCTTATCATGAAGTAGACTCTTCGGAAATTTCCTTTAAAATTGCCGGGTCTTTAGCGTTGTCTGATGCGGCCAAAAAGGCAGGTTTGGTCCTGCTTGAACCGATCATGAAGGTGGAGGTAACCACCCCGGATGAGTTTTTGGGAGATATTATTGCCGATCTTTCTTCCAAGAGGGCTGAAATCCAATCCACTGAAATGAAGGGCAATTACAGGGTTGTTTTGGCCCTGGTGCCTCTGGCGGAAATGGGTGGATATGCTACAGCCATAAGATCAATGTCTCAAGGCCGGGCCACTTATTACATGGAGGCCAGCCATTATCAGGAAGTGCCCAAAAACATTGCCCAAAAAATCATTGAATCTTCAGGATTTACTGGTCGGGTTGAACACTAAACTTAAACAGAATCAGCTTAAGATGTCTAAAACTGCTTGATTTGCCGCTGTTGTACTATTTGCCGTCTTCTGTTGTGCCATATTTTTTGATTCTTCTAAAGCTGTCTTGATTTTGGAACTATCCTCGGGTCTAATATCGACTACATCAAAATTACCAGTGAAACCTGGTACATGTATAGTCTGTCTATATCCGCCTCCTGAAAAATATCCACTACTATAATCATCTGCCGCTGGAGGATTTTCAATTAATTGATCTAAAGCCTTTTTAAAATCTTCGCTCAGTTCAGTCTCTGTTGGTGCAGCTGTTCTAAAAACTGTTTTTTTAAAACCATTTTCTGTAACGGAATAAAAAGTAGTCGCACCGCTTACACCCTCGCCGCTTGGAAGAATGTGAGGGGCAGGGATTAGTACAAGCCGTTTTCGATGTTGCTCCGGTGCTGATGGTCCAAGAGCCACACACCCATTTGTGGCTGCGTTTGCTACTAGATCTTCAAAGTATGCGGCCATTCTCGCTGCTGTTTGTTCTGCATTGGGTTCGTTCATTATTCTTCTCCTCCGTTTATATTATATAAACTGTATTCACTTGTCTGTCAATAACTAAACAAGTGTTAGTTGTGACAGTTTTGCCAACGACCCGCCAGCCATGACTGGTACTGTCGGGTAGGTCGTGGGATATTTTGTCGTAATTCCCTTCTTGACAAAACGTACGGAATTGCGTACACTATAAACATGATTACAATTTCCGCAACAGATGCCCGGAATAATTTATATGATCTTATTGAGGAAGTTGCCCGAAGCGGTAAAAGGATTGGTATCACTAATAAGGGTGAAACCAAGGTTGTATTGATAAGCCCTGAAGAATTAGACGCTTGGCAAGCTACGGCGGAAACTTTAGCTGATAAAGAGCTAATGAAGGCTATTAGAGAATCTGACAGAGATATTAAAGCTGGTAGATACAGCTCTTTAGAAGAGGTAGAAAAAGAATTGGGTTTATCTGATAATGATAAAGATGTATCAAGTAAATTTGCCGAGCAGGGTAAGAAAAGACTTAAAAAAGCTTGATTCCCGCTTTCAGCGAAAAATTATATTAAGTCTGCGACTTTTACAGAGGAATCCTTTTTTGGGTGAAAAAATGAGTGGCGAATTTAATGGTTCATACAGAATCAAAATTCCCCCCATCCGAATTATTTATACCCCGGATTTGAAAAATAAGATTGTTTGGATTAGGGCAATTGGCCACAGGCAGGGTATTTATAAATAAATCGTCCAAAAAATCATTGAATCTTCAGGCTTCACCGGACGTGTGGAACAGTAAGGTCTTATAGTTTGACTTCTGATATAAATGCTCTATAACACTCAATGGATATGATAATTTCATTTTTTCTCGATCGTGAAATTTTGTTGCAGATCGCAGTTTTATTTAAAATTGTCTATACTACCAGTTTGATTCCCAACATCGCCACAAAATTTACCATTTACTGTTTTTAAGAAATAAGCACGGAACAAACTAAAACCAAGTTGCGTGGCTTTGTTAAATTTATCTTGTCCTATTCCATTAATGACCTGATCTTTTGTCATAGAAAAGTTTAGCTGCTGTACGAAGGGAGGCTCATTAATATCTTGGGAACTGACTGTATAAGGGACCTCCGCAAATAGGGGCTCCTTGGAGCCTAAAACTGTAGGAATAACAGTAAATTGTGTCGCTTTTTTTAAATAATTTATGTCAAGTTTCTGTTTATATTTAAGTAACAAAGAATACCCGGTAGAAGTTTTAACCGCTTGTGAAGAGGGCTCCTGCACACAAGAAAGCATATCCTTTGGATTTACTGGTGTGCCTGTAAAATTAACAGTTTCTGCAATATTTTTTATTAATTCAGCTTTATCCAAACTGCCTTTGAAAATAACCAAATAAGATCCTTTTGCAAAAACAGCTGCATAATCTATGCCCTCTGCGTGGGCGCTTCCCGTTAAACCTTCGACCAGCAAATAAGGTTGTCCTAAAGTGGAGATTTTTTCTGTCACTTTAAGGTCGTTGGCAGTTAGTTGATACATTCTTATAAATTCTTCTCTTCTTGATCCTCCAGAATAATCAGCGCGATCAGCAAGCATTATTTTGGATGGGGTGATTTCTCCGGTTGCGAGGGAATAGGATTCTTTGGGTGGAACTTTAAAAGTAATTCCTAGCGGTTCGTTTGTATATGCCTTCCAGTCACTATAATTTTCTTTTGGTTGTATACTTTCTGCACTTTGTGGCTGTTGTACACTTTTTGTAATTTCTACATCACCCCTGGACAGTGACGTAGTATTGGGAGTTAAATCAGAAAGTATGGGTTTAGACATAATCTGTTTTTGAAGCAGGAAAATACCCACCCCGCCTATTCCCAGAAGCAAAACTGCCATAATAATCATTAAAAATTTCCCAAAATCCTGTTTTGATTGCTGCTGGGTAGATTGGGGTGATACGGATTGAGGAGTGTCTTGTATTTGAACAGGTTGAATGTTGTCAATTGCCTGATTAGACTTGTCTTCCATAAATACAGCTACTGCAAGAAAAGTATACCATATTATGTTGTAATGTTGTAGAATCATCAATTTCCCCTTTGCATATTCCCCCTTGCATAATTTTAGAGGATATTGTATATTTACTCATACCAGCACTTCGACAGGCTCAGTGTCTTCGACTTGGGTTTTGTTAGAGGCTGGATTTTTAAGGTAAATATGGCAGACGCAAAAAAATTTGAACGGACAAAACCGCACGTCAATATTGGTACCATGGGTCACGTCGACCATGGGAAAACCACTTTAACTGCGGCCATTACCAAATACCTTGCAGGCAAGGGTATGGCCGAAGCCCGAAGTGTTGACCAGATTGACAATGCTCCGGAAGAAAAGGCCCGCGGTATTACTATCAACATTTCCCATCAGGAATACGAGACCGAAAAAAGGCATTATGCCCACATCGACATGCCGGGGCATGCCGATTACATCAAGAACATGATTACCGGCGCCGCCCAAACAGACGGTGTTATTTTGGTGGTTGCCGCAACTGACGGACCAATGCCCCAAACCCGCGAGCATTTACTTCTTGCCCGCCAGGTAGGTGTGCCGGCAGTTGTCGTGTATTTGAATAAAACTGACCAGGTAACTGATCCGGAATTGATTGATCTGGTTGAAGAGGAAGTCCGCGATCTTTTGAAAAAATATGAATATGACCCACAATCTCCGATAATCCGCGGGAGTGCCCTTAAGGCTCTGGAAGGTGATGCCGAAGCTGTTAAATCCATTGAAGAACTTTTGAAGGCTGTTGATGAATGGATTCCCACACCTACCCGCGATATTGACAAGCCGTTCCTGATGGCTATTGAAGATGTCTTTTCTATTAAGGGCCGGGGTACTGTTGTAACGGGCAGGATTGAAAGAGGTAAAGTAAAGGTTAATGAGGAAATTGAAATTGTCGGAATTCGCCCCACCAAAAAATCGGTTGTTACCGGAATTGAAATGTTCCATAAAATGCTTGATGAGGGGCAAGCCGGAGACAACGCCGGACTGCTCCTTCGCGGAATCGAAAAAGATGACGTGGAACGGGGACAAGTTTTGGCCAAACCCGGTACGATTACCCCGCATGCCGAATTTGAAGCGGAAATTTATGTCCTTTCCAAAGAGGAAGGCGGAAGGCATACCCCTTTCTTCAAAGGTTACAGGCCGCAATTTTATATCAGGACTACTGATGTGACCGGAGAAGTAATACTCCCGGAAGGTGTGGAGATGGCCATGCCGGGGGACAGCGCTAAAATCACTGCTAAACTTATTACCCCGGTGGCTATGGAAGAGGGACTGCGCTTTGCTATCCGCGAAGGCGGAAAGACTGTCGGAGCCGGAGCTATTACTAAGATTATAAAATAGTTTATAGATTTTAGTGAGTAGGTTGTAGAAGAGCCGGGTGGCTCTTTTTTGTTGGGTAGGGTATAATTATTGCACTTTGAAAGGAAGGGGAGAAAGTTAGTTCGTTATTCGTTCACGGTTGTTCGAACTAACTGTGAACTGTGAACCAATAACTATAAAATGGCCAAAGGTAGAATCAGAGTAAAACTAAAAAGTTATGATCATAGGGTGCTTGACGGCACTGTGGAGCAGCTTTTAGATACTGCTCTTCGTACCGGTGCCAAAATTGTCGGGCCAATCCCGCTTCCTACTAAAACAACCAGATTTACAGTACCCCGTTCCCCTTTTACAGACAAAGATTCCCAGGAAGCTTTTGAAATTAAAACTCATAAAAGACTAGTTGAAATTGTGGAACCAACGGACAAAACTATTGACGCTTTGATGCACCTGGAACTTCCTGCCGGAGTTGATATTGAAGTTAAAATGTGACCTTTAGGTCATCCTGAGGAGTCTTCGACGAAGGATCTCTAAAATTGTTTTAGATACCTTATTGAAACTGACATAAAGTCAGAGATTCCTCGTTTCATTCGGAATGACAATTAGCATTTAAGTAGATTCTCAAATTCCGGATTGATTGTTTTTATTAAATCTATTTTTTTCTTTCTTGTCCACCCTTTGATTTTCTTCTCTGCTCTTATAGCATCTAGAGCCTCTGCAAATTCCTCATAATAAATCAATTTGTTTATATTATATTTACTTGTAAAATGATTTTTTCTAGTTGTATGTTCATACAGCCGTCGCTGGAGATTGTTTGTTACCCCAACGTAAAGGGTATTAGATTTATTAGTCAGAATGTAAACGTAGTAAAGCATTATTTAAAGTATCTCACATTCGTGAGAGATCCTTCTCCCTCGACTCCTTCGATTGCACTCAGGACAAGTCCGCTCGGGATCAGGATGACATCTTACACAATTGAACGATCGTCTCAAGATGTAATATCACACATCGGATGTGTGATATTATTCGGTGGAATTCATACCAATTCATGGTGCGATCGTGTAAGTAATTGATATTTTTGAGGCTGAAGTATGTAAATGTAATTGACCTATAATGGGTAGTTGAAATTGAGACGAGGGTATGGTAGATTCCAACTAATAATATGGAAAAGAGAATTAGAGTAGTTCGACAAATTGAGACAGGGATGTCAACTCGTGCCAAAGATCCACTATTCAGTCCTTTTTTGGATGCTTTAATACCTAAAATTGGCAGTCGGGATTTTGGGGCATTTTGTGAATGGGTTGGAATACTACCAAGGGTAGGGAAAACTGCTCGCGGACGAGAAAGAATGATTGCTCATGTTGTTCATACCGCAGCTGAAGCTTTTCGGGATTAAATGATTAGAGTTACATTCTCCGTGTTGCTTGCTTTTTAGGTTCGAGGCTGGTACAATTCCTGTACAAAAGAATATTTTTCAGTAGATTGTGCGTTCGCCTAGGCGAATACGACAGTTGAAAGTGCACATTTACTGGGTGACTATTCCGAAAGGAGGTCACTCTTTTTTGTGCTTAAGAACAATATGATAAATACTTTAATTGGAACTAAAAAAAATATGACTAGCACATATGATGCCCGCGGACGCCGGACGGGTGCCACTTGGCTTTCTATTCCTTCCAATTTTGTTACCCAAATCAAATCAAAAGATAAAGACGGATATGAGGCTATTCAGCTGGGTATGGGTACAAAAAAGAGTGTCAAGAAACCACAGATAGGACACGCCAAAAAAGCGGGAGTTGACCAAAAATTAAGATGGTTTCGGGAGATTAGAACTGAAGAGAAGTTGCAGCTTGGTCAGGAAGTTAAAGTGAACCAGGTTTTTTCTGTTGGAGACAGTGTCAAAGTTACCGGTACATCAAAAGGAAAAGGCTTTTTGGGAGGGGTTGGCAGATATGGTTTTCACGGCGGACCCAAAACACACGGCCAATCAGACAGGCACCGCGCTCCCGGTTCAATTGGAGCGGGAACCACTCCGGGTAGGGTTTACAAAGGCAAAAGAATGGCCGGACACACAGGAGTTGATGCAGTTTCTATAAAAGGTTTGGAAGTAATTAAAATTGATAAGGAAAAAAATGAAATTCTAATAAAAGGCGGCATTCCGGGATTTACCGGAGCTTTGGTGGAAATTACTAAACTGGGTAAAATTAAGGGTTACACCCCGCCACCGGAAGAGAAAGAGGTTCAGAATGACTCAGAAAACTCGGACACGCCAGAAAATCAGAATATCAGTGAAACAGATAACCGGAAGTCTGAAACTACTGATTTATCTGATCAATCTGGTACTCCGAGTCCTTCTGAGTTTTCCGAAAGCGAGGTAAAAGAAAATGCCGAAGTCTAAAGTTATAAAAAACGAAAAAGTAGTTACCAAGAAACCCGCTGTCAAAAAAACAGTTGGGTTATCCGTTCCCTGTTTTTCTTTGGCAGGTACTAAAGTTGCGGATCTGGAACTTCCCAAAGAAATTTTCGGGGCTAAAGTAAATAAACCACTGCTCGCTCAAGCGATCCGCGTCTACCAAAATAACCTTTTGTCCCACCATTCGCATACTAAAACAAGATCAGAGGTTAAAGGTTCAACCAGAAAAATCAGGGTCCAAAAAGGTACGGGTGGGGCAAGGCATGGGGGGATTCGTGCTCCTATCTTTGTGGGAGGCGGTATTGCCACCGGGCCAAAATACAGGAAAGTATATTTAGACCTTCCTCAAAAAATGAAAAAAGCAGCCCTTGTATCCGCCTTATCGGATAAAATGGCGGAAAAAGAAATTTTGGGAGTTGTGGGTCTGGAAAAGGCCACCGGTAAAACAAAAGAAGTTGCCAAACTTATGGGTAAATTTGGGAAAAAAAGCGTGCTTTTCATATCGGGTGGAAATGAAAAATTCCAAAGGGCAGCCAGAAATTTGCCAAAGGTGGCAGTTTTACCATTTTCAGGGCTTAATGCTTATAATGTATCTTTATATCAGACTGTAATCTTTAACAAAGATGCATTAAAAGTTACAGAATCCAAGGAGAAAAAATGAATATTGTTTTAATAAAACCGATCATTTCTGAAAAATCAACCAAAATGGCAAAAGCCGGGCAATTTGCTTTTATAGTGAGTAGATTTGCCAGAAAGCCGGAGATTAAAAAAGCTGTTGAAAATCAATTTAGTGTGAAAGTTGTATCGGTAAAAACTGTCAATCTTTCCGGTCAAACTAAAATGCAAAGGACAAGGCGCGGGTGGTTTGAAACTCACGATATCAAAAAAGCCTATGTCACTCTCAAAAAGGGGCAAAAAATTAATTTATTTATGCCGGAAGAAGTAAAAGTGGAAAAGGCGGAAGATGAAATCAAAGAGAAGAAAAGCTTACTAAAAGGCACAAAAGTGAAGATAGAAAAGAAAGGAGAGAAAAGTTAGATGGCACTTATACAATATAAAGAAAAAACCAATACCAGAAGGTTTGCTTCTAAACTTGTCCGCGCCGGAAAGGGAGAAAGAAATGTACGCGCTTTGAAATTTATTTTGCCGAAAAAGAGCGGCAGGTCTTTTGGTGAGGTGACTGTGAGGCACCAGGGTGGCCGGGAGAAAAGGTATTACAGGGTAATTGATTTCAAGCGTGACAAATTTGGTGTGGAAGGAACTGTTACCAGTTTGGAATATGATCCAAATCGTAATGTTGATATCGGGTTAGTTAAATATACAGACGGTGAGTACCGTTATATTTTAGCGCCTTCCGGGCTCAAGATTGGAGATAAGGTTATTTCGGGAGATAAAGTGGCAGTCAAGACAGGCAATGCCATGAAACTAAAAAATATGCCGGTTGGTACGATGGTGCATAATGTTGAGCTTATCCCGGGGCATGGGGGACAAATAGGAAGGAGTGCCGGTACAGCCTTAATCCTGCAATCAAAGCAGATGCCCAGTGCCAACTTGAAACTTCCATCAGGAGAAATTAGAATGGTTTCCCTGGAGTGTTTGGCAACAATCGGGGTTTTAGGCAATGAGGATTGGAAAAATGTCAAATTCGGTAAGGCAGGGCGGATGAGGCATATGGGGATACGTCCTGCAGTCCGCGGTGTGGCAATGGACCCTGCTTCCCATCCGCATGGCGGAGGAGAAGGAAGGAGTGGAATTGGCCGTAAAAAACCAATGACTAAATATGGCCGGCCGGCAGTTGGAAAAACCAGAATCCGCGGCAAATATTCGGATAAGTATATTATTAAAAGGAGGAAATAATGAGCAGATCTTTAAAAAAAGGTCCATATGTGGACAGTAAACTTTTAAAAAAAGTGGCGGTGCAAAAGGAAGCTGGCAAAAAAGAGCCGATTAAAACATGGGCCCGTGCTTCCCAGATCGCTCCGGAATTTGTAGGAAATACATTTTTAATTCATAATGGCAAAAATTTCATTTCGGTGTTTATTTCCGAATCGATGGTTGGCCACCGTTTGGGAGAATTTGCCCCGACCAGGATATTTAAGACACACGGAAAAATGACGGAAAAATCAGTATCCAAGACTTAAAATATGCAAATTACAACTATACAAAAAAATATTCATACTACCCCCAGGAAACTGGCGCTTGTGGCGGATATGGTGCGGAGTATGGCACCCGCAAAAGCTCTTATCGCCTTGCAATTTACCAACAAAACTGCTGCCGGGCCTTTATCAAAAGCCATAAAAACAGTTTTGGCTAATGCCAGATGTCAAAATTTAGACAGCGAAAATTTGGTTTTTGAAAAAATTGAAATAAATGAAGGGCCGGTCATGAAGCGTTTCCGGGCAGGAAGTAAGGGCCGCGTTAAAAGATATAAGAAACGAATGAGCCATATAAAAATAGTGTTAAATGATGAGGGAAAAGTGCCAAGTCGAAATACAAAAAACAATAAAAGCAAAAAGGAGGAAGAAAAAACTAAGGAATAAACTTTACACTGAGCACTATTCACTTAGCACTAATTCTTATGGGACAAAAAATACATCCAATCGGTTTTAGGATAGGCAATTCTGCAACTTGGCAATCGCGCTGGTTTGCCGGAGGAGATAAATATAAAGATTTTCTCAAATCCGACATTTTACTCCGGGAACTTTTGATGAAAAAACTTCGCCCGGCGGGTATCCAGAAAGTGGAAATTGAACGGGCTGCCGGCAAGATGAAAGTAATTATCTATGTTGCCCGCCCGGGTATTTTAATAGGCCGCGGCGGTGTAGGACTTTTGGAACTGAAGAAATTCCTGCTTAAAGAGCTTACGCTTAAAGATGAAAACGCCTTGGAAATTGTACCAATGGATATTAAGAGCCCGGATCTGTCAGCTTATCTTGTAGCAGCTAATGTGGCCGAACAACTTACCAAGAGGCTGCCGGCAGCGAGAGTTATGAATCAGGCAATGGACCGGGTGATGAGATCCGGTGCTAAAGGCGTGAGAATTACCTTAAAAGGTAGGATTGGCGGAGCGGAAATTGCCCGGCGTGAATGGAAGGCAACGGGCAGTATGCCACTTCACACCATCAGGCAGGATATTGATTTTGCAGCTGTTCCGGCTTTAACAAAATCCGGTTATGTGGGAGTAAAAGTCTGGATCAACAGAGGGGAGGCAAATATAAGTTAAAAGTGCGAAGTTAAAAGTTCAAAGTTACAATTATCAATTATTAATTGTAATTTTACACTCTGCATTTTGAACTTTGAATTAATTTTATGGCACTGCTTGTTCCTAAAAGGGCAAAATACCGTAAGGCCTTCCGCGGTAAGCGGGGAGGCGTTGCCACGCGCGGCGCAACTTTGAGTTTTGGGAGTTTTGGCTTAAAGTCAGAAGAGGCTGGTTGGATTACTTCCCGCCAGATTGAATCGGCCAGACGGGCCATTACTCATTTTACTGCCCGGGGAGGAAGGCTTTGGATCAGGATTTTTCCCGATAAGCCAATTACTCACCACCCTGCCGAGTCGCGGATGGGTTCCGGCAAGGGAGATGTGGTAGGATATGTAGCTGTAGTTAAGCCCGGCACAATACTTTTTGAGATGGGGGCAGTTACAGCTGATATAGCAACAGAAGCGCTGCGGTTAGCAGCTTATAAATTGCCTGTCAAAACAAGGATGATTATTAAGGAGTAACTAATATATATCATGAAAAGAAACGATTTTGCAGAAATAAAAAAAATGGAATTGAAACCGCTTTTAGAAAGGGTAAAAAAAGAGCGCCAGGAATTGGCTGGTTTGATTTTGGAGCAAGGCCAGAATAAATTAAAGGATCTGAAAACCGTGCAAAAGCGGAAACGGAATATTGCCCGGATGCTAACGGTTATCAGTCAAAAAGAGCAGCTTTCCGAGTTGGAGGTAGAAAATAAGCAGAGCTTGAAATTTTAGAGGACTAAAATTATGAAAAAACAAACAAATAAGCAGATTAAATCTGAAACTATGAAAACAAAATTTGTGCCAAACATTAAATCCCAATTACTTAGAGGTAGGGTAATTTCTGCCAAACTGCCAAAAACTGTCACGGTTTTAGTGGAAAGTATAAAAACTCATCCGCTTTACCAAAAAACTTATAAGAGAAGCAAAAAATATCTTGCCAATGATGAGGTTGGGGTAAGTTTAGGAGATATTGTGGAGCTTGTTAAAATTAGGCCAATATCAAAAAATAAGCATTTTAAGATAGAAAGAGTGGTTGGTAAAAATATCGCAGCAGTTGTGACGGAACAACTGAAAGAGCAGACTGAAAAGGTAATTGCGGAGATAATGCCGGAGAAGAAGGAAGAAGTAATAAGTGATGAGGAAAAAGTGATGAGTCAAAAAAAAGAAAAGAAAGAAACCAAAAAAATAAGAAAGGAAAAACTAGTCACTAGACCCTAGTCACTAATCTATGGTTCAACACAGGTCAATGTTAAATGTAGCAGATAATAGCGGAGCAAAACTTTTGCAGGTTATCCAACCTTTGGGTGGGTCAGGCAAAAGAAATGCGTATCTAGGTGAAGTTATGGTAGCTGTTGTTAAACTGGCTGACCCGAATGGGGGGGTCAAACAGCATGAAATTGTGAGAGCTCTGCTGGTGCGGGCCAAAAAAGAGTTAAGAAGGCCGGATGGCTCCCATATTAAATTTGATGAAAATGCGGCCGTGGTAGTGGACAAAGACGGAGAGCTCCGCGCCACCCGTGTATTTGGGCCTATTGCGCGTGAAGTTAGAGAAGCCGGTTTTATTAAAATTGCATCACTGGCACCGGAGGTATGGTAATTATGGAAGTGAGAAGTGGGGAATAAAGTATGAAGATCAAAAAGGGAGATACAGTAAAAATACTTTTGGGAAAAGACCGGGGGAAGACTGGTAAGGTTTTGCGTGTTCTGGCGAAAAAAGGCAAAGTGTTGGTAGAAGGAGTAAATGCTTACAAAAGGCATGTCAGGAAAATGAAAGGTATGGAGGGTGGAATTATTGAAATTAATAAACCGATAGATATTAGCAATGTGCGCAAGGAGGTAGCAAATGTCAAGGCTTAAGGAGAAATATACTAAAGAAGTGGCGCCGAAATTGAAAGAAGAATTTGGCATTACAAATAATATGGCAGTACCGAAGTTGGCTAAAATAGTTATAAATACCGGAGCAGGCGATATTAAAGACAATCAGGCTATTTTGGACAAATTGCTGGAAAATATAGCCACACTGTCAGGCCAAAAAGGGGTGCCTACCCGCGCCAAAAAATCAGTTGCTGCTTTTAAATTATCCAAAGGCCAAACTATTGGAATTATGGCAACACTTCGGGGAGACAGGATGTATGATTTTTTGGATAAGCTCCTGACAATAGTTTTACCTAAAGTCAGGGATTTCCGTGGAGTGTCCCGGAACTCTTTTGACGGATGGGGAAGTTATACTTTGGGTTTGTCAGAAATGGCGATTTTCCCTGAAATTGAATTTGAAAATGCCTCCCCCGGCAAAATAAGGGGGTTGGCAATTACGATTGTAACAACGGCTAAAAACAAAGCGGAAACCCATAAACTTTTGGAACTTTTAGGAATGCCTTTTAGGAAAGGATGATATGGCGAAAACAAGTAATAGAGTCAAGCTTAAAGAAAAATATAAAGTAAGATATCACGCCAGATGTTTAAGGTGCGGCAGGTCGCGTTTTGTTTTTCGTAAATTTGGTATTTGCAGGCTTTGTTTTAGGGAACTGGCACATACGGGATTGCTTCCTGGTGTCAAGAAAGCGAGCTGGTAATGGATACAATTGGAGATTTACTCATTAGAATTAAAAATAGTTATATGGCCCGCCGTGGTGAGACAGAGGCGCTGTATTCAAAAATGGCACTTAAAATTTGCGAACTTTTAGTAAATGAGGGCTATATTGCAAGCTGCGAAAAGAAGGATCACAAGATTAAGATTGTCCTGAAATATGATTCAAGCGGTTCAAGTATGAGCCGGGGTGAGCCGGCAATAACAGGAGTGAAAAGGATTTCCAAGCCGGGGCGGAGGGTTTATAAGAGTAAAAATCTTTTACCGTATGTTTTTGAGGGTATGGGGGTTGCTATTATCTCCACACCAAAAGGAATTATGACTGACAAAAAAGCACGTAAGGAAGGAGTGGGCGGAGAAGTGGTTGCCCATGTTTGGTAATATGTCAAGAATAGGAAATTTGCCGATACCAATACCGCAAAATGTAACCGTTGAAACAAGCGGGCGGGCTATTTTGGTAAAAGGTCCGGAGGGTACGCTGGAAATGGAAACAGACCCAAAGGTAAAGGTGGAAATTAAGGATAATCAAGTCATAGTTTCAAGGAAGAGGGAAGACCGTTTCCATAAATCAATGCATGGCCTAACTAGGACTCTTATTGCCAATATGGTTACTGGTGTAAATGGTGGCTGGCAGAAGAAGTTGGAGCTTATTGGAGTAGGGTTCCGGGCCCAGACAAACGGGGAAAAACTGACACTCAATGTAGGTTTTTCACATCCGGTAGAAATTGTGGCTCCCCCGGGTATCAAGTTTGCTGTTGAAGAAAATACCAAAATAACCGTCTTGGGAATTGATAAAAGTTTGGTAGGGGAAGTAGCGGCTAAAATCAGAAGTGTCCGCCCGCCCGAACCCTACAAAGGTAAGGGGATTAGGGTAGCCGGGGAATATGTCAGGAGGAAGGCAGGGAAAGCCGGAAAGGTTGGGGCAGGAGCTAAATAAGTGATGAGTGACTAGTGATAAGTGATAAGCCGGAAAATGAGAAAAACTATGAAAGAAATAAAGGCAAAAGATAAAAGACATTTTAGAATAAGGAAAAGAATCAGTGGGACAAAAGATTGCCCGAGGTTGGCTGTGTTCCGTTCAGGTAAATATATCTATGCCCAGCTTATTGATGATGAAAAGGGTCGGACTCTGGTATATGTTTCTGATTTGAAGTCAAAAGGGAAGGGAACAAAATCAGAAAGAGCACTAACTGTGGGTCAGGAAATTGCCAAGAAAGCAATTGCTTTAAAAATTAAACGGGTGGTGTTTGACCGTGGAGGATTTTTATATCATGGCAGAATACAAAAGCTGGCAGAAGGCGCCAGGGAGGGAGGATTGAAATTTTAAATTTCTAATTTATTAATTATGGCAGGAAATTATTATCAAGAACCAACAGGTGCGCAGGAATATTTCGAAAAAGTGATACGGGTGAACCGTGTGTCGAAGAAAACTAAGGGAGGAGATAAGCGGTCTTTGTCGGTTCTAACTGTTGTCGGCGACAGGAAAGGAAGAGTGGGGGTAGGTCTTGGCAAGGCGGCAGATGTACAGTCAGCTGTCAGGAAAGCAGCAGCTTATGCAAAAAGGCATTTAATTTCCGTGCCGCTTAAAAATGGACGGACAATTCCTCACTCAATTATGATTAAACGCGGGGCGGCAAAAGTTTTGTTAAAACCCGCACCTTACGGAACAGGGATTATTGCCGGCGGAGCAGTCCGTGTGGTAGTAGAAGCAGCCGGAATTTCCGATATAGTATCTAAAATTTTAGGTACCAGTAATCAGGCTTCAAATGTTTATGCTACACTGGAAGCGCTAAGCAAGCTAAAAAATGTGGATAGAAAGAAGATATAAGAGATGAAACTTAATAATTTACCAAAAATTACAGCCCGCGGCAAAAAAAGATTGGGTCAGGGTTTGGGCTCCGGAAAGGGCAAAACTGCGGGCCGGGGGCAAAAGGGGCAAAAAGCCAGGGGAAAAGTAGCTTTAGGATTTATTGGCGGGACGCTCCCCCTATATAAAAAATTGCCCTTTAGAAAAGGGTTGGGCAACCCCAAAATAAGCACAAAACCGGTTACTGTTCCCCTATCCCGGCTGGCCATTTTTAAAAAGGGAGAAAAAGTTAATGTGGAAAGCATTGTAGCCAGGGGTATTGTCAGTTTGAAAAAAATTAAGAAAAACGGTGTAAAAATTATGGGGGATGGGGATTTGACTGTGGCCCTGGAAGTTAACCTCCCCGTTTCAAAATCTGCCGCAGCAAAAATTGAGGGTGCCGGAGGGAAAGTGGTGTGAATGATTTTTTTGCCCCAATAATTAATTCTTTCAAAATTGCTGAACTTCGCCGCAAAATTATTATTACTGCTGCCATTATCGTAGTCTTTCGGATTGCTGCCCATATTCCGGTAGGTGGAGTAGATCTTGAGGCACTACGCGCGCTTTTCTCCGGTAACCAATTTTTGGGCCTTTTGGATATTTTTTCCGGAGGGACTCTGGCCAATTTTTCCATACTTTCACTGGGGTTAAACCCATATATTAATGCCTCAATTATCATCCAGCTTTTAACTATGGTTTTCCCGTCGCTTGAAGCTTTATCTAAAGAAGGGGAATATGGCAGGCAAAAGATTAACCAATATACAAGATATTTGACAGTTCCTCTTTCCATTGTACAAGCTATTGGGATGTTTACCCTTTTAAAGAATCAGGGAGTGGTTCTTGATTCGGCACCTTTTACTATTTTATCGATTGTTGTGGCGATGGCGGCCGGCACAATGTTTGCTATGTGGTTGGGGGAGTTGATTACAGAATATGGTATCGGTAACGGCATTTCTCTCTTAATTTTTGCCGGTATCGTGGCAAGGCTTCCAATTGCCCTATTCCAGACGGCTTCAATTTTTGACACTCAACAAATTATCAATATATTATTCTTCTTAGGGTTAGCTTTGGTTATAACTTGCGGGATTGTTTTCGTCAATGAGGGCAGACGGCAAATTATGATCCAGCACGCGCGCCGCTTTTTAGGGGGGAGAGAAGCATCAGGCTCATTTAGCTATTTGCCGCTTCGTGTCAATCAGGCGGGAGTGATTCCGATAATCTTTGCAGTGTCGCTTGTGTTGGTGCCGTCATTTGCCGGGCAATATCTGGCCGGGCTTTCACAACCAGCCCTCCATAGTTTGGGAGCATGGTTTGTGTCAAACTTTCAAGTCAGTTCTATAACATATAACCTGGTTTACTTTTTCCTGGTAATTGGCTTTACTTATTTTTATACGGCAGTTATTTTTAACCCGCAAAAAATTGCCGAAGATATTAAAAAATCAGGGGCTTTTATTGCCGGTATCAGGCCGGGTAGTGCTACGGCTGCCTATTTAAATTATATTCTGGTACGGATTACACTGGCTGGTGCGATCTTTTTGGGGACGGTAGCCATTATCCCGTCCATTGTTTCACAAATTACCAACGTCCAGACATTGGCTATCGGCGGTACCGGGCTTTTAATCGTAGTATCGGTAGTTCTCGATACTGCCAAACAATTTGAAAGTAAACTGGTTGAGAGAAACTACGAAGCATTCCTCAAATGAAGATTTTTATCACAGGTCCGGCCGGTTCAGGTAAAACTACCCAGGCAAAAATGTTGGCAGAAAAATTGGGTCTCTGTTATGTTTCGGGTGGAAATGTGGCTCGAAAAAAAGCTGCGGAAGATAGTGTGGAAGGAAGAACGGTTAAGGAGGCTCTGGAAAAAGGGGAATTGGTTGACAATAAAATAGAGGGAGAAGCTGTAAAAGCCACATTGCAGGATGCAAGCTGTAGAAATGGGTATGTTTTAGACGGTTATCCGAGATGTTTGGATCAATTCAACTATTTCAAACCGGATTTTGATGTAGTTTTTTATCTGGATGTACCTGATGAGGAAGTTACAAAGAGGCTTCTTGCCCGCGGCCGTTTAGACGATATTCCGAAAGCCATTGCAGAGCGCCTGCAAATTTTCCATCAGGAAACGGATGATGTGATAAATTATTTTAAAAACCTTGGGAAGGTTGTAAAAATCGACGGCAGCCAAAGCCCTGACGGTGTTGCAGCGGAGATTGAAAGGGGTTTGCCATGAACAGACGAAAAGTGAGCGTTAGATCAAAG
>CAYRCR010000010.1:0-4852 GCA_964422835.1 uncultured Gammaproteobacteria bacterium
TAAATAAATATAGACCGTGCAAAAATACATCCGTAAATTACAAAGTGGTTTCAGTACACCTGTTGTCATAGGAGGGGCTGCCCTTCTCCTGCTTGCCCCTTTACTCATAGCAGCCTCCCAAAATATCAGAAACATCCCCTTGCTTAAAGACATAGTACCCCCGGTCCGTCAGGAAGTTTTTGAAAAGGGGACAATACTGGCAAAGTTTAAGCAGGGCACCACAGAGGAAACAATCAATCAGATAATTTCCCAGAAAGGTTTAACCAAAGTTTCAACAACCGGAGCTGACGGAACCCTGGTCCTGAAAGCTGACCCCAACAAAGTCAAGGATACCATTACAAACCTGAAACAGGATTCCCAGGTTGCCTATGCAGAACAAAACTATATCTACCAAACCCAACCACCCCAGGGGGGAACAGCCCAACAGCCAAATGTAGCTGTTGTACCCCAGGATTTAAAACTTGTCCCGAGAGAACTCTTAAGTGAGTTTGCTTCTCAAGAAACACAGGCTGCTGCCATAGACCAGGAGATACTAATCTCATTTAAGTCCGGTACCTCGCAGGCAACCATGGATAAGATATTGCAGGAAGAAAATGTCAGCAAGGAAGATACCATGGGCCGTACTCAACTTGTTAAAGCTCAAAAGGGAGAAACTATTACTAGAATCAATTCTTTAAGGAGCCGTCCGGAAGTTGAATTTACGGAACCGGATTATTTGCGTTACACTTCGCGTGTGCCTAATGATCCGCAATATACCCGGCTTTGGGGAATGAAGAAAATTTCAGCAGAGCAGGCTTGGGATATAACTGTCGGATCTGATGATGTGGTAGTTGGAGTATTGGACACAGGTGTTGATTACGACCATGAAGAGCTGGCCGCTAATATGTGGTCAAACCCCGGTGGTATTTGGGGATGCCCGGCCGGCACTCATGGTTATAACGCGATTACAAATACTTGTGATATTAAAACTAACATAAACCACGGTACTCATGTTTCAGGTATTATCGGGGCAGTGGGCAATAACAGTAAAGGAACAGTCGGGGTTAACTGGAATGCCCGCATAATGGGGTTTAATTTCTTCAAACTGGACTCTAACGGTAGACCATATGGGGAGGTTGCTGATGAGATCAGGGTAATAAATCTTGTCGTTACCGCAAAGAAAGCCGGTGTCAATGTCCGTGTACTTAATGCTTCCTATGGGGGAGACCCATATTCTGCCATAGAAAAAGCAGCAATTGAAGAGGCTGGTGCCAACGGTATTTTATTTGTGGCAGCAGCAGGTAATGGCTATCCCTCTGGCCGGGATAACGATAATAATCCTTATCCCACATATCCCTGTTCTTATGACTCTGATAATATTATTTGTGTAGCGGCTATTGATCCTATTGATAGACTTGCCTGGTTCTCCTATTATGGCGTAAAAAGTGTTGATCTTGCGGCACCCGGAATCATGATCTATTCAACAGTTCCGGGTAACAGCTACGCTACTTACGATGGTACCTCCATGGCTACTCCTCATGTTACGGGAGCCGTAGCCTTGGTCTGGTCTGCTCCCGGCAATATTAATTTAACGCCCCAGCAGGTAAAAAACAAAATATTAAACGGCGTTGACAAAGCGTCGACACTTGATGGTAAGGTTTTAACAGGAGGGGTGCTGAATATCTTTAAAGCTATAGGCGGCTCTGTCTCACCAGGGCCCAGTACACCTCCTACTGTGGGCCCGACCTCATCTCCGTCTCCCACTTCATCTCCATCCCCAGTTCCTCCGCCAGTCGGCGGAGTGGAAACTCCCTGGAAATCAAATGCCCATGGAGATTTGACTACAGATTATTCCTGGAATATTACAGCAGGTTACAAGTTTATACCCCAGGTTTCAGGCCAGATTACCAAACTGGGAGGATATTTCAATGGAACAAAGAAAGTATCCCTTTATGATACAGTTGAAGCAAGGGTTATAGCTGAAACCAATGTAACCTCATCCAATGCCTGGGCCTATACTTCCATTACCCCCGTGAGTTTAGTAGCAGGCAGGACTTATCTGGTGGGAGCAGATTTAGCAGGATCAGGAGGATCAAGAAGAACAGGTGTATCCCTTCCTGCTACCTATGGCAGTATTGCTATCCAGAGTAGTTGTTACAGTGAAGGAAGAGGTTTTCCCCTCACTACCTGTATGGCCGGTTGGGACAGTATGTTAGGACAGGTAGATATTGAGTTCAATAACGGCGGATCGCCTATATCTCCATCCCCATCTCCTATATCAACTCCCACCCCAACCATCAGGCCTGTTACCCCAACACCTACACCCTCTCCATCCCCAATCCCGGGTAATGCAGAAACCCCCTGGAAATCAAATGCCCATGGGGATTTAACAGCGGATCTTGCCTGGAATATTACAGCAGGTTACAAGTTTATACCCCAGGTTTCAGGCCAGATTACCAAACTGGGAGGATATTTCAATGGAACAAAGAAAGTATCCCTTTATGATACAGTTGAAGCAAGGGTTATAGCTGAAACCAATGTAACCTCATCCAATGCCTGGGCCTATACTTCCATTACCCCCGTGAGTTTAGTAGCAGGCAGGACTTATCTGGTGGGAGCAGATTTAGCAGGATCAGGAGGATCAAGAAGAACAGGTGTATCCCTTCCTGCTACCTATGGCAGTATTGCTATCCAGAGTAGTTGTTACAGTGAAGGAAGAGGTTTCCCTCTCACTACCTGTCTGGCCGGTTGGGATAGTGTGTTGGGACAGGTGGATATTGAGTTTGTAAAAAATGGAGGAGGAGTGCCTGATAAGGCTGTCGCACCTACTGTAGTACCTTCTACTCCCTGTAATATTTCCTCTGCACTTTGGTCAGTTTCCAAAACTACCAAAGGGACTACGGTTACTATTAATATACAAGGTCCCTCTTCTTCCTGCCGGGGGAAAACAGTCAATATAGAAGTAAGGAGATTTGCCACTATTCCTTTAAATGATATCCCGGCCAATACCCAACCCTCTTCTGTTATTCTGAATTCCTTGGGCCAAGGTTCAACCACCTGGGTAGCAGAGCATAATCCTTCTTTCGGCTTCTTAGATCCAAACTATTATTTTAAGACCCAGGTTGATGGAATAAGCAGAAGATCTAATTCTCCAGACCTCTCGGTTGTCCTGCCGTCAGGTCCTACTCCCAGCCCTGTTCCTCCCACCCTAACCCCGATTCCTACACCTATTCCCACATCATTTTCCACACCTCCGCCAATTAGTGGCAGGCCTCAAGCCTGCACAAATTTTAATTCTTTCTATCGTGACATGTGGCAGGGATCGTACGGAGGAGTGGATGTCAAATGTCTGCAAGGGATATTGAATCTTTTTCCTGACACCAGGGTGGCTGATGTTGGTCCCGGCTCTCCGGGTCAAGAAACTGAAACTTTTGGTCCTTCCACTACTAATGCTGTCATCAGGTTCCAGACCAAATATAATGTTGATCTGAAAGATGGGATGGTGAGGCAGGCTAGCAGAGATAAATTAAATAGTATACTCAAACTTTTTCCACAATAATACTATCCTGATACTAAAACTTGCCTCTATGGGTCATTAGTGCTAAAATCTGGCCATGAAGTATGACGGACAACTTCTGGAAGCGGGAAGAATTTTACCTACAGCTACAAGTATTTTAATTGCTTTACCGCCCTCTGCCGGCATTGATGAGCTTGCTTCCGGCCTTGCCCTATATTTGGCTTTGGAACAGGCAGGTAAAAAGGTTGCCATTGCTACAGACGGGGTAATCAAAGTGGGACACAGCCATCTTTTTGGAATAGGGCAAGTGCAAAATAAAATTCCTTCCGGCACCGGGGGAAATTTCACCATCACTCTGGGGGGTGTAGTTGCCCCTGATAAAACCGTGCCGTCCCTGCAAAGCCTTGACTGGGCACCCTCCGGGGCAGAACAGAAAGATTTGAAGCTGACTTTTTATGTTAACGCGGGGCAAAAATTTGAGCCGACTTTTGTCACTCCTGCCTATGACAGTTCTGGTTTTGATTTAATATTTGTAATTGGCACCGGGAATTTGGCAAATTTGGGGTCAATTTATAGCAGCAACACTCAAGCATTTAATGGCGCCCATATTCTCAATATTGACAATAAAGAAGGGAATGAACAATTTGGCGCCAGCAACGCGGTTGACACTTCTGCCTCATCTTTGTCTGAAATTCTGGCCCAGGTTTTGCCCGGTTTGCAGCTTCCCTTTGAGGGAGATATTGCCACCAACCTCCTGGCCGGAATTTTTGAAGCTACCTGTAATTTACAATCAGAAAAGGTTACGGCTGATACCTATGGGGTAGTGGCCAATTTATTAAAAGTCGGAGGGCAACGGCCCAATATTGTTTCAACTCTCGTCCGGCCCGTGCAGCCGGAAGTACCAACGGGTCAATCCCAGGGTTTGCCCCCCGACCCGGCCTCCGAAGCTTCAGCGAAGGGGGGGTTTGACTTGAGCAAAATTTTCAATGCTCCACAAGATTCATTTCCTATGCCCCCGGTGATATCGGATACTTCAAGCATGCCTTCAGCAGAAGAAGCACCCGTTGGTGAAGTAGCCATTACAACTCCCGAGGACGACTGGTTGACCCCCAAGATTTTTAAAGGCAAAACCGGTTTAGGATAAACCCCTTGCTAAGTTTTTAATTTTTTGATATACTTCACCAAGTAATTTAAAGGACTTATTCTTTGGAGGATCCTGAGTACCCCAACTGGCGGATCGAAGGACTCTGATGAATACAGTGACGGCTTATGCCATTGGATATCAAAAGCAAGAAACAAATAATTGAAGAGTTTAACTCTTAAGCTTCTGTCTCTTGGTTCTAAACTAAATCCTAG
>CAYRCR010000010.1:4862-25490 GCA_964422835.1 uncultured Gammaproteobacteria bacterium
TTATGCCACTCGATATTAAAAGTAAAAAACAAATTATTGAAGAGTTTGCCACCCACAAGGGTGATACAGGTTCCCCTGAAGTGCAGGCTGCTTTACTTTCTGAACAAATTAAGAACTTGACTAACCACTTGAAGGAGCATCCGCATGATGTCCACTCAAGGCGGGGACTTCTTTCTATGGTCAATAAAAGAAGAAGGCTGCTGCAGTATCTTTTGAAAAAGGATAACGAACGCTACAGGGTTTTGATTGGAAAATTGGGGCTTAGTAAGTAGTTGTGTTATAATGTGAAGGACAAATAGGTTTTGGGATTTTTTGGAGATTGCAAAGAGTTAAATAGCCTGGTGCTAGTTATCTCTTCCACAGTTTCCAACCCCAAGCCACAAAGAACTTATGTCAAAAATAGTAACCCGTGAGATTGACCTTAACGGCCGAAAATTAAAACTTGAAACAGGCAAGCTGGCAAAGTTGGCCGACTCTGCAGTGCTTGCAACTTGGGGTGAAACCATAGTTCTTGCAACGGTTGCCACCCAACCTTTGAAAGAGGATATGGGATATTTTCCGCTTTCGGTAGAATATGTCGAGAAATATTATGCCGGAGGCAGAATCACGGCCCAAAGGTTTATCAAACGTGAAGCCAGGCCCCCGGAAAGTGCAGTTTTAGCAGGACGTGCCATTGACAGGTCTATCCGTCCGCTTTTCCCCAAAGATTTTCAAAGTGAAGTGCAGGTGATTATCAGTGTGCTTTCATATGACGGAATTAATGATCCTGCCTTGCTTGGTTTTATTGCCACATCTGCAGCCCTGACTTCCTCAAGCGTTCCGTTTGACGGGCCGATGGGTGTGGCCATGGTTGGTGCCCAAAACGGCACATTTATAGTTAATCCTGATTTGCCAACCCAGGAAGGTCTTGACCTGGAACTTCTAGTTGCTACAACTCCTGATAAGGTGGTAATGATTGAGGCCGAAGGCAAAGAAGTGGAAGATGCGAAAGTTTTTGAAGGCATTAAACTGGCCCACAGTGAATCTCAAAAATTAATTGAGCTGATTGCTGATTTTGCCAAAGAAATAAATAGAGAAAAATTGGCCTTAACTCCCGCTACCTCTGATTTGGATGAAAAGTTAGTGGCCGATGTAGAAAAAGATATTTGCGAAAGAATTGAGGCCATTTTTGAAGATCCCCAACATCAATGGCATGAAGGTACCGCTACAGCCATCAAAAATGATTTGGCCATCAAATATGCTGAAAAGTTAAATGACCGGGCTATTGGTACTATTTTTGATAAAGTGGCCAAAATCATCATGCATGAGACCGTCCTTGAAAAAGGTAAAAGAGTTGACGGCCGGGGTATGGAAGAGGTACGTCCTATTGAAATTGAACTGGGACTTCTGCCCCGGGCACACGGTTCAGGCGTATTTCAAAGAGGCGGGACTCAAGTTTTATCAATTGCCACCCTTGGCCCAATGTCTCTCTCTCAAACTTTGGAGGGGATGGTTGGAGAAAGCACAAAGCGGTTTATGCACCATTACAACATGGGCATCAATCCTTTCTCGGTGGGTGAAGTTAAAAGAATTGGTTCCCCCAATAGGCGCGATATCGGACATGGGGCTTTGGTGGAAAAAGGCTTGGTTGCTGTTTTGCCGAGCGTTGAGGAATTTCCTTATGCCATCCGGGTAGTTTCGGAGGTACTATCCGCCAATGCCTCAACTTCCATGGCTTCACTTTGCGCTTCAACATGTGCTCTTTTAAATGCCGGAGTTAATCTTAAAAATCCCGTGGCCGGTATTGCCCTGGGGCTTTTATCAAACGAGAAGACTTTTCAAGTTATTACTGACATGCAGGCAGTGGAGGATTTCTACGGGGAGATGGATTTTAAGGTGACAGGAACTGTGAAAGGTGTGACAGCTATTCAAATGGACACAAAACTTCATGGGCTTTCTTTTGAGATTATTGAAGAAGCTTTGCGTCAAGGGAAGCTGGCCCGCGAATCTATTCTGGAAAAGATCAATAAAGCAATTCCTGAACCGGGTAATATTTCCCAATATGCCCCTAAGATTGAAGTGACCCATATTAACCCGGAAGATATTGGCACACTGATTGGTCCGGGAGGAAAAAATATCAACGGTATCATCGCTAAAACCGGCGCCCAGATTGACATCGAAGAAGATGGTACTGTCATGATTTCATCCTGTAATGAAGAGGCCATTAAAAATGCCCTGGCTGCAGTTGAAGGTATGTTTAAAAAATTTGAAGTGGGGGAAGTGATGGAGGGTAAAGTGGTCAGAATCGCGCCGTTTGGAGCATTTGTGGAAATTGCTCCCGGCAAAGACGGCTTGGTCCATGTCTCACAAATGGCAGCGGGTAGAGTGGAAAATCCGGAAGATGTGGTGTCAGTCGGGCAGACTGTTAAAGTGCGCGTCACTGATACTGATGCCTCCGGGAAAATTGGTTTATCAATGCTTTTTGGGGCAGATATTAAACCTGAATCGGAAAGCTCGCCTCGTGGACGCTTCGGCGGAGCGGGTAGACCTTCGGGAGGCTTCAGACCCCGAGGTGGTGGATTTGGTGATCGGCCGAGAAGAAATTTTGGGGATAGGCCCCGGAGCGGCGGATTCGACAGGCCTCGAGGTGGTGGGTTTGATCGTGGCGGAAATCGTGGCGGACGCGGTGGCTTCAACCATTAATCTCTATTGATATAAATCTTCATGATATGATGAGTTTGTGAGAATTATTTATACAAAACACGCCAGAAGAAAATTTGACATCCATAAAACCGCAGGTTGGAATTTCGTCGATAAAGATATTAAACAGGCGATAAAGAAACCATATTTTTCAGTGGTATAATTACGGCGATTACATTTTATCCAACAGAGAAAGGGAGGTATGTTAAATGAAAAGGAAAAGAGTTCTTTATGAACAAAAAGATGATGTTTTAAATATCTGGATTTCTGATAAGCATTTTGATTATGCAGAGGATGAAGATGGGGTAATAATCCATTACTCCAAAGATCATGAGCCGGTTTATATTGAGATATTAGACGCCAGCAGATTTTTGGGCAAAGAAAAAAAGGTTTATAAAAAAGAAATTATGCCTGAACGAACAGCTATGCCGATTTTACACCAGATTAAAGTCAAATGAAATTACAACAAAAAGGTTTTGCTCCAATAATTATTCTGGTGGGGATTGGAATCTTAGCAGGAATTGCTTTAATGATCCCTTTACCTTACTACCAATCAGGAACTCAAGTGAATTGTGGCTCTGTGAATGGGTATAGCCCAGCATGTTCCGTTAATTCTGGATGGAAATTAGGCCCTTCTATATGGCAAAAAATTTTCCCTCAGTATGTAAAGCAACCCACTATAAAAGAAGATTCCCAGAAGGTAATTACTGAAAGCCCTGCACCGTCTGGTGCCGGGGAAATTGCCAACCCCGATTTAATCGGGGCTAATTGGAAGACTTATACAAATGATACTTATAAATTCTCTTTGAAATATCCTCCATCTTATTCTATTGAGGAAAAGTCTGGTATCGATACAAAATTATTTTCAATAATAATAAAAAGTCCTAGCCCAACTCCCGGCGGAGGCTATTCTCAGCCCTTAGTTGAAGTAGTTGTTTTCGAAAATGATGCAAACGATTTAAGTGGTTGGCTGAATAAACATACTACAACTTTGTCCTTTGATGATCCTGCTGTTTCGGTGGCAAATTCCCCATTCTTCTATCGCGGAGTTAAAAACAAAAAAGACTCTCTGCTTGGTGGTCAAAAGGCAGTTACTTTCGAGGCTTCCGCATTTGAGTCCTTTTCCAACCCAACAATAACTGAGGTTGACAATTATATTATTGTGCTTAACCTGGATAATGATAATGAGGTCAAAGACCCAAATCTAAAAGATATTTATCCTCATGTCCTTTCGACTTTTAAATTTACTCAATAATTGTCCTCTTGGGAAATTATCTAATAAACTTTTCCAGTTCTTTTTTATTCATTCCGGCTTGGCGTAAAATACTGCCAAAAGTTCCCAGTGCAATTTCCTTATGGTTTGGGACAATGACTGTAAAAATTTTTGTGCCCGTTTTCTTGTATAACTTAACATGGCTTCCTCTCTGGGAAATAATCGTAAATCCTGCTCGTTGAAGCGCCGAAAGAATAATTCTGGCAGAATATAGCTTAGGCATTTACCTGAATAGAGATATCCTGAAGTTCCGGTTTGTGTACAGGAGTAAGTTCAATTTTCTGATCCTCGAAATATAATTCCAAAGCCTCCTTCAAATTTTTGAGGGCTTCATCTCTGTTTAGCCCTTGACTGGCTATCTCTACCTCCAGAGCTTTAGCAACAAACCATTTATTTTCCTTCCAGACTACAGAATGAATGCGTTTCACACATCTATTATAGCATTTTGTGAATAAGCGATGTTATACTAAAGACATGCACTTTGGCTACACTTGGTGTAAACAAAAAGGCCCAGCCCTGAGTACTTCGACTACGCTCAGTATAAACTCTTCGAAGGGTTTTGCTCCAATAATTATTCTGATATTTATTGCAGTAGTTGTTGGTGGATATTTTCTTTACACAAATTCCCAAAAATCCGCTCCTGTGTCTATTCCTGCACCTCAACAAACTATCCAACCTACAGTTATCAGTTCTGCGGAAATTTCTAAAGTAGGTTGGGGATTTGAAGTTAAACTACCCAGAGATTGGAAATTTTGTTTGGATAAAGAAGAAAACTCTTTTATAACCGGCAATATCGTTAGCGCAAATCAAAATTGTCAGCCGGTTTCTAATGAATCTTATATGCAGGTAATAGTACGTAAAAATACTCAGGAAGTTTCTCTATATAGTCCTCCGGGGCCAGATAAGGCTTATGAAGCAACAGGTAAACAAACTGTGACTTTAGGTACAAATAAATTTATCAAGCAAGCTTTTAAGCAAATTAAAAGCTTTAACTGGAATGACCAAGGAGAGATTTCTCCTGTTGGTTCGGTTTTGCTTAATTATGACATAGTAGATGTAAACAGAAATAGAGTAATTAATTTCTATAAGAATCCCAATTCAAAGATTGAAGAAAAAACTATAGAGGAAATTCTCTCCACTTTTAAATTTACTAACTAATTGTCCTCTTGGGAAACTATAACTTCTCTTGACTTATTCGACAAGCTCAGGGTCAATCCTGAACAAAGCTGAAGGATTGACTTCGGGAAATATTTGGTATATGTTAAATATATGACTGATACTTTTTCCGAAACCAGAATAGCTATTTTTAAAGGCAAGAACATCAGAAAGAAGATCCATAATAACGAATGGTGGCTTTCTGTAGTTGATGTTATCGAAGCTCTGACTGACAGTGTCAATCCTAATGATTACTGGTACAAGATGAAAATCAGAGTTAAAAGTGAAGATGGAGTTGAACTATCGACAATTTGTCGACAGTTGAAATTAAAAGCTCCTGACGGGAAATTAAGGGAAACAGATTGTGCCAATACCGAGGGGATTTTTAGGATAGTTCAATCTGTCCCCTCCCCTAAAGCAGAGCCATTTAAAAGATGGCTTGCCCGGGTTGGTTATGAAAGAATACAGGAAATTGAAGATCCGGAATTGGCAACGAAACGCACCCGGATGCTTTATAAAGCCAAAGGGTATCCGGATTCTTGGATTGAAAAAAGAATGCGGGGTATTGCTATCCGTGAAGAATTGACTGATGAATGGAAAGACAGGGGAGCAAAAATTCAGAAAGATTATGAAATCTTGACTGCGGAAATTTCCAAGGCAACTTTTGGTATAATTCCCAGCCAATATAAGAAACTAAAAGGTTTAAAACGGGAAAATTTACGTGACCATATGGATGATTTTGAATTGATTTTAACTATGCTGGGAGAAAGAACTACTACTGAAATCCACAGGGATGAAAATTCAAAAGGTATGCCAAAACTTAAAAAAGATGCCAAATCGGGAGGTAATGTTGCCAGAGGGGCAAGAAAACTTTTGGAAAAACAGTTAAAAAGGTCAATTGTAACAGGTAAAAATTATTTGCCAATGAAAAAATTGATAAAATAATTTCTTTGTGAGATTATTATCATAATGCATAAACAAAAAGGCCCAGCCCTGAGTACTTCGACTACGCTCAGTATAAACTCTTCGAAGGGTTTTGCTCCAATTATTTTCCTGATACTTATTACACTAGTTGTTAGTGGGTATTTGTTATATACAAATTTCCAAAAACCTGCTTCCGTATCTACCTCTCAACAAGTTACCCAAACCTCAACAGCTAGCCCTGCGCCGACTAGTGTCGGGGAAACTGCCAATTGGAAAACGTATGTAAATAATAGAGTGGGTTATTCAGTGAGATATCCAGAGAGTTGGTACATTTACGAACGTGTAGATGGACAGAAAAATCAATATATGACAGACATCCAAGATATTAAGGATCCAGAAAAGATAGAAGATATGATCGTAGGAACATATGGTCCGCCAGGAAGTACGATATTCAGTATTTCAAATAATCCATCCGATAACCCCAAAGGGCTGGAGGTTATTGATTGGGCAAAGAAAAGTACTGCATACGGATATCGTTACACGGACATAACGGATGTCAGCCTTGTTATAGTGGACAGTATAAGTGCCACAATTTTTGCGACGACTAATGGTAATAATGTTCATTATTATGTCGTCTTATTGCCTAAGGGTCACAAAATTTATGAAATAAGTTTATTCGGCGGGAAAGAGTTATTACTGAAAATTCTCTCCACTTTTAAATTTACCAACTAATTGTCCTCTTGGGAAACTATAGCATTTAGGGTAGAATATGGATAATTATGGATACTGCCCAGTTACCCAAGGACCTGGCTGAAAAGTTAACCAACCAGCTTACAAGAATTGAAAAAGCTTCTGCTTCAGGATATAGTATTGAACTTGACCGCGAGCGGGAATACATAAATTTTGTGTCCACCCTGCCTTTCGGGAAGGCAAGCCAGGATATCTTGGATCTTAAAAGGACAGCCCAGATTTTGGATAAAAACCATTATGGTCTCAAGCCTGTCAAAGACCGGATCTTGGAATACCTGTCAATTTTAATCTTAAATTCCAGGTCGGGAAAGGGCATGCGCGCCCCGGTTCTCTCCTTTGTGGGTTTGGTGGGTTCAGGTAAAACATCTTTGGCCTCATCAATTGCCGAAAGCCTGGGCCGTAAATTTTTAAGAATTCCCCTGGGAGGCCTTGGATCAGTTTCAGAACTCCGGGGGCAGTCCCGGGTAAAACCTGAAGCCGAGCCGGGCAGTATTTTAAAAATGATACACGAGGCCGGTGTTTCAAATCCTGTGATACTGCTTGATGAAATTGACCGGGTATCAGTTGAAAACAGGTCAGATGTGATGGGTGTTTTGGTGGAACTTTTGGACCCGGAGCAAAATTCAACTTTTTTGGACCATTTTGTGGATTATCCTTTTGATTTGTCAAAGGTGCTATTTATTGCCACGGCCAACAATACCGGCAATATAGCTACAGCCGTCTTGGACCGGCTGGAAGTGATTGAAATGCCCTCGTACTCTGATGAGGAAAAAACTATGATCGGCAAAAACTACCTTTTGCCAAAGGCAGAAGATGAAGCAGGGCTTGCAGTAAATGCCGTTTTACTTGATGATAGTATTTGGCCGCAGATTGTCCGGCCCTTGGGATTTGACGGGGGGATCAGGTCATTGCAAAGGACAATCCAAACTGTGGTCCGCAAAATTGCCCGGGAAGTGGTGGAAGGGAATATGGGGCCGTATAGAATTAATAATGAAAATATAGGAAATTATTTAGGAAATTAAAAGTGCAAAGTGAAAAGTTCAAAGTTAAAATTAATAATTTAAAGTTTTGAATTGCAATTTTGCATTTTGAACTTTTAACTATAAATTTATAAATAAAATGAGACAGTTCCGACCAAAACAAATCAAAACAGGACAATATGTGGCCGCTCCGAAATTTGGGGTACTCAAGTTAATTCCCTTAGGGGGTATCGGCGATGTCACCAAAAATATGTATGTTTATGAATACGGTCAGGATATTATGGTGGTGGACTGTGGTATCGGCTTTCCTGATGAAGGAATGTTGGGCATTGATCTGGTCATCCCGGATGTGTCTTACCTTAAGGATAAAAAACACAGGATCAAAGGTATTGTCATTACCCACGCCCATGATGACCATATCGGAGGTTTGCCTTATCTTTGGCCCGATCTGGGCGCGCCAATTTATGCCCAAAAACTGGCAGCCGGCTTTATCAGGGCCAAATTTACGGAGCATAATTTGCCTAAAGATGCAATAAAAGTGGTTGATTTGAGTACCAAACTCAAGTTAGGAGTTTTTAATATTTCTTTTTACCGGGTATCACATTCGGTACCGGACAGTGTAGGAATGGTGATTGATACTCCGGCCGGACGCATCATCCATCAGGCAGACTTCAAGATTGATTTTACGCCCGTTACAGGTGAGCCTACTGATCTTGCCAGCGTGGCTTTAGCGGGGCGGGAAGGTGTGGATTTGATGCTGATTGATTCTCTACGGGTGGAACGGGCAGGCTATAATTTATCGGAAAAGGTAATTGAGCCGACCTTTGCCAAAATTGAGGCTGAAACCAAAGGGAAAGTCCTTATCACCACCACTTCTTCTAATTTGGGACGCATCCAACAGGCCATTAATGTGGCAGTGAATGCCGGCAGGAAAGTGGCTCTGGTGGGACGAAGCATGGAAGGCAATTTCCAGGTAGCCCGGGATTTGGGGTATATACAAATTCCCCCGCAAGTTATTATCCCACAGGAGGAAATTAAAAGGTTCCCTGACCAAAAACTACTGGTTTTGATTGCGGGAGCATTTGGCCAAGTTGGGTCGGCACTGTCCCGGGCTGCCAACAATGATCATCGTTTTGTCACGATTTTACCCGATGATTCGGTTGTTTTTTCTGCGGACCCGATTCCTTCCACTGAAGCCGCCCAGCACGCATTGATTGACAAAATTACCAAAGCGGGGGCCAATGTTTATTACACTGCCATGACTGATGATTTACATATTTCCGGCCATGCCGCCAGGGAGGAGCTCAAGGTAATGATAAGTTTGGCCAAACCAAAGTATCTCATGCCGATTGGGGCAACTTATCGGCAGATGAAAGCTTTTTCCAATATGGTAGAGGAATTGGGTTGGGGAAGGGACAAAATACTCCTTGCGGAAGATGGGCAAATTATTAATTTGAGTAGGGGTGGAGCAGAGCTCAACGGCCGGATTGATATCCGTAATGTTTATGTTGACGGACTTGGTGTGGGGGATGTGGGCAGCATTGTGCTCCGCGACCGGCAGGTCATGGCCGAGGAGGGAATAGTATTGGTGATTGTGCCGATAGATCAACGCACCAGTGAAATTGTGGGCGAGCCGGACATTGTGTCCCGTGGCTTTGTTTTTGAAAAAGCATCAGAAGAGCTTCTGGATTATGCTAAAAAGGTGGTAGAGTCGACGCTTCGCGACCATCCGCACGGGATTTTAGACTGGCGCTTTATGAGACAGCATATTGAGGAAAATCTGGAGAGGTTTTTCTATCAGGAAACAAAAAGAAGACCAATGATTTTACCGGTGATTGTGGAAGTATAGCATAACCTATAGTGTAGGATATATGTTATAATAGTTATAAGGGTTATAAAAATTATATGTCCAGGAGAAGATCGATTTACTCACTGCCTAAGTTTAAGCTCCGCCAAAGGACTGTGGTAACTGTCGGGTCGCTCGTTGCTATCATTATGGCGGCTCTTTCTGCCGTATCGCTCTTATCGGGTACAAGCAAACTGGCTTTTTGGCGTGATTTTTTACTGGAAAATTTAGGCTGGACAGCAATCTTTGCACCAATAGTTTTTTTGTCAACCGGGCTTATTTTACAAAGGTTTAAATTTGTTTTTGCCCAAGCTAATGTTTTGGTTGGGCTTTTGGCAATTATGGCATCCCTGTCCGGTTTGACTGCGCCTATATCAGAAGCCCGGGCGGGAGTGTTGGGCAACCTGTTATGGGTAGAATTGTCAGCACTTTTAACCCCGGCCGGAACCATTGTAATTTTAATAGGGATATTTTTTGTGGGGGTTGTAGTGCTATTCAACACATCCTTATCCCAAATATTGTCTATTTTCAAGGGTGCAGCTGATTTTATAGGGAATATAGCCTCCCCGCTTTTTGGCTTGGCTCGCCGCAGTGGGTCTTTTGAAGGCAGGAAGATGACCATGAAAGTTTCCGGAGTGGAAGAAAAACCAAAGTTTTCATCCAAGGTGATACCGGTGGAGGAGATTTTAATGGCAGACTCGCTGGTACAAAATGTGGCAGGCCAAACCAAGATCTGGAAATACCCCTCATTATCTCTGCTGTCTGAAAAAGCGGGAACTCCGGCTGACCGCGGAGATGTGAAGAAAAATGCTGCCTTAATTGAAAAAACTCTCGATTCATTTGGCATCCAAGCCAGGGTGGCCGAGGTTAACGGTGGTCCGGCTGTAACGCAGTATGCCCTGGAGATTTCTGCCGGCACTAAAATTGCCAAAATTGCCAACTTACAGCATGATATGGCCCTGGCCTTGGCTACCCCTACCGGTACTGTTCGTGTTGAAGCTCCGATCCCGGGTAAGTCTCTGGTTGGTATTGAAGTACCTAACCATTCCTTGGAAATGGTTGGGCTTAAAACTATTTTATCATCAGATGAAATGGTGAAGCATAAATCAAAACTGGCAGTGGCTTTGGGCCGCGACACATCATCCCGTCCGGTGGTGGTGGACATTGGTAAGATGCCTCACTGCTTGGTGGCGGGGACAACCGGTTCCGGTAAATCTGTACTTATCAATGCTTTTATTACTTCTTTACTTTTCCGCAATTCCCCTGAAGAATTAAAACTTATTTTGGTTGATCCAAAAAGGGTGGAACTGGCCAATTTTAACGGTATTCCCCATCTTTTAACTCCTGTAATTACCGAGCCGGAAAAGATTTTATCAGCCCTGAAATGGGCCATGGCGGAAATGGATCGGAGGTATAAACTTTTCCAATCTGTAGGGGTGCGCAATATTATCGGCTATAACGATATGTCGGGTTTTCAGGCTTTACCCAATATTGTTATTTTTATTGACGAACTGGCGGATCTGATGATGTTTGCGCCGGTCGAGGTGGAGGATGCCATCACCCGCATAGCCCAACTGGCCCGGGCCACCGGTATTCATCTGGTAGTAGCAACACAAAGGCCGTCTGTTGATGTTATTACCGGTTTAATTAAAGCCAATATCCCCTGCCGAATTGCCTTTAACGTTTCTTCCATGATTGATTCCCGGGTAATTTTAGATACCCAGGGCGCGGAAAAATTGTTGGGCCGGGGGGATATGCTCTTTTTACCGCCTGATGCTTCCAAACCGGTCCGTATCCAGGGAGTATTTGTATCAGATGCGGAGATGAATAATTTAATTAAATACTTAAAAGCTTTGGGAATTGCTCCGCAATACACTACGGAGGTGACAGAAATGCCCTTAGGTAGGATCGGGGGTAAGGGTAACGGGGATGAGACTGATGATTTGTTTGAGGAGGCTGTCCGGACTGTTTGCCAATATGACCGGGCTTCGGCTTCACTTCTTCAAAGAAGGCTTCGGGTGGGCTATGCCCGGGCTGCCAGGATTTTAGATGAACTGGAGGAGGCAGGAATTGTAGGGACTGGAGAGGGCAGTAAGCCCCGGGATGTATTGGTCAAAAATGCTGATGACTACTTTGCCCAAAGAGCTTCTTCTTAATGTTATAATTTTCCCATGAGGACTGTGGGGCAAATACTTAAAGAAACACGGGAAGAAAAGTTCTATACCCTTGAAGAAGTTGAAAAATCCACCAAAATAAGAAAAGAACTCCTTGTTGCTTTGGAAAATGATAATTATTCAAAGCTTCCTCCCTCGACTTTTGTCCAGGGGTTTATCAAGAACTATGCAAAATTTTTGAAACTTGACCCGGATAAACTTTTGGCAATTTTCCGCCGGGAATTTTCCGATAAAAAACATAAGCCTTATGTGATGGATGCTTTTGTGAGTACTGTAGAAAAACCGAGACTCACCCCGGCTAAAGTTTTATGGGCAGTAGTGCTTTTAATTGTTTTGTCTTTTTTTGGTTATTTATGGATTCAATACCGCCAGTTCGTAGGAGCTCCTGCCCTTTCTTTAACTGCTCCCTCTGACCAGATGACTATTGACATACCGGAACTGAAAGTGGAGGGAAAAACTGATCCGGAGGTAAAAGTATCTGTTAACTCCCAGAATATTCCGGTTTCCCCTGATGGGTCGTTTTCGGAAAGTATTACTTTATCTTCACAGGTTAATAAAATTACAATCACTGCTTCCTCGAAATTTGGCCAGAAAACAACCATTGAAAGAACGGTGTACTTGAAGAGATAATAGCGTTTAGCGTGAAGCGTATAGTTGCAAAAAATAACAATATATTGTTAACTAAACGCTGTACCCTAATCACTAAACGCTGATCGGTTATGGACATTTTGCAAATTGCCTTAATACTTTTGATTATGCTTTTGGGAGTGTTTTTATCCATTTTGGGATTCCAGGTATTTTTAATCCTGAAAGACCTCCGGAAATCTTTGGACAAGCTGGATATGGTTTTGTCCGATGTGGAAAAACCTGCCTGCCGGCAGGTAGGACCAGCGCAGGCGGCGGCGCAAATTACCCAAAAAATTACCTCTGCCAAAAATACCAGAAGGCTATTTAAGAGGAAAGAGTAGCGTATATTCTTCTTATCCCGGCTCCGGCTCCCTCTTCGTGGATGATTTTAAGCTTACCCAACTCACCTGTAAATTTAGCATGAGGTCCCCCGCAAATCTCTCTTGAAAAGAGAGACCTTGAGCCCTGAGCTTGTCGAAGGGTCGAAGGATCACCTATCGTATAAACTGTGACGCGGTCCCCATATTTTTCCGTAAAAAATCCCAGAGCCCCGGATTGCAAAGCTTCATTTTTATCCATCACTTCTGATGTAATTTGCAAATTTTCCTTAATTTTTTCATTGACTAAATTTTCAATCTGCTTTAATTGTTCTTCAGTTACTTTTTCGGGTTGGGAAAAATCAAAACGCAATCTTTCAGCGGTTATATTACTGCCCTTTTGCTGAACATGTTCTCCCAGAATTTGACGTAGTGCCGCATGCAGTAAATGCGTGGCAGTATGATAGCGGGTTGCAACCTCACTTTGTTCCCCCAAGCCTCCTTTAAACATTCCTGCTGATGCAGTTCTGGATAATTCCTGATGTTTTTTAAATTCCTCTTCAAATTCTTGTTTGTTAATTTGCAATCCTTTTTCTTGGGCCAGCTCTTCCGTTAACTCCAGCGGAAATCCATAAGTTTGGAATAAATTAAAAGCATCTTTGCCGGAAATGTTTTGTAATTTGTTAAATTCTTTTAAGCCCTTATCCAGTGTTTGACCAAACTTTTTTATCTCTGCTTCAATGATTTGAATCATTTTAATATCGGTAGTGAAAACTTCAACAATTTCTTTACCGGCTTTTTCCAGGTCAGTAACTCCTAATTTTTTCAGTTGTAAAATTGCCCGGCGGATTATTCTTCTAACAACGTAGCCCCTTTCTTTATTGGAAGGTTCAACACCATCTAAAATCAAAAAGACGGCAGCTTTTAAATGATCAGCAATAATCCTGAATTCTTTTTTACAATCGTCATAATTCTTGCCAGAGAGCTCCTTAATTTTTTGAACTGCTGGTAAAAATAAATCTGTTTGGAAAACATCAGGTTGATCATTATGGACCATAGTTAATCTTTCCAGTCCTCCTCCATAATCAACATTTTTATTGGACATTTCTCTTAAGGTGCCATCCGCTTGTTTTTGATATTGCATAAAAACCGAATTTCCAAATTCCAAAAAACTGCCGCAATTGCAATTGGGATGGCAATGTTTTCCGTACTTCGGATCATGTTCTATTTCGGGGAATTCATAAAACATTTCCGAACAAGGTCCACCCGGTTCTCCGGCAGGCATATCCTGAATGCTACATGATCTAGTCCACCAATTTTTTCTTTGGTCATAATAAAAAATTTTTCCCTCCTGTAAGCCTTTCTCGGCGGCATTTTCTAAAGATCCCAGTTCCACATCTTTTGCGTCAACGCCGGCTCCGGCAAATAATTCTTTCCAAATTTCTACTGATTCTGTATCTTTGGGTAAATTATATTTTTCATCTCCGGCAAAAATTGTGACGTAAATTCTTCTTGGATCCAGCCCTACTTCCTTTGTTAAAAATTCGAAAATCCAAGGCAACTGTTCTTTTTTAAAATAATCCCCAAAAGACCAATTTCCTAACATTTCAAAAAAAGTCTGGTGTCGGTTATCGCCGACTTCTTCAATATCGGCGGTACGAACACATTTTTGACTATCTGCAACACGGGGGCCGTATGGAGACTTTTCTCCTAAAAGATAAGGGAGCATTGGCTGCATGCCGGCTGATACGAAAAGAGTACTGGGATCATTTTCGGGAACCAGGGGCGCAGAAGGGATAATTTTATGGCCCCTACTCACAAAAAACTCAAGATATTTTTTGCGAAGCTCGCCAGATGTCATACGAGAGAATTATAACATTTGGGGAGATTGGAGGGGATGAGTATTTTTTTGGCTTTTGGATAAACTTCTTCATAAATCCTTTGGGCATGTTTGGCCCAAGCCATATATTCGATAAGTACTTCTTTCATAGGGCTTATAGTTTACAACAAGAAAGATAAAATGAAAAGAAATAGATTTTTAAAGTACTTGCTTGGCTAATTTTGGCCTTCGTGGTACACTGAAAACAGTTAGAATGAACCTTTTAGAAAATTTGTCTGCCCGGCTTCCTTTTGGTAATAAAATAAAGGAGTCTGAATATTTCTTTGCCCTTGTTATCGGGGTAACACAGCTTACCGGTGCCGTTTGGGAAATGAGGGGACGTGAGATTGATATTTTAGGTTCCGCCACTCTTCCTTATTCCGGCAATGATGATTTGGTTGATAAAGCTTTTCAGGCTATTGATAAGGCAGTGGGGGATTTGGAAATTGAACCCAAGAAAATCCTTTTTGGCGTGCCCGACTCGTGGGGGATGGATGATAATTTAAAAGAACCTTACCTTAAACTTTTGGGTAAAATTGTCAAGGAAGCCGATCTTGAGCCTATGGCATATGTGACGGTGACTAATGCCATTTCCTACTTTTTGCAAAAGGCCGACGGTATCCCCCCGACTGCTATCCTTTTGGGCTTGGGGGAATATATCGAAGCTACCATCCTCCGTGGCGGCAAGGCAACAGAAACCCGGTCAATGAAACGTACCAGCCATAGTTTTTCTGACATTGAAAAATTGCTCCAGGAGTTTACTGAAGTGGAAGTTTTACCTTCCAAAATCTTGATTTATCCCGGTTGTGCAGGAGAAGATTTGGAAAAAATCAAAGACGAGCTGATGTCATATCCCTGGATGTCACATTTATCTTTCCTCCATTTTCCTAAAATTGAACCTCTCCCGGAGAATGCCCAATTTGAAGCGGTGATTTGGGCTGCTGCTTCTGAAATTAACCCCAATGTTAGCCTGAAACGAAGTTTTACTGTAAAAAAACCGGCGGTGAAAGTTTTGCCGACTTTGAAAAGAGCACACTCTGATGACTTCGGGTTTGTCAAAGGAGACATCAAAGCAGAAGTGCAAAGTGCAAAATTAAAAGTGCAAAATGAAGAAGGGTTGGAGGAGGATAATCTGGTTTCGCCGGAAGTACCCGAAATGGAAATGACATCAAAATCAGCACTTTCTTTGGAAAATGTTGCCTCAAAGGTTAAGTTGCCGAAATTGCCCCGGTACGGCGTAAAGCCTGGCAAATGGATTTTTGCTCCTCTTGCCTTAGTCATTATTTTTTTGGCCTTCCTTTTTCTATTTAAAGCTGATGTGACAATATATGTTGAGCCAAAGATTTTTGAGCAGACCACTGAAATTATTGCAGACCCGGGAGCTTCTGCCATCTCTGAAGAAAAAAAGATTATTCCCGGGAAACTCATTGAAACAACAGTTGCAGGTTCAGGAAAAGAAGTAACCTCCGGTACCAAACAAATAGGCGATCCGGCCAAGGGCAAAGTAGTCATTTATAATTTAACCTCCGGTAAAGTTTCTCTTTCCCAGGGGACGAGTCTGTCATCTTCCTCCGGGCTAAAATTTACACTTGATGCCTCTGTCCAAATCGCGTCGCAATCCTCATCAGTCGGGGCAGATTTTACAACAGTCACAAAACCCGGCAAGACTGACCCCATGGGTTTGACTGCCCAGGCTATTGGGCCGGAAAGTAATTTATCTGCCTCAACGGAACTTACTGTTGCGAATTATCAAAAATCACAGGTTATTGGCAGGGTAGAAGAGGCGCTATCCGGTGGGACAAGCAAGAATGTAACGGTTGTTACCTCCGATGACCAGAAAAAGCTGAAAGCCAAAGTTGTAGACGAGCTGAAAGGGAAAGCGGTGGAGGATTTGCAGGGTAAAATTACCGATGGACGGAAAATTGTCAAAGAGGCGCTGGAAGCAGTTGACGGTAAATACACCTTTTCTAAAGATGTAGATGATCAGGCAAAAGATTTTACTTTAGATGCCAGTGTCCGCTTCCGCGGTACAAGCTACTTGGACTCTGACCTCCGGACACTTGTCTCGAAATTGATTACGGTTGATGTGCCGGAAAATTTTGAGATGAATTTGCAGGATGCCGAAACACAGGCGGATATTGCCAAGACTGGAAAAGATGGGAAATTGACTTTTAATGCCAAATTCCGTGCCAAGCTATTACCTAAATTTAATACTTCGGAAATTAAAAAGCAGATAACCGGCAAAAGTAAGAATGATGCAGTAGCAAAGATAAAAGACTCCGAAGGTGTCGTCTCTGTGGAGATAAAAACATTTCCCGGGCTTCCTTCCCAAATTGTCCGTTTGCCCATACTTCCCCAAAACATTACTATCAATATTACCCCGAAATAGTTATTAGTTCATGGTAAAATCAGACAACATGAAATATCTGGGAGTTGATTGGGGGATGAATAAAATTGGTTTAGCCTACTCCGGAGGTGAAATCGCTTCTTCCTGGTGTGTGCTTAATGTACAAAAAAACACTCTTGGTAAAATTACCGCAAAATTAAAAGCGATTGTAGAGAGGGAAAAATTTGATGTTATTGTTTTGGGTAAGCCGGAAGGAAAGATGGGCAAGGTGGTGGAAAATGCTAAAATGCATCTCGAGAAAGCAGGCATGGTTGTTTTCTTAGCTGATGAAACACTGGCAACGCAGGAGGCACAAAAATTGGCAATAAAAATGGGGATTGGGAAAAAGAAAAGAAGGCAGGATGACGCGCAGTCGGCTGCGATTATTTTACAAAGATATCTGGATGAAAAATCCGAATAATAAAATTATGAAAAAAATTGCTGTTATTGTTTCTATAGTATTTTTAAGTATTTTATCCTTAAAGTTTTATTATGATTCATTGCTTGATCCGGTCAATAAATCGGACGAAGCAAAGAAAATTTTTGTGGTGCAAAAGGGGGATGGAATTTCGGCTATTGTAGAGCGGCTGGAAAAAGAAAAATTGATTAAAAATGGCCGGGCCTTTTCTTTAATGGCCAGAAATTCAGGAGAGTCAGATAAAATTCAGGCAGGTGATTTTAAACTTTCTCCAGCTATGAGTTCCCGGCAAATTCTGAAAGAGTTGACTGTCGGCATGATTGATAAATGGGTGACACTTGTTGAAGGATGGCGGGTAGAAGAAATGGCGGCGAAATTGAATCAAGAATTGGGAATCAAGAATAAAGCTTTTATTGATGTGGCAGAAGAAGGTTATATGTTCCCTGATACATATTTATTTAATCCGGAGGCGACTGCTGAAACTATTACCTCTGTTATGAGGGCGAATTTTGACAAGAAATATAATTCTGATTTACAAAATAAAATTAAAAAACTGGGGCTTTCCCCAAAAGAGGGTGTGATTTTGGCCTCAATTGTGGAAAGGGAAGCCCGCTCTCCCGAGGCCCGGAAAATGGTGGCCAGTATTTTACTCAAAAGGTTAAAAATAGATATGGGAATTAATGCTGATGCCACGATTCAATACGCGCTGGTGCCAATCGGAACAACTGTGCCCCTGGCTGATGGCTGGTGGAAAAGAAATTTGGCCCGTGATGATTTAAAAATAGATTCTCCTTATAATACTTATCTGCATAGAGGCTTACCTCCGGCCCCGATTTCCAATCCCTCACTTTCTGCTTTGCAGGCAGTGGGGAGTGCCGATCCTTCTACCCCTTACCTTTATTATTATCATGACTCAAAAGGAGTTTCCCATTATGGCAAAACTTTGGAAGAACATAACCAAAATGTAGCCAATTACCCGTGACGTTAATATCACACCTCCGAGGTGTGATATGTGATAAGATTACTCGGTACGAAATAACACAAAAAACTGACATGTCAGGAAATTGTGTAGACCTTTGCCAAAGTGGGAAAAAAGTTGGCAATAAAGTGAAATTTGTGTTACAATTCTCGCGCCTTGAAATACAAAACCCCAAAATCCTGTACTTTAAAATGTGATACCTGTGGAGCGGATCTTGTAATTTTGGAAGTGGTAACCATGACCATGGGTAACAATTTATACCCTATCACTAAGACTATTTACAAATGTACAAATAACATTTGCCAGGAAGAGGCGGATTTAAGGAATGCCAAAAAAGCCCAGGTGCGGAAAGAGCAGGAAGAAGCCCGCCAAAAAAGGATGGAAGATTCTAAATCTGCAAGCCTGGCTGCTAAACTCTAACATAAACTTTACATATTCCTGATAAAATAGCCGAGGATGCAAAAACTTATTCCCCTAATTATTTTTGGCATTGCTTTTGCTTTTGTGGAAGCAGCAGTGGTAGTCTATATCAGGAGCCTTCCTTCCGGTGGTTTGAATTTCCTGGATGGGGATTACCAGACTATCATCAATCTCCGCGCCATTGCCTTCATTATTCCCCGGGAAGTTTCTTTTGATATTGCCAGGCTCCGAAGTGTAGAAGTCATCAGGGAGTTTTTTACAATTTTAATGTTGGGATCAGTAGCCTATATGGCAGGGCAAAATTTAAAACAAAAATTGGGAGCATTTTTAATTGCCTTTTCAATTTGGGATTTGTTCTATTATTTTTTCTTAAAAATTTTAATTGATTTTCCCAAAACCATTTGGGATATTGATTTGTATTTTTTAATCCCCGTCCCCTGGATTGGTCCGGTCATAACCCCGCTCTTTATTTCAACTTGTTTACTGATAATTGGGTTAGTATTGTTTCTGAAAAGTTCCACATTGGGGGTGGAACATAACAAAAGCCTGTTATAATGCAGGGGTGAAGATTATTTCTTGGAATGTTAATGGGTTGCGGTCTATTTGCAAGAAAAATTTTAAGGAGTGGTTTAAAAAATCCGGAGCTGACATTTTATGCCTTCAGGAAATCAAAATCCAAAAAGACCAACTGCAAAAACTCTGCTTTGATGATACGAATCATTTAAGTTATTTTAATTTTGGAAAAAGAAAAGGATATGCCGGGGTGGCAATATTTGCAAAAGAAAAACCAAAGTCTGTCAAACAAATTATTGGTTTAAAAAGATTTGATGATGAGGGCAGGATTTTAATCTTAGAATATCCACAATTTGTTTTAATCAATCTATATTTGTCTCATGGGGGAAGAGGGAAGGAAGATTTGGGCTACAAACTGGAGGTTTATGATTATTTACTGAACTTTCTAAAAAAGCAAAAGAACACCAACATAATATTAATTGGGGATTTTAATATTGCCCATACTGAACTCGATTTGGCCAGACCCCGCGATAATTTAAAAAATACCATATTTACTGTGGAGGAAAGAAAAAAACTCGATGATTTGGAGAAATTAGGATTTATTGATACTTTTAGGTGTTTTAACGGAGATGGGGGAAATTATACTTGGTGGCCATACTTTGCAAATGCCCGGGCCAGAAATTTAGGATGGAGAATTGATTATTGTTTTGTTTCAAACCCCATGGCCAAAGATTTAAAAGCTGCTTTTATCCTAAAAAATGTCCCCGGCTCCGACCATTGTCCAATATTCTGCTCCTTCGATGTTTTCTCTTTGGAACTGCTAATAAAACTGGGGATTTTAGATCTTCCTCTCCAGGAGAGGGAAGAGAAAATGATAAATTTTTGGGTAGGAGTTTTAAAGCGATCACAAATTACCGATATGTTCATGACACCCCGATGGAGGCAGTCCAAAGGATCCGGTATTGAATACCAAGTTGCTCAGGAAAAGGGGATGACAATCCACGATTTGGAAGCGGAATAAAATTCCCTAATTTATTTCTTAACTTTTGAAGTATGAAGCTTTCAGCTTCTTCCTTTGGAATAAAAACAATAAGCCAGCCCCGCCACAATAAAAGCCAGACCCCATTTAACCGGGTGGGTGCCAAAAACCGGATAAGTGGCCAATGCCCCGACTCCAATTCCCACCAGCAAGCTGCAAATTCCGCATCCGCAAATTGGTCCGTTTTGACACTTACAAAAACTTTGAGATTTCTTAGCCATATTCTCACCCCCCTTCGCCAAAGCTTCGAGGGGCAAGCCCCCTACTTA
>CAYRCR010000011.1:0-15453 GCA_964422835.1 uncultured Gammaproteobacteria bacterium
GTTGCTTTACCACTAAGCTACACCGGCAGTATAGCAACATTTTACAAGAAATACGGGAAATATGGAAATTATAAAATTTCGTAGCTTAAGGTGGCATTGACTTTAATTTCTGATGAACCCGGTTCTATCTCTGTTTTGGGTGAACCGGCTGAAATGGACAGGTCTCGGGAAAGGGGAATGGGAAAGGCTCCGCCACCAAAATTTTCAGAATAATTCACTAGTTTTCCAAGCCGGAACCCGGCAATTCTGGCGGCAGATTCTGCCTTCTTTTTGGCCGCATCAACGGCTTTCTTCCGGGCCTCATCTTCAGCCTTGGCTTTTTCATCCACATCAAAACTAATTGAACTGATTTGATTTGCCCCGCTCGTGGTCGCCGCATCAATAACCTGGTTAATCAGGTCAATATTCCTAATTTTGATTAAAAAGTTGGTGGAAGCATTATATCCGGTGATGCGCTGGATGTTGCTTTGGAAATCATAATTAGGGTTAATAGTGTAATTGGTAGTTTGGATATCTTTTTCTTCGACCCCAAGCTTCTTGATAGATGCAGCAATATTGTTTGAAACCGTATTGATTTGGTCTTGGGCCTCTTTGACGGTATTGCCTTTTGCAGTGACACCTGCGGAAATTAAAGCAATATCTGGTTTTACAGTGACACTGCCTTCACCTGAAACATTAAAAGTATCGGACTTGGTTGTGGTAATACTGTTTATTGAAAAAGAAATTGGCCCCGCAATTTTTGTATAAAGAAATAATAAAACAAAGAAGGCAAAAATGGATAAAACAATGGCCCCAACCTTTTGCATTGCCTATATTATATCACCTCTGGTGATGGGAAGTTTAATTGACGATGTTACTAGGGGAACCATTAAGAAAATTTTCAATATTCTCAATAAATATTTCCGGTTTTCTTTCCAGGGCTTCACTGGTGAAATATGCCATTGGTGGATAAATAATGCAATTCTTATATTGCGAAAGTTTTTTCAGGTCATCTTCAGCAGTCTCATCAGAATGATCAAAAATGAATGTTACATCTCCTTTTTTCAGCCTGCCAACTAAGGCGTCAATATCCACAAGTTCCATAGGTGCAGTGTTGATAATTACCCCCCCCCATTTTTAGGCTCTGTATCCTTTTAGTGTTTAAAACTTTCTCAGTTTCCGTAGTTTGGGCCAAATTTATGGAAAGAAAATCTGCTTCTGCAATTAAAGAATCAACATCCTGATATTTAACTCCTCTTTTCTCATATTCCGGTTTCCTCGTTCTTGACCAGTATTTTGTATCTGCTCCGAAGCCCAAAGCAATTTCTGCCACCCTGGCTCCTATGCTTCCGAGACCTAGGACGCCAAAGACTTTGTCTTTAAGTTCAGTTTGAGAAAGCCCTGCTTCAGAATAATTAGTCTGCCTGCCTCTCACTTTGCCTTCTTCAATTTTTCTAATATTTTCAAGAAGTGCTGCAAAAGTAAATTCAGCTACCGCTTCCGTTGAATAGCCAGGGATATTACAAACAGTAATTCCTTTTTCTTTGGCGGAAGGGGTATTAATTTTGCCGTAAGCAGTGGAAAGAACACCAATATACTTTAAGTTTGGGGCTTGCGCCAAGTCCTGTTTTGTGATTGTAACTCCAAAACCACAAAGTAGGCAGTCAGTGCTAGAAAGTTCCTTTTGAATTTGCGGGCTGTCCTTTGGGAGAAGCACTTTTTGCTCAGTGAATTCGTCTATCTTGTCCCAATGCTTTTGGTCCAGTTGAGTTTCATTAATTCCTATGAATAAGGCTTTTTTAAACTTCACAACAAGATTATACCACTTCTTAAAAAAATGAGCTGGTGATCGGAGTCGGACCCGCGATTTCAACTTGGGAAGCTGACGTATTACCTCTATACTAATCCCGTAAATATTTTTTTGAATCCATTACCATCTTTAGAGGATAAGGATTTCAATAATCTTTCAGGGTTACAACTTTAATATTTGAACCTCTCCCTTGATCTTTTATATTATCAGTTACCAAAGTAGCATTACATTGTTTAGCTAGCGACATAAAAGATGCATCATAGTAACTTACTCCTAAATTGTGAGCCAAAGAATAAGTTTCTTTTGCCTGTTGTTCTGATTCTGAGACAAAGGTCACAGGTAATGAATATGCAGTACCGAGCGAAGTGTATGCTTGATTTGGTGTAAGTTGCTTGCCTTTTAGAAGGACATTCCCAATTTCATATTTAATTAGCTCGGGAACAATAAGCTCTACCTGTCCGTTTTTAACATCCTGAAGAATTTTATCTGCACTATCTAGACCCTGTTCATTATTCTTATTTAACCATTTAATAAAAACAGAGGTATCAACAACTAAAGTTTTCATTAATGTGATCTACGATCCTGCTCCAAAAATTCTGCAGCACTGATTTTACCCTTACTTGAAATTGCTCTAGATTTCCTTATATTTTCCCAGACCTGATCCCAATCCACCTTTTTTTGGTGAGGTTTAATTACAATTTCGTCAGGTTTGAGTACTGAAATAGATACGGCAGACATAGGAGTAACCCAGCTTACAACTCTACGGATAGAATCAGGTATTGTCAATTGGCCTCTGTCTCGAACAATGCTAACTGTTTTCACGCCTTTCAGAATATCAGAAAATCAGAATCTTGTCAAGAAGCAAATCAGGAGCGGGTGACCGTACTTCGCTCGAACCTATCTAAGTATATCACGCCTGATCTAATTTTACAGGTTAAAACACTAAAAGAATATTTAGGAATTGAAACATTCTATTAAAATCTTCAAACCTAGAAAAGTTGATTTAACAATCTATTAGTATATAATCCTTTTCTATGGGAAAAGAAGAGCTTCAGACATTTAACCCATCTGCAAGCGAATATCTCGCAGTTGGTAAAAACCTAGCTAAAGCTGGTTTTGTACATGTAAAGGCTTCTAGAAGATTACACAAAGAAGGAATTCCTTGGTATCCCAGTGGATCTTTTCTTTTACCAATAATAAGCGATTTAACAGAAAGAACTGTTCCTGATACTGTGCTGCCCTTAATTACACATTTAAATCATTACATGCGACAAACAGATGATTTCTTCGATGAAAGAGAAGATTTTCCAAGCTGGAGTGAATGCAAATATGGTGTTCAACAAACACAATCAGTATTATTACATGCTATTTCACAATCAGATATTGATCCTTCTAAAAAACGTATGATATTCCACAAAATTGCAGGATTAAGAAGAGATGCCTACTTATCCTTACAGCAAAAAGATAGATGGAAAGAAAGTCCCACCTTTGAAGAGGCATATACTCATAGAGTAAATACTACTGGACTTTTTTCGAGAATTGTAGCTGATATTTGGTGTATTGTAACCGACACATCTAAAGAAAAACAGGCAGGAGCAAAAGATGCTTTACAAAGAATTGGAATGACCTTCCAGTACATAGATGACTTAATGGATATCCGAGATGATACAGATACCGATGGAAATTTAGTACTTGCAACTTTGAATGAAAATGCAGAGGAAAGACAAGAAGTCACCCAGGTGCTAACTGACATAAAAGGTAAACCTCGAGTCTTGGATTTACTTACGCGCTTTGCTCCTCAATCTACTAATACTCTTTTGAGAAGAATGGATGAGGAAGCTGCATCACTAAGGAATATTTCATCTTCTACTGAACGAACTATAAGGGGCACAGTGAAACTAATACTACCACGTATTGTTATATCCAGCGATTCATTTTACCGTAAAATTGCGGTTTGGTAGAAAATTATAAGGTTCAAATCCCATACCCAGTAGGAAGATTTCTAGTTGCAGTTACTATCTTCATAACACCCAAAAACAGACCGACAAATCAAGCTAATCTGGCATTATTAAAAATACAGTCCGATTTGGAGCGGGATATGGGAATCGGACCCACGATTTCAACTTGGGAAGCTGATGTATTACCTCTATACTAATCCCGCACTTCGTCGTTACACTCCTCAGTGTAAACTTGCAGGGTAATTATACCATCCCAAGGGATTTTAGCGGGGGAGCTTTAGGGTTTGTCCTACTTCAATTACATCAGGATTAGCAATATTATTGGCTTCCACAATTTGAGTATAAACTGTTGGATCTCCATAGGCCCTGCCTGCAATAGTTGAGAGCCAGTCTCCCTCGGCCACAGTATAAGTTTCTCCACTGATTTTTTCTCCCCAAATTGTTAAATTGGTTGAACCACCTGTGCCTGTGCTTTCAGCAGATGCTTCCAGTTTGGGAATGTCCAAAACTTGTCCCACCTCTAAAACATCAGGATTTTCCAGCTTATTAGTAGTGGAAATTTCACTATATTTATACCCATCCGCATAATATTTTTGGGCAATATCAAACAGGGTATCACCTTCTTTAACAGTATATTTCCCGGGAAGGTTTTCTACTTTAACATCTTCAATTGTTTCAGTCTTCCCCGCTGGGCCTATTTCTGCATCAGGTCCCCTTTTAACATAATTAAAAATAAGGATTCCGGCTATAACCACAATTAATGCCCCAATAACAAAATTAAGGTTAGCTTTTTCCAGATGAAGCTCTTTTTGCAGCTGCTGTAAAATTGTATCCTCGGAAGCTTTATTCACTTTTCTTGGCAATGTTTTTCACCTCCCTATAGATTTATTGGGCAGGTCTTTCTTGCATTCTTTTTACCTGATTTAAAAGTGTTTGTCAAGAGAGTGATGAATTTGTTACAATTAACAAGTTGCTTGGGGCCGTAGCTCAATTGGTTAGAGCGCTTCCCTGTCACGGAAGAGGTCGCGGGTTCGAGTCCCGTCGGTCCCGCAGCAAAGATTAATTTCCTATATATCTTGATCCGGGCCGATTACCCAGCGTTTTTCCCCATCTGGATTTACAAGCTCTTGAAGGACAATACTGGCTTGGTTAGTTCTAAAAACAATTATATTAATGTCATCCTGAGATGGAGTATTTGGATTTTTTTGCCTTGTTTTATACTCCCGCAGTTTGGAAAGTTCTAAATTATTTGGATCAAGACCTAATTTCTGATAAATTACTTTTACAACGACTTTCTTTTCAGCTGAAGTCAGATCTTCCATAGTTCTTTCATCAAATCCCATTGAAGATGGGTCAATGGGACGGGGAATATCCAGTAAAATTTCAGCATTCTCTAAAAGATCATTTAATCCTTGTGTAAAATTAGCCTCAAAGGCTTCCAATTGTTTTTCTTCTTCATTTTCTGGCATGGATAGATTATACCATTAACTTGAATTTGAAATTATAATAATTTCAATACTTATGGAGCGAATTCTTACAGTTCATGATTTATCTTGTTACGGAACAGCTTCCTTGGGTCTTGCCATACCGGTTTTGACTGCCATGGGACATGAAGTTATAGCATTACCTTCGGTTATTCTATCCTCCACTACAGATATTGATAATGATCCGATTATCTTAGAAACCACTAGTTGGATGCATAAGGTTGTAGAAAGGTGGAAAGAACGCAACCTAATTTTTGATGCAATTTATACCGGATGACTTGGTGATCCAAAACAAATAGATTTGCTTATGAATATTTGTGAGACATTAACTACTAATAAGACGACAATATTCATTGATCCGGTTTTAGGTGATGGGGGATCGTTATACCCATGTCAGGAAGAATTATCAAAAGAAATGTACCGGCTTGTCAGGAAAGCCCATGTTCTTACTCCTAACCCCACAGAAGCAGCACTTCTTTTGGGGGAGAAACCGTCTGAATACGGTGTACAAAAGGATGGGACAATTAGTGTTGCCCTGGCTGAAGATTTAGTGAAAGATCTTGCGTCTGCTTATTCCCGGACACTACCTATTATTAAATCTGTTTCAGAGGATGACAATATAGGTGTATGCGTAAGGTTTACCCCTGACAATACTGATCACCTGCAAAAACCTGTAACAGAAACAATATTAGCAAGGCGTTCTGGAAATGTTTCAGTTGGAGGAACTGGTGATCTTTTTGCTTCACTTTTAATCGGAAAATGGTTGATACAGAGTTTGTCGGTGTAAGGCGGAATAGATAAAAAGCTTGCCATAATTAAATCATCCATTAAAACTATTTCCAATATTATGAAAGATGTACAAAGGGAAAATATGAATCATTTACCATTTAGGAGTTTATTATTACTGGATGATATTGGTTGAATATAGCTGCATGTTATACTATTTTTAATGAATGACTTCACCAATGCCGAGGTGGCCAGGAAGCTTCAGGAAGTGACTGCAGCTTATACCCTAAACAAAGGCAACCTTTTTCAAATTCGGGCCTATGAAAATGCCGCTACCTCAATTGAGCATTCCACATCCGAAGTAAAAGATTTATGGGAAGAAGGAAACCTTGATAAAATTTCCGGAATTGGGGAGGCTATAAAAGCGCATCTGGATGAACTTTTTAAAACAGGGAAAGTTAAACATTGGGAAGAGATTAAAAAGGGGATTCCTTCCGGTGTTTTTGAGCTTTTGGGTATCCCCGGAATAGGCCCTAAAACAGCCCTGAAGCTGGCTAAAATGGGGGTGTCCGGCAAAGACGACCTGATACACCAACTCCGGAATAATATTTTAGTCAAAAAGGGGTTTTCAAAGCCTTTGGCTCGAAAAATTGGGGATGCCTTAAAGCGCGAATCAGCAAGGCCTAAAGATGGCAGGATGCTTTTGACTTTTGCTTTTGCTCAGGCTGAAAGAATTCTGGAATACTTAAAAAAGACTCCTGATATTGAAAAAGTTGATGCTCTGGGTTCGCTTCGGAGGATGGTAGCAACAATTGGGGATTTGGATTTTGCTATAGCCTCCGAAACTCCGCAAAAAGCTATAGATTATATTGTTAAAATGCCGGGAATATCCAAAGTTTCTGAAAAAGGAAACACCAAAGCCACCATAATTTTATCAGGAGGGTTGTCGGTTGATTTTATTGTAGTTGACCCTGCTTCTTACGGCGCATTACTGCAACATTTTACGGGTTCTAAGGCACATAATATTCATCTTCGTTCGTATGCCGAGAAAAATGGTTTGTCCTTATCCGAATTTGGCGTCAGGAATGTTAAAACAAGTAAAATTAATCAAACTTCTACAGAAGAGGAATTTTATGGCTTGCTAAAAATGCAGGTCCCCCCGCCGGAGATCCGTGAGGATACGGATGAAATTGAACTGGCTATAAAACATCAGCTCCCGCAACTGGTAGAGCTTGAGGATATAAAAGGGGATCTGCATGTTCATTCAAATTTAATTGCCAAGCCGTCGCATGATCCGGGAGTAAATTCAATTAAAGAAATTGCAAAAACAGCTAAAAAGTTGGGTTATAGATATGTCGGTTCTTGTGACCATCAGCCTAGCCAGGCAAATCATAATGCGGAAGAGATGATTCAGGTTTTAGAAAAGAAGAAAAAGGCTATTGAACAATTTAATTACTCAGGACACTCTGTCCGAGTACTAAATTTACTCGAAGTGGATATCTTGCCCGATGGAAGCCTTGGTGTGCCTGATGGAGCTTTAAAATACCTGGATTTTGCCGTTGCCAGCGTGCATTCTTCATTTAATCAATCACGCAACCAGATGACCATGAGGATTTTAAGAGCTCTTCAAAATCCATATGTTAAAGTGCTGGGTCACCCAACCGGCAGGCTTTTGAATAAGAGGGAGTCCTATAAAGTTGACTGGAAGAAAGTTTTTAAATTTGCCGCTAAAAATAATAAAGCTTTGGAAATAAATGCTTATCCTGATAGACTGGATTTGCCCGACATTTTGGTCCGTGAGGCCAAGGAATATGGGGTTAAGTTTGTAGTAAGTACTGATTCCCATAATGTTTCACAAATGGATAATATGAGATTTGGAGTAGCAGTAGCCCGGCGTGGCTGGTGTGAGGCAAAAGATATAATTAACACTTGGGACTTTAAAAGATTATTGGAATGGTGTAGAATATGATTATTGTTCGAGCGAAGTCGAGAACTTCTCCACTCACTCCGTTTGGTCGAAGAATAAAATGATTATTTATATTTTTATTGGCGTAATAGTGGTAATTGTTTTCTGGTTACTTTCTACCTATAATTCTTTGGTTACACTTAGGAATAGAGTCCGCGAGGCTTGGTCGCAAATTGATGTCCAGCTTAAAAGAAGGTCTTCCCTAATTCCTAATTTAGTTGAGGCAGTCAAAGGATATGTTAAGCATGAAAAAGGGGTGCTGACAGAGGTGACAAAGGCCAGAACTGCTTTAATGGGTGCTAAAAACCCGGGAGAAAAGGCTGCGGCTAATGATATGTTAACGGGAGCCCTGAAATCCCTTTTTGCAGTAGCCGAGGCTTATCCAAACCTTCGTGCTTCAGAAAACTTTAAGGAGCTTCAGGAAGAATTATCTGATATTGAAACAAAAGTAGCAGCTTCCCGCCAGTTTTATAACACCAATGTTTTGGATCTTAATAACACCATTGAAACTATGCCAACTGCCATAATTGCCAATATGTTCAACTTTACCAAAGAAGAATTCTTCAAAGCCACAGAAGAAGAAAAATCAGACATCAAAGTTAAATTCTAACCCTTATGCTGTCATTGCGAGGAACGAAGTGACGAAGCAATCTTAAATAATATTTCTATATAAATCATTAAATTCCGGGTTTGTAGATTTGATAAGTTCCATTTTTTTATTTCTTGATCCACCTTTAATTTGTTTTTCTCGACTTATTGCTTCCTTAATATCTTCATAAGCTTCAAACCAAACAAGTTTATTGACATTATAATGAGAAGTAAACCCAGGTACTAATTTTTGTCTATGCTCGTAAATTCTTCTTACTAGGTTATTTGTTACTCCAGTATAAAGAACACTATTTATCTTATTGGTGGCGATATAGACATAATAATATTTTGTTTGCATATTTACATTATAGAGATTGCTTTGCTTCGCTCGCAATGACAACAAGGAAATGCTAAAATAGCTATATTATGGCCACTGTCAACACTGCCTGGGATCATGTTTCCGGCAATATCTTTAAAACATATCTGATTATGTTCTTCTTTTCCCTGTTCACGATTGGGGTGATTTATGTAATTGCTCAAGGATTTGGTTATGGAGAGACTGGTGGATTAGGAATTGTAGGTTTTGCCCTGATTATGGCAGGAATAATGAATTTTGCCAGCTATTACTGGTCAGACAAAATTGTTCTGGGTATTTCAGGTGCGAAAGAATTGAAGCATGACCAAAACAAAGAAATTTATCATCTGGTGGAAAATCTCTGTATCGCCGCGGGATTGCCAACCCCAAAAATTTATATTATCGAAGATACTGCTCCCAATGCTTTTGCTACTGGCCGTGATCCCAAACATTCCGCCATAGCTTTAACCTCCGGCATTATCCAAAAGTTAAGTAAACAGGAACTGGAAGGGGTTATTGCTCATGAATTGTCGCATGTTGGCAACAGGGACACCTTACTTATGAGCGTGGTATCAATACTGGTCGGAACCATAGCCCTATTGGCTGATTTTTTCATGCGTTCAATGTTTTTTGGCGGGCACAACGACAGGGAAAGCAGGGGAAATCAATTTATGGTAATTATTGCCATAGTAGCGGCAATTTTGGCCCCAATCGTGGCAATTCTGATACAACTTGCCATTTCCAGAAAGAGAGAATTTTTAGCTGATGCATCAAGTGTGCTTTTGACAAGATACCCCGGGGGGCTTGCCAGCGCCCTGCAAAAAATCTCTGCAGACAGGGAGCCTTTGGAAGCCGCTAATCGTGGCACAGCTCATCTTTACATTGTAAATCCCCTCAAAGGTAAGGATGCCAAACAGTGGCTTGCCGGCCTTTTTAACACCCATCCTCCGATTGAAGCCCGCCTCAAAGCCCTGCGCGAAATGGAAGGCTTAAAATAATTCCATGCTCATTGATGAAGCGGAAATTACCCTTAAAGGGGGACATGGGGGAGCAGGTAAGGTTTCCTTTTTTCCAGGTGAAAAATCCGGCCCTGATGGGGGTAATGGTGGACGTGGGGGAGATGTTTACATTAGCACAACATCTGATTTAACAGCTCTTAATAGATTCACTAGAGATAAAACCTTGATTGCGGAAAAGGGGGGTGATGGAGGAGGGAACCGGAAATTTGGCAGTGATGGGCAGGATATGGAAATTAAGATGCCCATTGGGACATATCTTTTGGATAAAAAAACAGGTGAGGAGTTCGAGCTTAAAAATACGGAAGATAAAATTTTAATTGCAAAGGGAGGTTTAGGCGGCAGAGGAAACGCGGAATTTAAATCCCCGAGAAGAACCACTCCCATGTATGCCCAACCTGGTCTTCCGGGACAAGAACGGGAACTCAAGGTTATTTTAAAACTGATTGCTGATTTTGGGCTGATTGGGTTGCCAAATTCCGGCAAAAGCAGTCTTTTAAATGAATTGACAGCGGCCTCGGCTAAAGTAGCTAATTACCCTTTTACAACTTTGGAACCTAATTTAGGAGTGCTCGACGGACGTGTTATCGCAGATATTCCCGGGCTGATTGAAGGGGCGTCTGCCGGAAAAGGTTTAGGAATAAAATTTTTAAAACATATTGAAAAAGTGGGACTGCTACTATATACAGTATCCCTGGAATCAGATGATCCTGTTCGTGATTACCAAACAGTCAGAAATGAACTTGAAAAATACAATCCAGAACTGCTGGAGAAAAAAGAAATCATCCTCCTCACAAAATCTGATTTATTGGATAAAAAAGATCTGGAAAATAAATTAAAGCTAATGAAAAAGTTTAAGAAAGAAATATTCCCTATTTCCATTCACGACTGGGACAGCATCTCAAAACTAAAAGAGCATATCACTCCTTGAATTTAGCATGTCCCCGTAGTAAAATTGTAAGCCATATGGTAGAAATAAGTGTAGAGGTTGATCCAATTTTACCAGCAAAGTTAGATTTCTTAAGATCTTATATGCAGGGAATTAATGAGGGGGCAGTGTATCCTTCTATTGCTCTTTTACTTAAATGCTTGGAGGGTATTACAGTTGAAGCAGTTGAAGATATTGAGCCTTCTTTCACCGCTTGTTTAGAGCCAATCTCTATAGGTTCAACTGACCCTAGATTACGTGAGGACGAAACAAATTCTTTTCCTTTTCCATCCAAACAATTTGTACATTTATTATCCTGGCCTATTGATAGAGAATCTGGTATGCCAAAAATTCCACAAAATCCTGAATTATATCCCTGGGAAAGGGTTTCCCATTTATAATGTTGAAATTTAAGGATTAACTTCCAATTCTTGCTCAGGAATTGATTCTCTTGGTTGTCCCATAGATCTTATCCTTGCAAATAAATTTTCACTCAGCGGTCTTGGTTCCCAAATTTTTGGTTGTTCGCCTACTTGATTATTGCTAGTCATAGACGCTTCTATTAATTCCTTATTTCCGCCAAATACCGCTTCTAAATATAATAATTTAACAGCTGCAGCATGCGGCATCATATGCAGTGGTATTGCCCCGCTTTTCATTAAGTACAATGCTGGAGAATAACGATGTTCTATGGAACCTGTTGGAAATGGGTTAGTGGCAAACAAGACCATGTTTCTTTCTTTTACACCTCTAACTATGCCATCAACCTGGCTTTCATCAAATGTAAAAGAACCATAGGTTTTTGCAATTACTGCTATAACATTTTCATCTAGACCTACGATGGATTTAGTATATTCATCAGGAGGAATATCCATTTGGGCTTCAATAATACGGGAATTAACAAACCCTCGCAAAATCAAGGGATGAAAAGTGTCAAGTTGGGGATGTTTTACCAGGCTGTAAGAATCGAAAAACGGCAGATTAATTACCCGAGCTCTGTGTGTATTTGATGCATCAATTATTAAATCCATTGCTGGAGAACTAAATGCAAGAACATCGGTATCGGAAATTTTTAACATTCCAGAGGGCGTGTATGCTCCTCCTGCAGAACCTCCTGCATAACCATAAACGGCCTTCCGTCCTACTTCGTACAACCTTTCAAGCGTCGCCACGGCTCTGCCGACGTTATCGGCAACATCCGTGAATGAAAATTCAATTGTTTCTTGAGCGCAAACTCCTCCAACTGAAAAATCTAAATTTGAACCTAACATTTGAGACACCCGCGTCAAAGAAGGTCCATAAGTATCAGTTCCATGAGTGAGTAGAAAACCCCTAAAGTTTTTTCTAAGGGGGGGACTCATTTTTTTCCAGATATAGGACATAGCAATAACCATATCTGAATCGTAGTCTAACTTCATTTGAGAGCTATCGATAAGTTGAGGGAATGAAAAAGCGGCATAGTTGTATGTAAGTCTGTAAAATCTTCCAACGAAATCAAATATTGTTTGGATGTCTACAGATGCTACAAGTTCACCTTCTTTACTCATAGCGCTTGCAATCGTGCCGCCAGTGGCGAGCACACACACTGATGGTCTTGGTTGTACTACATTTGCTTCTTCTAATTCTCGTAACGCCCTCTGAACTTCAGCGGGATCAATAATCCTTAAGTTATCGAGATCATATGGATTTTCAAATTGCTTATTGGGGTTTAAGGGAAGGGAGTATGTTGTTCCTCTTGGTGTAAAGGGAATAGAGGCGTCATATCGTTTGGGGTCAAAATGACCCTTTTTGTTAAACCACGGAGGTTGTATCCCCTCTTTTGTACAATAATATGGCAATTGTTCTGACATAATTTGAGATCATAAACTATGGGGCAGAATAAATCAAGTCTTGGCTCGGGCAGATTTTTCAACTATAATCTAAACAAATGAAGCTTTCAAGAGACCAAGTTAAAAAGGTGGCGAAGTTGGCCAAGCTAACACTTTCTGATAGTGAAATTGAGAAATACTCCGGACAACTTTCTAAAATCCTTGATTATGTAGATAAATTAAATGAAGTGGATACCTCGGAGGTGGAGCCTACTTTTAATGTGATGGGGCTTTCAAATGTGATGGCAGAAGATGAATCCAGTTCCAGCTTGACCCAAGATCAGACTTTAGCAAATGGTTCGGAGACAAAAGATGGGTTATTCGTGACCAAAGGAGTATTTGATAATGAGTGATATTTCTTCATTAACTTTGGTACAAACTCTTGAGGCCTTGAAAAATAAAAAATTTTCCGAGGAAGAATTAAATAGGGTATATCAGGAAAGAATTAAGCAGTTAAACCCCAAATTAAATGCATTTTTGCAAACACAGGAAAATTCTTCAGGCATACCCGCAGGCATAAAGGATATAATTTGTACTCAAAATATTAAAACAACAGCCGGGTCTAAAATATTGAGTACATTTATTCCTCCTTACAGTGCTACAGTAGTCAATAAACTACTGGAAAATAATGTTTCAATTGCCGGTAAAACCAATATGGATGAGTTTGCCATGGGTTCATCAGGTGAAAATTCCGCCTTTGGTCCAACTAAAAATCCCTGGGATTTAACTAAAATTACCGGGGGTACATCGGCTGGATCTGCAGCGGCTGTAGCGGCCGACATGTGTGTTTTTGCCATTGGGACTGATACAGGCGGTTCAATAAGGCAACCGGCCTCTTTATGCGGAGTGGTGGGCTTAAAAACCTCGTATGGACGGGTTTCTAGGTATGGTTTAATAAGTGCCGCCTCGTCTTTGGATACCATCGGCCCAATTACAAAATCAGTGGGGGATGCCAGAAAAGTTTTGGGATGGATTTCAGGTTCTGACGGACATGATGCCAATTGTATAAATGAGAAGTTTACGATGCAACCTGAAAGGTTGCAGGCTAAAATAAAAGGAATAAAAATCGGGGTGCCGAAAGAGTATTTCGGTGAAGGATTGGATAAAAGTGTAGAGAAAGTGGTAAGAGACGCAATTGCCAAAATGGAAGAACTGGGGGCGGAAATTGTAGAAATATCATTGCCACACAGCAAGTATGCCCTGCCTGCCTTTTACATTATTAATCCTTCCGAGGTTTCTTCAAATATGGGCAGATTTACTGGAATTAGGTTTGGGTCAAAACGCGAGGATTTCGGGGAAGAAGTCAAAAGAAGGATAATGCTCGGGACTTTTGCCCTGTCCTCCGGATATTATGATGATTACTATGCCAAGGCTGCCAAAGTCAGGACTCTTGTAAAACAGGATTTTGATAATGCTTTCACCAAATGTGATTGTATTGTTGGTCCTGTTTCCCCCACCACAGCCTGGAATCTGGGTGAAAAAGTAGATGACCCTTTAAAAATGTATCTGGCTGATATTTATACAATTTCTGCAAATCTAGCAGGAATTCCGGGATTATCTATTCCCTGCGGATTTTCTTCCGGTCTCCCAGTGGGTTTACAGATTCTTGGTAAATATATGGATGAGGCCACAATTTTGGATGTAGGTGAAGCTTATGAGCAGGCAACGGATTGGCATTTAAAAAAACCAGATTTGTCATTCTGAGCGTAGCGAAGAATCCCTCGCGCATGCGAGATGATATCTAGAACAAGTCTAGAGATCCTTCACTATCGTTCAGGATGACAGGAAAGGAATTATGAGTAATAAATATGAACCAGTCATAGGACTTGAAGTACATGTAGAACTAAATACTAAAAGCAAGATGTTTTGCAGGTGCTCTGCCGATTATTTTGGTAAGAAGCCAAATACACACACTTGTCCTGTTTGTTTGGGGTTACCCGGAGCTTTGCCTTATATGAATAAAAAGGCCATAGAATCCTGCATGAAGATTGGCTTGGCCTTGAATTGTACTGTCTCGGATTTATCCCGTTTTGAAAGAAAGAATTATTTTTATCCTGATTTACCCAAAGGGTATCAAATTTCACAATATAGGTGGCCACTTTGTGTTGACGGAAAGTTGGAGATAGAAGGTGGAAGGTGGATAAGAATTAATAGAGTGCATCAAGAGGAAGACACGGGGAAATTGACCCATCAGGGTGCTAAAACACTGATAGATTTCAACAGATCCGGGGTGCCGCTCGTAGAGATTGTTACGGAACCTGATTTTCACTCCAGCGAAGAAGTCCGCGAGTTTGCTAAAAAACTGCAGCAAATTTTTAGATATTTAGGTGTTTCCAATGCGGACATGGAACGGGGGGATATGCGGTTGGAGGCGAACGTTTCCGTTCGTCCTGAAGGTACCGAAGGACTTCCCAATTATAGAATTGAGCTGAAAAATATTAATTCCTTCAGGTTTATGGTCGCAGCCATAGAATATGAAATTAAAAGACAAGTTGAGCTTATAGAAAAGGGTCGGACCCTAAAACAGGAGACAAGGGGTTGGGATGAGGGGAAGAAAGAAACATTTTTGCAAAGGAGCAAGGAAGAGGCCCATGATTACAGGTATTTCCCGGAACCGGATTTGCCAGAGCTTTGTATTAAGGGACAAGTAGAAAGTATTAAGGGAGAAATTCCTGAAATGCCTTGGGAAAAAGTTGGGCGATTTGTTGCAGACTATGGCATTTCTAAAAATAGCGCAGAAATTTTAGAAATGCCATAGTCTGCAACAAATCGCCC
>CAYRCR010000011.1:15463-24625 GCA_964422835.1 uncultured Gammaproteobacteria bacterium
CACTACCTGAAATATCATGAAAACGAGGTTCCATTTGAAAAAGTTGTTGAGTTGGGCAGGGAAAAGCAAATTGAACCCAAACAAATTGCCAACTTTATTATTAACAGTAAAACCACACCCGAAACAGATCCTGTCAAGGTTTTGGAAGAAATTTCCAGCAAGAGCAGTGGGGTGATTGGGGACATTGGTGAACTGGAAAAACTAGTCAAAGAGGTTATAGAAGAAAACCCTCAAATGGTTGAACAATACAAAAAAGGCAAGGTGACAGTGATTCAGGCATTGATTGGAGCTGGAATGAGAAAATCCAGTGGCAAGGCTGACAGCCAGAAACTTCGGCAAATCTTAGAGGCAAAATTGAACACATAAATACTACTTGCAATAACCATATAAAAGCCTGTTAGAATATACCCGCCATGTCTTCTTTTGTTCATCTGCACGGCCATACTGAATATTCCCTGCTTGATGGCTTATCCAAGGTGAAAAAGCTTGTTAAAGCAGCTAAGGAAATGGAAATGCCCGCCATTGCCATGACGGATCACGGAGTGATGTATGGGGCCATTGAATTTTACAAGGCCTGCAAGGATGCCGGGATTAAGCCAATTATTGGTCTTGAAGCGTATGTTGCCAAAAGATCCCATAAAGACAAAGAAGGGAAACTTGATACAGAACCCTACCATTTAACTCTTCTGGCCAGGCACATTCAGGGCTACAAGAACTTGATGAAACTCGTTTCAATTTCACACCTTGATGGTTACTACTACAAACCCAGGGTGGATAGGGAACTCCTGAAGGAATTTCATGATGGGATAATTTGCCTTTCCGGGTGTCCGGGAGGCGAATTTGCCGAAAGCTTAAAAGAAGAAGATTTTAGGGCGGGAGAAGAAGTTATCAAAAAATATCTGGAGATTTTTGGTGAAGAAAATTTCTATATGGAACTTCAGGATCATGAATATACAAAAATTCTACAAAGTCCGGGCGCTATCTTTGATCCAACAGTTAAACAAGACCTGCAAAGGATGGAAAAATTCCAGAAAGTCTGGTGGGCCGCAACACGGCAAATTAGCAAAAAACTGGGTTTGCCAATTGTTGCCACAAATGATTACCACTATGTGAAGGCTGACGATGCCGAAGCCCAGGATGCCCTGCTTTGCATCCAAACAGGAAAGTTTATTAAGGACATAAACCGGCTCCGGATGATTGACATTCCCAACCTATATATCCGCGATACCGAGGAAATGAAGGCCATGTTTGCCGAAATTCCGGAAGCGATTTCCAACAGTGAAAAAATTGCGGAACAAGTGGATATTGAATTTACCCTGGGCAAGCCAATTTTCCCAATATTCAATATTCCCGAGAATCTGACTGACCATGAATATATGAAAAAGCTGACCTATGAGGGTTTTGAACAAAAATTTCCTGATTCTAAACCTGAATATAAAGAACGGCTTGACTATGAACTATCCGTAATCAAAGACAAGAAATTTTCGACATATATTCTAATTGTTAATGATTTCATTCATTGGGCTCATGAACAGGGGATAATTACAAATACCAGGGGATCTGCTGCCGGCTCCCTAGTCTTATATTCACTGGGGATTACCAACACCGATCCCGTTGCATCACTGATCCCATTTGAGCGGTTTTTAAACCCTTTAAGGCCAAAATTTCCCGATATAGACTCGGACATTGCCGACGATCGCAGAGATGATGTAATCCGCTATATTACCGGTAAATATGGTGAAGATAAAGTTGCCCAAATTATTACCTTTGGAACAATGATGGGCCGGGCTGCTATCCGGGATATTGGCAGGGTTTTGGGAATGGCTTATGGGGATGTTGACCGGATTGCCAAGCTGGTACCGCCACCGAAGCAGGGTTTTCATCAAACACTTGATGACGCTTTAAAAGAGGTGCCCGAACTCAACAATTTATATAAGGACGATCCCCAGGTGAAAAAATTAATCGACTTGGCAAAGAAAGTTGAGGGTACTGTCCGTCATGCCTCTGTTCATGCGGCCGGTTTGGTAATTTCACCCACCTCAATGACTGATTTTACTCCACTGCAGAGGGAATCAAATGGGGACAAAATTATTTCTCAATATGACATGTTTTCTATCAGTGAGGATTTTGAGGGCGTAGGCTTAATTAAACTGGATCTCTTGGGGATTAGAAATTTATCTATTTTGGGTAAGGCTGTAGATATTGTTAAGCAAAACCGAGGGGTAGAAATAGATTTAAATAACTTACCGCTTGATGATGAGAAAACTTTTAAACTTTTAGGGCGGGGCGAAACAATGGGTCTTTTTCAATTGGAAGGTTCCGGTATGACCAGATATTTAATAGAACTTAAGCCAACCAATATTTTTGACATATCTGCCATGATAGCACTTTACCGGCCTGGCCCCTTGGGTATTATTCCCGACTATATTGCCCGAAAACATGATCCAAAAAAAATTAAGTATTTTGACCCGCGTATGAAGGAGTATATGGAAAGATCCCTGGGCCTTTTGGTTTATCAGGAAGATGTGCTTTATACAACCATAAATTTGGCGGGTTATGACTGGGGAGAAGCGGATAAATTCAGAAAGGCGATGGGGAAGAAAAAGCCGGAAGAGATGGCCAAAGAAAGGGAGCATTTTGTTACCGGGTGTGTTACTAACGGTATGCCACAAAAAAAAGCCGAAGAACTATTCGGTGCAATAGAAAAATTCGCGGCTTACGGATTTAATAAGGCGCATAGTGCTTCATACGCCATGATTTCCTATCAAACAGCCTACATGAAAGCAAATTTCCCGGAAGAGTTTATGGCGGCTGTTATGACGGCAGAATGTGGCGACACGGAAAAAATTGCTGCGGCAATGGAAGAGTGCAAAAGAATGGGTATTAGTGTGCTTCTGCCGGATGTTAACAAATCCGGTGTCGGGTTTACTTTAGAAGGGATAAAGGGTGAAAAGCAGAGCATCCGGTTTGGGTTATCTGCCATTAAAAATGTTGGGATTTTGGCAATTGAGTCAATAATTAAAGCCAGAAACCCTTCAACAGGCTCAGGGCAAGGGGGCGAGTTCTCATCAATTGCCGATCTTTGCCGCAGGGTAGATACGAGGTTAGTCAACAGAAAAGCCCTGGAAGCCTTGATTAAAGCCGGAGCAATGGACGCTTTGGGGAAAAGGTCCGCCCATCTTTTAGTTTTAGATCAAATTTTGGAAAAAGTTCACCAATTAAATAAAAAAAATAATTCCGCCCAGGCAAGTCTTTTTGGAGACAATGAAGAGGCAAGTGAAATAGTTATTAAATTACCGGAAGTCGATGAATTGTCACTGGAGCAAATGCTTATTTTTGAAAAAGAGCTGCTTGGCTTTTACCTGCACGAACCACCTTTTTTAAAACTTTTAAAGCAGGTGGGGGATTTTTGTACTCATAATTTATCGGTGATTAATGATGAATCTGTGGGGAAAAAAGTACAGACAGGTGGAGTTATAACAGAGGTAAAAAGGGTGGTTACTAAAAAATCGGGGGCCGAAATGGCTTTTATTAAGCTATCTGATGGTGTAAAAGAAATTGAGACTGTCATATTTCCCGCGACTTTTAAGGATAATAAGGAAATTCTGGAAAAGGATACAGTAATTCTCATTTGGGGCAAGATTGACAAAAGAGAAGAACAATTAAGTTTGGTGGCGGATAATATTTCCCTATTCGATCCGGAAAGGGCACAAGAAGTGCAGAAAACTGTAGAAATTATTATTCCCAGAGGATCCGGGGTTGAATTACTAAAAGATGTTAATAAAACCTTACGCAACTATCCGGGAAAAAATAAAGTCTGCCTGCTACTGCAAAATGGAGGCAGTGATTTAAAGACCATGAACCTGCCCTTTGGCATAAAATTTGAGCCTCTCTTGGTTGACGAACTGGAGGGAATTTTAGGGAAGAGCTGTGTGAGATTGACTTAAAGCTTGAAGCAGGTTAGAATTATACCCATGATTTCAACAAAATTTAATGAGACAGAGCTAAATGTTGGCGATACTGTACGCGTTCATACAACCGTAATTGAAGGGGCTAAAACCAGGACTCAAGTTTTTGAAGGAATTTTAATCGCCATGAATGGGCGAGGCGAAAATCAAATGATTACAGTCAGAAGAGTTGGTGCCGGAGGAAAAGGTATCGAGAGAATGTGGCCTGTTAACGCCAAATCAATAGTAAAAATTGAAGTTAAGAAAAAGGGTGGAAAAATACGCAGGAGTAAACTTTATTTCCTCCGCGAGAAAACAGGCAAACAAGCTGTACGGGTATAGTGATTACCCCAACACTTGATATTGAGAGTAAACTCTGGAAAAAGGGATTCCGTGCCATCGCAGGTCTGGATGAAGTGGGACGGGGTAGTTTTGCCGGTCCTGTAGTAGCAGGAGCAGTAGTTTTTCCTCCGGATGTAACTTTACCTGAAGGCATAGCAGATTCAAAACTCTTAAGACCAAGGCAAAGAGAAATGCTGGCGGAAATAATAAAAGATAAGGCAGTATCATGGTCAATTGCAGAAATTGCCGTTTGTCACATTAATAAGCTTGGTATTGGTAAGGCTACCCAGATGGCTTTCAGGAAAGTCCTTCGATTACTTGCAAAACCAGCTGATTTTGTTTTAATGGACGCCTTCAATATAAAACATTTAAATAGAAGTAGGCAAAAAGCCATAAAAGATGGTGATAAAATTTGCGCTTCAATTTCCGCTGCTTCAATTATTGCCAAAGTTTACCGTGACAAGTTAATGAAAAAGTTACATATAAAATATCCCCAGTATGGTTTTGCAAAGCACAAGGGCTATGGAACAAAGGCCCATCAGGATGCAATTAAAAAATACGGATTGTGTAGGATCCACAGGAAATCTTTTAATCTTACGAAATTTTTATATCGTCATTGCGAGGAATCCTGAGCGAAGTCGAAGGTGACGAAGCAATCTGTTCTAGAGATTGCTTCACTATGTTCGCAATGACACAATGAAGATATGTCCACAATATCTGCTGGCAATGATGGTGAATACCTGGCTTGCCAGTACCTCAAGCAGAACGGTTATAAAATTTTGGAGAGAAATTTTCGCATAAAAGGAGGGGAGATTGATATAGTTGCCCAAGATGGTAGTCTTCTGGTTTTTGTGGAAGTTAAAACCAGATATTCGCATGAATTCGGGCTTCCTAAAGAAGCCATGACACCTTGGAAAATCAAGTATTTACTTAAAACTGCCCAGTTTTATCTGGTTAAAAATAAATGGGGAAACAAACAATACAGACTGGATTTTGTGGGGGTTGATTTTACAAATAACCCTAAAAATCCGGAAATTGAATTAATTAAAAATATTACCTTTGAGTAGCGCGTGCGGGATTCGAACCCGCGATTACCGGGATGAAAACCCGGTGTCCTAGGCCTCTAGACGAACGCGCCTTGCAGCTAATTGTACTAAATTTGCTCCAACTTGACAATTAATCTAAGTTTCAATAAAATAAATAAAATGACCAAAGTTCTTCTGTCTGTTTTGGTACTGGTTGCCATTGTTGCCTTACTTTACTTTTCATTCTCAAAGCAGATTAGTGATAAATTTTTAGGTACAAACCCAACCCCCGGTCCGCAATCGGTTATTGTTGAAAAACCCATCAGGCCCGCGACTCCTTCGCCTACTGCTTCACCGGAAGATGATCTCACGGCGCTTGAGCGGGATTTAACTGAACTGCAAGCTACTGATGTAAGTTTGGGAAATGATTTAAATAACCTATAAGCTCTGCTTGCAAACGAAGTTTTCAAACAGAGCTTTCAAACTTGTTTATGAATATGAAAGTATTGGCATTTATATTAATGGCGGCGGGCATCCTATTAGTTGCACCTGTGCTTACCTTGGCAGAGGATACTTCGCCTTCAGCCACCAAGCGTATTGAAAATTTAAAGCAAAAGGTTGAAGACGTCCGGGAAAATATTAAAGCGAGAGTTGAAGAACCCAAACTAACAAGGGAGCAAATTAGGGAAGAAAAAACAATAAAAGTCAGAAAATCGATAATTGCTATTTTTGAATCATATAGCAGATTAACAATGAAAGCCGGACAACTTTTGGATAAACTCCAGGCCAGGATTGATCGGGCTAAGGCAGCCGGAGAAAATACAACCGCAGCCGAGACTGCCATGAAGGATGCGCGGGTAAAACTGGCCGATGCCACTAAAATTCTGGATGATATAAAAGGTAAAAAAGACACGGCAGTTGACAAGCCAACTTTCCTGCAAATTAGAAAAAAACTTCAAACAGTGCATAAGGATTTAAATGCAATCCGTCTTGATGCAGCAAAAATAATAAGTTCCTTAAGAAGCTTTAATTCTCAAAAAGAGAGTACAAAATCTTCGGAAAAATCAGAATAACTCTTAAGCGGGAACTTCACCCGGCTTAAGCCAGTTTACAAAGGCGCATCCTGTGGCTTTCCGGGTTTCCCTGTCCCAACCTGAAGTGGAGCATTTTTCCATTCTTTTACCGGAAGAGGTAGTATATAAAACCAGAGGCTTGCCGCATTGGGGACATTCCTTATCCAGAGGCTCTGTAGTCCCGTTGATCCATTCCACATAGTCACACCCTGTGGCAGTTTTTGTTTCTTTATCCCAACCTCCCTTGGAACATTTCTTCATCCTTTTACCGGACATAGTGGTATTCATGACCAGGGGTGCTCCGCATTTTGGACATTTCTCATTTAGCTCTTCCATTTGTATAGAGTATCACATCCGACAAAATTTTGTAAGTGAACAGCTTAGTATCTTAAACAGACTGCGAGATTTCTTTGAATTATTCCTTCAGAACGGCCTAAACTCCGAATTTGCTTATCAGTTTGGGTTAAAAAATGTATAATAAAGTTCATCAGTTACTTTTAACTTTTACAGATAATTTGGGTATGGCAAAATATATGGCAATATGGTAATATATTTATGAATACATCTTTTGAGTGGGATGAGGATAAAAACGCCGAGAACATAAAGAAACACGGAGTCAATTTTGAAACTGCACAATACGCATTTATTGACTCAAAGCGTGTGATTGCGCAAGATTTGGAGCATAGCAAGATAGAAAAGCGTTATTATTGTTTCGGTAAGGTGAAGGGAGGTGTTTTAACTGTTAGATTTACCTACCGAGGCAACAGCATCAGAATAATAGGTGCTGGATACTGGAGAAAGGGCAAAAATATATATGAAAAACAAAATCAAATACTGTAATGAGCCAATAGAGGCACGAGTGATAAATGACTTTTTACCAAGTCCTGAAGACTTGAGCTTAAATGAAAAAAAGACCAAGGTGACATTAACTCTTACAGAGAAGAGTCTGGACTTTTTTAAAAGTGCTGCTAAAAAACATAATGCTTCTTATCAGGCAATGATCAGAAGGCTTATTGATTATTACGTGGTAAACCAAAGAGTTTAATTCGATCCTTGTAGCCGAGATGGATCATCAAAATTGATGTTAACATCGCCACCGAAATCATTGGGTGGAATTATATACCGTTATGATAATGTGGATTTACATTACTAACAATACTCATATGATTCTATCCATGTTCACCTAACTGCATTCTTCGGTAGGTTTCAGACATTGAGGGAACTGGACTTTTAGGTATAGAAAATGATTCATACAGAGGATTTTTAACAGCTTCAAGTATTGCTTTTTTTAATTCCTCTCTGTCTTGCCATTCATCATTTTTAAATACTTTATGCCCTTTCATACTTTTTACTGTTAATGTATCTGAACCCCAATATGAATCAAACCATGGGTTACACTGAACTTCTACATAATTATAACCGGAATCTTGTAGATCAAGGTTAGGGTTTACGCCTTCTCTCCAACCTAATCTAATAAAATACGACTGTCTTTCGTTCCAATCAGTAGAAGGTACCGAGTGGTTTTTAAGATACGGTCCAAAAAGTCTCCTGTGATCTTTCCCATATATTTTATCCAATCTATAATTTTCTTCACTTCGATCTCTGTTTGTCTCAAAGTCGTAGCGCGATCCGTATTTTGACCATACTTCTCCTATTTGAACCGCTTGGTAATATTGAAAAAGTCCCGCTTGTGCTTGTGTTATGAGTTCTCTTATTCCCGATTGATCTGCTATTTGTTTTCCATGTTCATTTGCTATCAACATAGGTGGCTTCCGATAGGCCTCTTTGGCTTTGGCCTCAGCTACATTTCTCTCTGTTTCCTTTTTCTTTTCTTTTGCTTCTTTTATCAGAAGGCCTTCTGTGCGGATAAATATACCTATCTCTGTAGATAAGTCCAATGGTTCTCCTATGCCGCTATTTCTAGGTGCTTCAGCTGACATAATGATTGAATTATAGTTTTATAAACTCAAAAAGTCAAAAATTAGTAAGTTTCTGTTATCTTCTTTCATCTATTTTTAACCATTGTTAACTTGTGACCCGGCTAGTACCTTAAACAGACTACGAGAATTCTTTGAATTATTCCTGTCTGACGGTCTAAACTCAGAATTTGCTTATACATTTGGCTTGAGAAATGCATAGTAAAGTACTATATCACTTTTTACCTTTGGCTAATTTTAGGATTTGATCTTTCTTTAAGATTAAGTAAGAAGAGCAGTTTTTCTGAAGAGCACGACTGATAAAATTCTCAAACCCAACATAGATAATTTCTTTCTTTTCATCCTTGGCGGTTTGTATGGCCGGCAATAAATCAGTATCCGAAGAAATCAGATAGAATTTACTGAATTCGTTCTTTATTGATCCGCGGACAATATCAACAGCAATTTGAACATCAACGCCTTTTTCATGAAATTTACCATCAGACATGAGAAGATAACCCAGTTTAATATCGACATTTTGATTTCTCAGATGAGTAAATAGCTTTTGTTGATTTGAATAAAGCATTTCAGACTTTTTATTACCTTCATACTGCCTGATCTCACCAACGTAATAAACTACTTGAAACTGGTCACTTTTAACTAACGATTTAGCTAATCCGTGATAATCGAAGTTGGTTAGGTGAACTTGAGGCAAAATCTTTTTGACCTTATTATAAAAATTGCTTCCATCAAATTGAACTAGAATTTTCTTCTTCACCATTTTATCTTAGATGATTTAAGGGTTTTAAGCAATAAAAACCCCCAGCTCGAGTTGAACTGGGGGGAATTAGCAAATCAA
>CAYRCR010000012.1:0-18694 GCA_964422835.1 uncultured Gammaproteobacteria bacterium
TGAAGTATGATGATATCTGGTGTAAATGGTAAAAGTGAAAGTATGGTTCGAGCATTACTAAATGAAACAAATTCGCATGTGTTAAAAAAGTAATAATCGCGCTTCCATCTCACCATGTTATCGATAAACCAATCCCATATTTTCTGAAGACTTATCAAGGGTTTATATTGAATGATTGTTCTATCGGAAGTGTTTTTTTTCTGTACAAGCATTATTGATTCGTGCCCATGACTCTGAAATGCTATGCGTAGCCGGCGCGTAGCTTCAAATGCGCCTCCTTTGTCCGATACGCTAAGATGTAAAATCTTCATAGACTGACAAAATATTCTTAAACCTTAATAAAGCTCTCTGAGTAAATGATAATCTTGAAGAAAGTTTTGTTTGATAAAATTCCGTTAATTCTTTTGTTATAGATTCATCTAAAAGTTCATTCTCAATCATCCAGTTGTCGTTGTAAGCGTGTGAGAGGTAGCTTTCACCACCATCGCCGATAATCAGAACAATTTTATTTATTTTATCCGAACAAATATCAACCTCAAAAAAATCCGCCTGTGGATTAATATAATCCCTTTTCCCCGTTATCAAACTGTCTATAACAGATACTCTGTGACCCTCTCTAATAAGTTCATCAACAAGTGTAGATCCTACAAACCCTGCACCACCAGTAACTGATATGTTTTCTTTTATCATGTTTTTATAATCTCTCTTTCCTTAAACCCTTTATTCAAGGCGTTGCAGAGTTCGCTGCGATAGCTATTAAGATCCTGAATCTTTTTAGCCTCTTCGCGGGTATGTTCATCATTTTGTACTTTTTCCACCAGATGATATATTTTTATATTTGTTGAGATTAACTCATCAATAATGGTCGCCACAGTTTTTTTCATCGTTGTTGATATCTTTGTTGACATATTCAAGGCTTTGCATAGTTCCAGACGGTATTTATTGAGATTCCGGGATTTTTTGGTATCTTCAGGAGTATGTTCATTCCGCTGTATTTTTTCCATTAGATGATGAATCTTGATATTGGTGGAAATAAGCTCGTCAATGATGGTGGCAATGGTTTTTTTCATATTATTTGGTCTATCGTGGATTCTCTCCAGCCTGTTGGTTTATGCCTAAAACTTTCCAGAGTCATCTTAATTGGTGTTAGGGTCTTATTGTGCCGGATGTCTATATTTGGATATTCTGATTTCCATTCACCAACTAACTCTCCTGTTTTCTTGCCCGGTTCGTAACCCATTTTTCTTGCCCAGGTGGGGTTTTTGCCCGGTAACTTATCAAACCCTTTCTCTATTATTGCGGAGAGCCGTCTTTGGTAATGCTCTAATGCTTTCTTTCTTGATACACAAAGTCCTGATACAGAGCAGAAATGATCGTATGTAATAACTTTATTACCTTTATAATCCCATCTCCAAACGTTTGTGTTGTAATAAAATGTATCCTTGCGCGGGGGAGTGAAGTCAAAATGTGTTGGGTTGTATAAGACATCGTGTTCACAGAAGAAAACATATTCACTCTCACTAGCCTCAAGAGCAGTCAGTATTTGTTTAACCATCGTTGTTGGGCCCGGTTCTAAGTCTAATACTATATTTTTTCCAAAATTTATTGGTTCCAATGAACAACTTACTATTGGCAGCCCGCTTTCTAAGATGCGTTTACGCACCATTTCTGTAATAGTCTTGTCCAACTTATTTGTTGTATAATATATTGTTGATTTCATGGTTTCATAAAATACCAACTATATTCTATCCCCTTAATGCGCGGATTAATCCTATCGCAATCTGTTAACATTATTTTCATATTGTTTTTTTCTGCGTATTCACGCACTGCCCTGCTAACAGCGGGTAAGTTATAATCATGTCCGGACACTATCCCGCCGCTTCTAACTTTCGGCGTCCAGATAGTTATGTCCTCTAAAACAGCAGGATACGAATGATTAGCATCTATATAAACGAAGTCTAATGAACCGTTCCCAAACCGTTTTACAGCCTCGGTACTTGGCTCTCTAATTAGAGTGGCGGTGTGGAAGGAAAGTTTTCTTTTGGCCCGTTTGTACATTTTTAGATGGAAAGCCCTCATGCCCTCTTTTTTATCAAGTAATCCCCATGCATCTATGGAATATAATTTAAGTTCTGGATTATACCTGCATAATGCTCTTGAATATGACCCTTCTAATACACCAATCTCAGCTCCAACCTTGAAGCCTAGTTTTTTAAAATATTTAGCTAGTGCTATTCTGTCTTTCATAGTTATTTAATAAACCACCAGCTGCAGTTTTTGTCCTCTGTTGTGTTCAGTTTATATTTATGCTTTGATACATATTCATTAACTGCCTTTCCGACATCAACCCAGTCATAATCGTGTCCAGAAACTATTCCACCAGGTCTAACCTTTTTTGCCCATTCTCTTATATCCTGATTAGATTCTTCATATACATGCTCTGCATCTATATATACAAAGTCCAAAGAATTATCATCAAATTTCTTTACAGCATCCATGCTTAAATCTTTTATTAAAGTAGCACCAAATATAGAAAGTCTGCGTTGGGCATAATCATATATCTTTTTATATAGACCTTGATTCTTCTTACCTATTCCCCATGAATCTATACAGTATAATTTTAGACCTGGATTAGCCTTACATAATTCTACAGAGTATGCTCCCTTATAAACTCCGACTTCAGCTCCTGTTTTGAGGCCTAGTTCTGCGAAATATTTAGCCAGTTCTATTCTGTCTTTCATAAATATGTTTTTCTAAATTTCCTACTATCTCCCCAGTATGGTAAATCATAAATCGGGACTCTCTCTGAATGGGAATAATGCCTCATTCCCTTTCCTGATTTTATTGATATACAAGGGTATTCTGTCTCGAATCTTTCTATTTGGTCAGTTGTAAAGATATCCACACCCTTACCCCTCTCTTTGGGGAAGTTCTTTTCCTCCACGCTCCACTGTGGAGCATCCTTGAATAAATATTCTAATCTGTTGATATAGAACTCTCTTCCAATAACCTGCGACCAAGTCCCTCCCTCTGGTTTTTTATAGAAATAATCACGGCGAAGACCAAGTAAATAGGTGTTTGTATTGCGGTAGCAGATATCAGCTCTTTTTGGTACAAACTTAAAATAATCAGGCGGGTATAGACAATCGGCTTCGGCTGTTATTATAAATTTTGTTTTCGCTTCCTTGCATCCAATCAGCACCTGTCTGAACATGTTGAATCCGGAAGTCCCGACATCTCCTACGCAGATATTCTTACCTAAATCCATCGGCTTTTGGGAGACGCTAATAACCGGCAAGTCTCCGCAAACCTTTAAAAGGCTGTCTATTATCCTCTGTTCAAACTCCGGGGTCTCCTTATTGCTTGTATAATATATTATTGTTGTATCCATTAATAATTAAATCCAGTCCTTTTTTCCCCTATGTGTATCACTCTTGGACTGTCTGTACGCTTCCCCCAATAGGCGCATTTTGCATTTGAATCCTCAAACAATGTTAGACCAAATTCACGCTCTGAATGTGGTTTATTAGGCCAGGGATGCTCATAAATAAGGGATTTTTTATAGAGACACGGATTACAGGAAAAGCCGACTCTATGTTCTACCCAGTAGTTAACACCGTCCGTTTTGTCCTCATATCGCTCCGGATGGGAAGCGATTATTCCTCCCTTTTGCAATTCTCTTCCACCAAGAGGTTGCCTTAGAAATACCATCTGTTTAATATAGTCGTTATTGCTCATAACCCCGATTATATCGTCTATGTATATATCATCCTCAATAAGGAAATCTTCCTCTAAGTGAAAAACCCATTCATTGGAATCTCTTTTTAGTTTTTCCCGGGCAGATATCATAGCTAAAGTAAAACCTACTTTATTACTGACAGCAATTTCAAAGTTGAATTTCTTAAGCCAATCCTGGAATTCCTTATCTCCTGAATCATCGTGAATTAATTTACGGGTAAAATTACCATGTAATTTTCCGATGGTAGACAGTATTCGTTCAAGATATCTCCTGCGGCCATTTGTCATTATAAGAAGTGTTGTATTAGTATCCATGTTTTTTAAATATTTCCATTAAATAATCCGGGATAAGTGGCTTAACTCTTTCGTAAACATCCGGCATCCGGGGGTGAAAGTGCAACACCCTAATAGGCTTATCAGCCTTCTTGTAGGCAAAATCACTTTCCCATTTCTGCCCCAGATTATAGGTATTATTAAGTTTTTTATAGCGCTGGTTGATATTGGCAGTATTTTTGGAGGTTAGTAGATTGAGGGTCTGTTCTTCGTTTGCGTGTCTTCTATCCATGGTTGTGCGGATAAGCTCAAAGACATCTCTTGCTTTTGGGGTAAAGAAAAAGCTTCCGGTATTCCACGATGGATTAAATCCGTAATCAGTGAAAGCGGCATCCTTATCTCCTAATAGATCTTCCGGAAGTTCTTGGAGCTGATACGCATCGAAATCGTGAAACCAACATAATCCGTCTATCATTTTGTTGTCTATCAGATAGTAAATCACATTTATCTTGCTGGCTTTCTTGTGGTGCCCACAGAATAAATCATCAGGCACCACGATTGAATCAATCCCGTTATAAGAATAGGGGAAGTTAACCGCCAGTATTATATTTTCCTTTTTCCACCTCCGTACAGCATCATCTATCTGCACCTTAACTAAACCGGCATACTCTTCGGTAAACCCTTTCGATGGATGTACGTAAATCATTAAGTTCTTCATACAAATTTCTTAATCATGTCTTCTGAACGGCCCCAGTACGGTATCTCCAGGGCTCGTATTCTGGACATCCGCTTTTTACGGTTTACATTTAGGGGGTCGATACTCTCAATATGCTGGAAGTACATAACCGGGTCGCTGGTATAAAATTCTACACTTTTTCGTAAAGTCACTCCCAACCGCTCCTCCATCCACTGCTTTCCTAATTCACCCCCGGCATTCTTTCCGCCGGCATTATCAATAGGGTATTTATTAAATCTTTCTTCAAGTGCTTCAACCGCTAATTTCCGCGGGGCAATTAGGGTCATGTGACTCGCCCGCTGTGCGTGGTAATATATCGGCAATCCCCAGGTATTTAATCCCCAGCGCGTTTTGTTGTAGGCAAAAGTATCAAGAGAGGGTCTAAAACCGTGATAATGTTCTCTTGGATATAGAGTGTCATCTTCGGCTATGGCAATATATGGTGTAGTCGCAATCTTAGCCGCTTTTAGTGTCTGCCAGTATATATTGACTGCACTTGCCGGTTCGGTTTGGATGATATTTGTTCCAAAGTCCATAGGCTCTCTACTGACGGAGATGATAGGCGCGCCATCGGCAGCTTTTTCCAACATCTCCCTGTGGTATGGCACCCACTTCTTTGGGACCTTATTTAGGGTCAAAAAGATTATTGTTATATCGTTATAAAAGGTTTTCATATAGTTCAGCTATTTCCCAAAGCGCAAGTGACTTATCTGTATAGGATAACCTCCCCTGTGTGCATTTTTCGTTTATTATCTTAATCGGTTTCGGGAAAAAGAATGGTGCAATTCGCAGATTGAGTGGCTGCCATCCTCCGGTAATAATGTCTTTGTTCTCTTTTCTATTGGTAAATGATGTTGTCAAAAGGTACTTAGCCCCACTCCTATAGATATTGTTCAATGTCTTGAAAATATCCTCATAAGATAGATGTACCAGGAAGTCTCGCATAAGGACTAAATCTACCTGTGGTAGTGAGTCTTCGGTTATATCTATATACTGGAATGAAATATTGTCTTTCCCATATTTATCTTTGTTGTTTTTAATGAGTTTTTCTATAATATCGGCACCAATATACTTAATTCCATTTAAATCAACATTTTTCATCCAATTAAAATCTCCACAGGGAATATCCAGCACTGTTGAAATACTCATCTTTTTAAATAGAGCTGGAACCCTTTTGACTATATACTTAGTCTGGTCTGAGTCTGAGCCCCTCCCAGAGATTGACTCACGTCCCCTCCAAGAACGATTCTTAAATATGTTTTCGAATACGCTATTTATCATTTTAGCTGTTTATATAACTCGGCTATCTTGCTTATATGATATTTCTCTGCTTCATTAAAAACTCTCTCTGACCACTGATTATAATAATTAACATCTTTAAGTTTCTCCGCTTCTTCGACTAGAGAATCCATATTTTTTATCGGTATATAAAATTCCTCAAACTCTTTATATCCTGTTATCGGTTGGGTCAGTGTAGGGATGCCGAAGGAGGCGGCATTAATTATCTTTGTCGGATGACTGTGTGGATAGTCCTTATATTCATCAATGTTCCAGGCAACCAGAAAGTCTATCTTCTTGAAAAAATCGAGCATATCCTGCCTAGTCTGATAAGCAAGAATACTGACAAAATCAATTTCACTTCCAGATAGGGCATCTTTAATCGTCTCATATAAATCGTGAGCGTATTTAGAATGACCGATAGCACCGCCGACAAGATTTTTATTTCTTGTTCTTTTGAATCTCTCAAAGTTTATATGGTGATGATGAATCAGGAAGATTTCATTTTTAAGGTTCTCTTTTAAATATTCATATTGCGCTTGAGACATTGCAATCACCTTTAGCCCAGGGTGTTCCTTTAATTTAGGTATAAGACTTATTTCGTCTAGAATATCAACATAGTCTCCATCCTTCAGATTATCCAGACCCCTTGGTTTAAGGTAAATGCACAAACCATCTCTTTCTTCAGGATTATATTTTGCCCCTAGATATTCAGATATCTCCTCACCCCTTATACGCGAAGAAACTCGAGTTACGAAAACCCCAGTTGTTTTATCCTCTCTTAAGAATGCACTTTTCGCAAAGAATGAAATCATAATTTGGTATTAAATCTTTTAGGCAACCAATCTAGGTCGTGTATCCTCTTATCCCAGCGGTTATTAAGCCAGAAATCTTTTGAATAGGCATTCCCGTCTTTAACCTCCTGTGAGCTTGTGAGTCCTGCAATGGTCCTGCCAAACCTTCTATGTTTATGGGCATACCATGTCTTTTTATTAACCATAACTTTACCCCCGCCCAGCCAGGTTTTTAAAGCCAGCTCAATAGGCTCCTGGGTAAATGTGCCATATCCTTCTTCCTGTAGTCCTCCCAGCCGGTCCCAGTATGATCGCGACATAAACCAACATGAACCCTGAAAAACCATTGTTTCATCCATTAAGATACTTTCTCTTTCGGGCCTTTTCCATTCTACTCCGCCAATTTTATCCTCACTGGCAAAGAGTTTCATATAGTCTACCGGAGGTTCATCCATCACCTCCCACTTATCGGTATCCAGTTTGTACCGCCTTGGGATGACTATCCAATCTTCTTTTATATCGGCAAGCACTTTTACATCAAAACCCTCACCAAAAACACAATGAGCATCACATTTCATTAACCATTTACCTTTTGAATACTGCACACCTTTGTTAATACTCGCCCTCATCCCAAGCTGTTTCGTATTTTCCAAAACTATGGCGTTTTTAACTTCCTGATGAATTCCATCAAGTACTACAATTATTTCAATGTTGCCCTTTGCTTTAGCACGAATGTCGTCAACTGTTTTTTGTATATCTTTGTCGTTATAGCAGGGGATGATAATGCTTAAAGTTTCCATTTCCTTTTTATCTCCTCATAATATGGCCGCCATAAATCATGGGCATATTTTAAGTTAGGATAGAAGTCGGTATTCCCATAACTATGGGTGCGGGGGAAACTGACGTGTTTATGGGCAAACCAGGTATTTTTATTAACCATTAATTTCCCCCCCCTCTTCCAGGTTTTAAACACCATTTCATGGGAGTCCTGATACATTGGCCCGTACCCTTCAGTTTGAAGTTCGCCAATCACTTCATCCCACCATTTGCGGGGCATTATCCAACATGAACCCTGCATAGCCATTGTTTCATCTATCATAACGTCTTTTCTTTCTTCCTGTCTTTCCGGCCAGGGTAGTCCTGTAAATTTTCTGGTATCTTTGGCAGTCTGAATAACGAGTTTCTCATAGTCAACATAAGGTAGATCCATGAGCTCCCACTCTACAGGGTCAAGAGCGTACCTGCGGGCCGTCATTATCCAGTTAGGTTCACAAGAGCCTGTCATAATTAAGTCAAAACCTCTGGCAAACATACAATGTTCATCAGAGCGCATGATAAATTCTCCTCTTGATATGGCGACTCCTGCATTTATTGCGTCTCTCATGCCTCCGTTTTTACCTAAATGGATATATCTGACTCTGGGGTCGTTTCTTAATTCAAAATCCGGCCAATAACCGTCCAATACCGCGATTATTTCCAAGCGGTCGTCCAACTCGGAACTTTCCAGGAGGGAATCGATGGTTTTAATGAGCAAGGGGTCTTTAAAACTGGGGATAACTACACTTAAAGTTATATCTGACATCATCGAGAGAATACACTATTTACAGTTTTGGTTTCAAGTAGTAAAAAAAGCGATTAAAAAATACCCGGGATCGGTTTTAGTACGCAATTGGGTGCCAGGGTGTAATTTTCTTTACCAGTACCTGTTTTTTCAGCAGGTCAATTTCATCATCAGTGTACCTTTTTCCATTATGGATAATAAAGGCTTCAACAAATAGTCTTTCTTTAATAAAATCTAACCTATTTTGTATTGTTAGTATTGTTCTTAATTGAGCATCTTCACCTTCCGGATCATCTAAGTGTTCTACGTCCGAGAAAGAAGGAGTATTTTTATCTGCCCCTCTTTTTCTTATGTTATATCCCTCGTAATACCGTAAAGGTATACCTCTTTTGGATCTGGCAGTAAATTTCGCTATAATCCCAACAGCTTCATGTATGTTATTGGGAGAAGGTTTGTCTTGCGGATCGTACACATACATATGGCGAACAGCTGCTTCTACTTCAACTATGCCGGCTTCTTTTTCCCAAAGAAGTCTAACATATAAGGGTAAAGAGTTAGCTTTAATAGGAAAATGTTTGAGAAGACAAACAGGCACAAACCGTTCAATTTTCATGTTTTATTTATATTAACGGTGGTATTTTATATTAATTTGATAGAAAAGTCAAATCTAGAAAAAGGAAATCACCATTATTAACTATAATTTTTGCTATCAAGATATCACTTAATATATCAACAAGAGCATATGAGCATACTCAAAAATTCACTTTCCTTTATCTTGAGGATTTTTATTTATCCAATCTTTATTTTTCTTAAGAATAGCCCGGGTAATTACGGGGTTGTACCCTACGGATTCCGCCCAGGCGCACCAGGCATAGACATCCTTGGGAAGACATTTCGAATTGAATCCCTTTTTGTCGCCGTGATCTGCTGTCCACCAGAGATTAAAGCGGAAATCGTCGCCATAAACAGCATCTCTGATATTATAATAGTCGATGCTGGCTTTCTTACAGGTATCTATCAACTCTTGTATCTGTGCTATTTTCCAGGCAATTGCCCGGTTCTCGGACAATTTAATTATTTCTGCCTCCAGGTTAGTAACCTGTCGTACGGAGACATTGGCGTTATAGACATTCCTAAAGTAAAGCTCGAGTAGCTCATGTCTGTCTCTGGATTTACCGCCGACAATCATAAACTGACGGCTCGATTGGTCGAGCATCGGGTGAGCCGGGCTCTCTCCCAGATATTCTGGCTGAAATACTATCCTCTTTTTATACTTTTTGATCAAATAGTCGCAAGTTCCGGGGTTAACAGTTGATCTAATAACGAGTAAGGGGCATTTGCACCATTTTACACTTTTTTCAACTATTGAAATGTCCAGTTTTCTTTCCTTTATGACGAGGGTCGGAACACAAACAAAAGCTATTCCTACCCGGTTGACCTCCTTCTTGGTAACCGAATCCGGTAGATTAGGATCATAAACAAGGGCATCGGGAAACAGCTGTTTCATTGATTTTCCGACCCAGCCAAAGCCGATTATCGCCACGCCAGATTTTCCCATCTTTTTCTCCTTTCGTGATACATTTTAAAATAAGGATCTTTTTGTTCACCCTTCCAATATCCTTCGTTCAATTGAATAAACTTACTTTCTTTTACAAGACTGGAAAAAACATCAGAAGCCCGTTCATGAAGTACCCTGGAATATCCGGTCACCATTGCCCAGCCTTTCCTGTCTATTACCCTTTTCGCCTCAATACTGCACCAAATATCGTCACACCTTTCCAATTCTCCTCTTATTTGGGGACACATAAAAATATAAGGGATTAGTTTTCTTTTAAAGGCAGTATTCATATATGAGATTGGGGCAAGAACCCCTTTGGGAATTGTCATTTTGTAAAATTCCATTTCTTTGCTTCCGTTTACCAATTGAGTGGGGGCATCAAAATCAACGATACCTTCCCAAACTCCATGTGATAGTACCACTTCTGCCTCTTGCCTAACATCATAAGGAAAACCTCGGGTATAAGCGTTTCCAATCGGCATCCAGCTTATTGGTGTTCTCATACTTAAAGCGTCGATGTGATCTTGTATCGGATCTCCGACGGGGGAGACATCGTCATCCAGACAAACTATATATTCTATTTCCGGCATGTTTAGTCCAACATATGCTATACCTAAACTTCGAACCCCTGCGTATCTGTTGCAAACCAGATCACTATTTTTCCCAAGGATATTCCCAATACTTACCCTCTCCTTGTTGTTTATCTGAAGAGTTGTCTTTTTGGGGTCTTCACCGTCCCTGATAGTAAGAACAAATGCCTCATGCTTTTCAAATAAACCCTTCCATTTTGGCAAAAAAACATTTTTATATAGGTTTTCTCTGGAGGATGGCAAGACAATGGCGATGCCGCTTTTCATAATCTGTGATCGTTCGTGGCTGTGTCGCGCCCAGAATAACAAAACCTGTCAGAAATGTAAATACCCCCGTATTATGAGTTTTTACTGAAAACGTTATTAAAGTAGTCATAGTTGAGCTTCCCCCGGTTAGCCCAGTTTCCGGGAAAGTCGGAGTTTCCCCTGGCATAACGGAAAGCACCTGTTTCCGGGTCTTGTTTCATTACATACCAGGCACCGGCAGCATTAATAAATCCAAAGAACCCGGTTGTATTGTCGTCGACTTCGGAAATCCTATATCCATCAGTAGGCTGATTTTGAGCCGGGCTAATTTTCCTGCCGTCAAGATCTTCCAAAGCCAGTTTACCGGATAGCGCAGGTGATTGGACGCCCCGGAAAAGCAAACCTTCGGCTTTTCTGTTGATAATCGAGAAAAGAAAAAGGGAAAGCCCCGCAGCTCCGATCAACTTCAGGAATACCCGTTTGTCAATATCGGCAATGCCGATACCTTCCACCCTCTCTGACTCGGTTTTCTCCTCTGTCAGCGGCAGGTGGACGGCCACTGTAGCAGCAGGTGAGATATGGCTGAAATTTTTACGGGGGAAAATTACAAAGGCAAAATATACCAGCAGGGGATAGGTAACAACAGCAACAACCAGTTGAATGTAGGATGTCGCGCTGATGAACATCCCAAACACCATTAAAGTGGCAGTTATAAAACAGAAAAATAATAAAGTCTTACGCATTAGTTATCTCCCTCTTCTTTCCAAATATATTTGGCTGAAATAAAACCGGTTAATTCATTTACCAGTTTGACTTCATACCAGTCTGTGGTTTTGGAAATTAATTCGTAGCTGCTGCCATTTGGGGCCTGGCCGATGATACGGGAAGTTGTGGAAGGCTTTTGGCGGATATTGGCTACTGAAGATTTATCCTCAAATATGACTGTCACAATTTCCATAGGCGTGGTTTCAATATCACTAAGATCAGCTTCAGCAGTAGCAATAGGAGTAGCAGTGGGGAATGCGTCAAGCACTGCCCCGGCACTGGCAACCGGAGAAGGGTTAAGTTCTGCTTCGGCTGTTGCTTCGGGGACTGCTTCTATGGTTTGGGAAAGCACTGCCGGAGCAGGCACTTTGTTAGAGAACAGGAAAGATAAAGGGCTTTTAACTGCCGGAGCCTGGATATTTGTTACCCCGATTGCTACCAGTAAGAAGAACATTACTGTTGCTGCCAGAAGTTCAGGTGTTCTTTGAAAAGGCTTCAAGTTTATTCGTATGCTTTCCTTAGGGGTGTTTTTAACTTCTTCCCGGGAAGGCTCAATAATTTTCTTCTCAATTGGTTTTTTTCTCAAGAAATAATCGCTATTTAAAAAGTTTTTTAGCGACTGTTTATCGTAAACCCGTTCTCCCGCGCTATTTCTCCCTGGTTTGAATAAGCCTCTCTCTTCCAACCTGCGCAAAGTGGTAGGGGAGATGTTGAGCATTATGGCTGCTTCTGAAATGGACAAAGGTTGAGAAAGTTTATATTTTTCAAGTTCGTCTAAAGAAAAATAACGGTTTTTCCCGTCCGGCCTCTCCGAATGTAAAACGCCCGATTTATCCCACCTTCTGACTGTGTCAATGGAAACACCGAGGATTTTGGTAGCTTCGGAGATTGGGATTAACTTTTTATGTTTTGGCAGACTGGCACCCATATTTTCCTATGTATTGCTTATCCTCTGCTTAGGTAAACCTTTTCCACTTCTCCGTCTGCATAATCAGTTTCTCTATTTATTATATAGTTGTCAACTGTTGACAAAGTGTGTTAAATAATATATAAAATTGTATATAATTGTTAATATTTTCATTCTCTGATATGGAAGAATTTTACACAGTTAATCAGGCAGCTATAACTTTAAAAGTTCACCCCCTCACAGTCAGGAGACACATCAAGGAAGGCAAATTGAAAGCTTTCCGTGCAGGAGGAAGCATACGTATTGCCCTGCCGGATTTAAGAGAGTTTACTCAAAGCTTTGTTCCCCGGCCCAGGAGCCAAAAAGAGCATCCCCTATCAGCTGAGGCTAACTTTTCTTTCAGTGACCCGCTTTTTAGACTTAAGGCAATTGGGTTAGGCATACAAAGATAGGCAATTAAAATATGGCTACAACAAGCAGGAAAATATTTATAGATTCTTCAATTTTTACAGCGTTCATTGATAGGGGCTCTCTTAATCACCTAAAAGCTTCAAAAGCGATAGAGGATTTGGCAAGCATAGGTTTCAGCCTCTATACCAGCTTGCAAGTAGTGACAGACTCTTATGCTGTACTTCATCGAGATATTGGCACTACGGTCGCTTTAGAATTCCTTCAAGTTATACTTCAAACAGGCATCGAGATATTATTTCCTCAAAAAGCAGATTTGATTACCGCCCACAGGATACTCCGAGCTAACAAAGATAAACAAATACCCTTAAGTGAAGCTCTGAATGCCACTTTAATGCAAAAAAAGGGCATAGTCCAGATATTAACGTTTTCATACTGGCATAACCTGTTCGGAACAAATATCAGCAACCTGGTTGGTTAACTGATGCATAGGTGGCTAGCCAATGCATAGATGAGAGTAAATTCCCAAGTTGAGCTTGAAAACGAATAATAAAAGCAATTTTTTTATTAAAAAACACATATTTTGGGCATTTTTATCTTATAAGCTTTTCACATTATAGAAAAGACCGGCAAATTTTAAAATACTTTCCGGGACTCAAAAATGTATTGAACAATAAATATACTCTTTAATAGGTTGTTGAAATAGGCTAATCAATAGGTTTTTTAAAGCTTCCGATTTTCTATAAAAAATAATTGACTATAATTTAACCTGCTATAGTAATTTTATTTATGAATATAGGTTAGTTTACCTATGAATTTATTAGTGTAATATACTTTATATAAGTTAAGTATAAAATATGTTGTATTTATTATAAATAAAATTGAAGAAATATTTATAGTTAACTTGCAGAATGCTGAACTGATTTTATGATATTTAAATATGTAATCAAAATCAAGTTTTTTAAATCACTTGACAATAATAATATAAACTTTTATATTTGTTATGTAACACAAAATCTATCATGAGCATGGGAGAACCAATATTAACTATCTCAATAGCAGCGAGGCTTTTGAATATCCACCCCAGAACAATAATGCTTTATGAAAAAACGAAACTTTTTACGCCTTACAGGACTAATACACAAAGAAGAATGTTTTCAGAAAAAGATTTGGAGGATTTGCAGTTTATTAAGTTTTTAACTCAGGAAAAGGGGATAAACCTTCAAGGAGTTAAAGTGGTACTGGAAGCGATCTCTATAGCAGAAAAAGGCGGAGTTAGCCTTAAATCTCTTCTTTTCCCCACCTTTAAAACAGAGAAACTGTTTTAATAGAGATGAATTGCCTGTTTTGTCCTGTGAGATCCGGGCGGGATTCGCACCCGCGAATATCGGTTTTGCAGACCGACCCCTTGGACTACTTGGGTACCGGATCAAGAAAGGGTGGGCAGTAATGGAGTTGAACCATTCACTTCTTCATTATCAGTGAAGCGTTCTACCGCTGAACTAACTGCCCATTTTTGTAACTATTAGCGCTCTACCCTCCGCCAAAGGCGGACGGGCAAGCTTTGCTTACCACTGAGCCATGCGCCCAAGCAGAAATAATTTTACCATAGTCTGATATACTTGTCTTGCATATCTTTTACATTGTTATTATCCCTCTCTTAAAGAAAAACTTTATCATACCCCCTAACATGCAGACGGACATGATGATTTGGGTGGTATTGGGACTTTCAATCGGCCTGATCTCCACCAGTTATGAAGAAGAATTGCCCGGCGGGAAGTTTTTAGGCTCTCTAACCCTCTCTGTTCTGGCAGCCCTCTTGGGGGGTGTTTTGGGGGACTTGACGTTTAAAGGGGACTCATCTGTTGCCGGCTTTGCCTCAACCTTTTTATCCATACTTTTCGGTATAGCTGTTTTTACTCTGCATAAATTTGCCCAAAAAGAGGAAACCAGCATCCGCCTTTCCAACTCCTAAAAATTTCTCCTGTTGTGTTAGTATGAAGTCATGCAGGTTGTTTCCCGGGAATTTATCGCTGGCAAGAAAGTTTTACTCCGCCTGGATTTGGATGTCCCGATTGAAAATGGAAAAGTTGATGAAGACTTCAGATTAAAGGCGGCCCTTCCCACCCTCAGACTTTGTCTTGAGCATGCTTCCGAGGTGATTGCCATGGGGCATATTGGCAGGCCCAAAGGGAAAAAGGTGGAGGAGTTGTCAGTCGCTCCGATTTATGACTGGCTGGAAAAACAAGGTTTGAGTTCCCACTTGATGAGTGGAAAGCTAAAACTCCTGGAAAACTTGAGATTTGAAGAGGGTGAAAATAAATGCGATCCGGAATATGCCAAAGAACTGGCTGGATTGGGGGAAGTATATATCAATGAGGCTTTTGCCGCGCATCATCCGGCTGCCTCAACTACCATTTTACCAACTCTTCTTCCGGCATTCGCCGGATTACATTTTGCCCGGGAAGTGGAAAAATTAACTAAAGTCCGCCAGGCTCCCAGACCCGGTCTGGTAGCCATAATTGGGGGGGTGAAGGCGGAGGATAAATTGCCGGCAGTTCTCGCGCTTTCAAAGATCGCAGATTATGTTTTGGTGGGAGGGAAAATAGTGGAAGAGCTTGCGACTCGAGGATCTGACGCAAATCGGGGTCCTGTCGGGCTTTACCCCCGCCCGATGTCCTCGCTTGACGCTGCGGGCACTCGTCGGGGGGCCCCCGCGCCCGCCACCCCTAACAACCCCAGCGCTCCTTTATCGGAAAATATAACTCTTGCGTCACTAAATGCAGAAAAAACTGATATTACCCCTGAAACCGTAGAAAAGTGGGGGCCAATTATTAAAAAGGCTAAAATGATTGTTTGGAATGGGCCCTTAGGGAAAGTGGAAGAACCCAAAAATTTCAGGACACATGAAATTGCCAATTTGATAATTTCATCCGGTGCTGAAAGTATTATTGGGGGAGGAGATACGATTTCCTATTTAGGGAAGTTAGGGTTGTTGGGGAAGTTCGGGTTCATATCAACCGGTGGTGGGGCGATGCTGGAATTTTTGATAAGAGGAACACTACCAACTATAGAAGCCCTGCTGTAAATTAAAAGTTCAAAGTGCAAAGTTTAAAGTTAAAATTGGTAAAAATACTGCTTCTGGCAATGCTATTTCTGGTGCCCTTAGTTGGGCCGTGGTTTGGCTTAGGCTACGAGCAAAGCAAGGTGTTGTTTTTCTTTTTGGGCATGACTTTGGCAGGAGTTCTCTGGCTCAAAGATAAACCTAAAATTAAGTGGACGCCGTTGAAGTTGGGAGGATTGGGGTTTTTAGGGATATTGGGGGTAAGTTCAATCCTGGGAATTAGCCCCAAGGATTCGCTTTTGGGAGTAGAGCCTTATTATCAGGGGTTCATCTTATACGCTTTCCTTTTTTTATTCTTTTTGCTGGTATCAGCCTCCGGTATCAAAGAAGAGATTTGGGCAAAAACCCTGCTTTTATCTTCCTTAATTGTGTCATTTTTTGCCACTGGCGATTATGTCCTTTTAAATTTTTTCCATCAAAATATCCCAACTTACTCCGGACGGGTAGTTTCCACTTTTGGCCAGCCTAATTTTTATGCAGGATTTTTACTATTGGGGATGCCTTTTTTGGGAAGGTTAGGACGGTGGGGAGAATTAGGGATGTTGGGGGCAGGAGTGGGGATTTTAATTTCCGGGTCGCGGATTGCAATTGTGTTAATGCTAGTCCTTCTGGTTTTGTTTTTTTTGGGAAAGTTAAAAAATAAGCTGTTTTTTTGGGGAGGGGGGATCCTCTGCGCGGTAATTTTAGGGGGATTTCTATATTTATCAGGAGATACCCCTTCGGGGCTTATCTGGCAGGAGTTTACCCTGCCGCAATTTACCCGTTTTGACCAGTTCGCTCCGGCTGACGGGGCGGTTGAAAAAAGGTATTATATCTGGCCGATTGTCTGGGAGACTATTAAAGAAAGACCTATTTTGGGATATGGCCTGGAAAATATTTACCCGGCCTGGCAAAAGTATTTCGCGGTAAATTATCATGCTTTTTTTGAAGAGAATCTAAAACAGTCATCAGTTTTGATTAGATTAAAAGATTTAGGGATAGACCGGTCGCATAACTATGTTCTAGATTTGCTGGTGTTCTCGGGAGTGTTAGGGCTATTAGGGTGGTTGGGAGTAGTGGGGTTAATGTTAAAAAAAGTTAAATCCTGGCCAATTTTTGCCTCGTTAATTTTATATTTAATTTGGGTGCAATTTCAAAACCAGTCTATTATCCACTTGATATATTTTTGGCTTTTGGCAGGAATTATTGACCCCGATTTAGTCGGAGTTGATAGGGAAAGTAAGTCTTGACAGGGGAGGAAAGCAGTGTAAATATTAGATTGTATGAAAGAAAAGGGTTTTACCCAGGTCGTAACAGTAGGTGTGTTGGCAATAGGGCTTGTAGCTTCCGTATATTTGGCAGGACAAAAAACCGGTCTTTTTCCCAGAGCGTCTTCTATTTCCAAGCCTGTCACACCTCCGCCGTCTGCCGGACCAACCAAACCCCCTCCTATTACCCAGCCTGTTTCCCGGCCGGACAAGACTCCTTTTCCTACCCATGCCCCGAGTGCTTACTTTTTGGACCAGTCAACTCACAATGTCAGGATTCCTCCCAGCGATACCAAAATAATTAATGATATCTATGTTGTCCTGAAAGATAAAGCCACCAAAAAGCCGGTTGCCCGTCAGGATAATTTCAGCTATGAATGGAGTATAGACGACCCAAGGCTGGCCAAGGTTAATCCGTATGCTTTTTGTGTTGAAGGAGTTTTGTCTCCCTGCCCGTTTGGCCATGCCAATATCACTACCTTTATGCCCAGAGGATCGGCCAGAATTTACGTGGTGGTTAAAAATAAAACTACCGGCATGCGCATGGCAGATGCGATGTTTAGTTTAACAGTCAACCCGATTTTTGGCCCAACCTCCAGCCCTAAACCGACTCCCATTCCAACTCCCATCCCAAGACCTACGCCTATTGCCTGCACCCCCTGCCAGGCTAATGTTACAAAGAGCGGCAAAGTATCATTTGCTGATATCATGGCGGTGATCAGATGTTTTGGCAGGAGTGCAGCGGACCGCTGTGTGGCTGCTGATGTAAATGGTAACGGTAGAGTTGAATACACTGATTTAAATTGTGTCTGGCGGAATATGGGGAAGACTTGTACGGTAAAATAATTGAATAATTTCCTTCCTTTGTTTACTATTAAATTACTGCCATGCTAAAAGTTGCCGTGAATGGTTTTGGAAGAATAGGGAGGGCTGCCTTTAAGGTAGCTTTAGAACGCTTTCCTGATGAATTGGAAATTGTAGCCGTCAATGATCTAACCCCTGCGGATGTTTTAGCCCATCTTCTGCAACATGATAGCGCTTTTGGCAGATGGGAAAAGGAAGTATTTTCCTCCGGTCAAAATATTATAATAGATAACAAAAAGTATCAAATATTATCAGAAAAGATCCCTGCCAATTTACCGTGGAAGGATTTGGGGGTAGATGTAGTTATTGAAGCCACGGGCAGGTTTTCGAAATATGAAGACTTACACCAGCATATTTTGGCCGGGGCTAAAAAAGTGGTGGTAACGGCTCCTGCCAAATCCTCCACCTCGGGGGAGTCTCCCTCGACTACGCTCGGGACGAGAAAGCCCACCCCCGAGGTGTCTAGCGTGGTACAGACCTATCTGATGGGGGTAAACCACAATAAATATCAGGGTGAGGAGATTATCAGTAACGCTTCCTGCACCACCAACTGCATTGCACCCATCATGTCTATTCTCTCGGAAAAATTTGGTGTGCAAAAAGCC
>CAYRCR010000012.1:18704-24380 GCA_964422835.1 uncultured Gammaproteobacteria bacterium
GTGATGACTACGGCGCATGCCGTCACTGCCGAGCAAAATTTGGTTGACGGTCCGCCACCGGGGGGAAAATCAGTGGACCTCCGCCGGGCCCGGGCCGCTTACACCAATATTATTCCCACCACTACAGGCGCGGCCGTTTCCGTCACGGAAGTTATTCCTGAACTGAAAGGTAAATTTGACGGGCGGGCGCTTCGCGTCCCTGTTATCGTAGGTTCAATCTCGGACATTACCTGCCTTTTAAATAAAAAAACAACGGTGGAAGAAATAAATGAGACATTTAAACAAGTCTGTTCAGAAGAAAAATGGAAGGGGATAGTGGCCTGGTCTGATGATAATCTGGTTTCAACTGACATTATCAAAAGACCGGAATCGGCCATTGTTGATTTACCCTTAACCCAGGTAGTTGATGGGGACCTAATCAAAATTTTTGCCTGGTATGATAATGAGTGGGGGTACTCGAACAGACTCATAGAAATGGTTGCCCATATTGGCAAGATGTGATAAGATAGGAGAAATTATGACTGAATGGGGAGGGGTCGGAGAATCAGTTTTTCAACATGCAGAACCGGAACGAAAAAGTTCCGGGGGAGTCTTGAGGCCGTTGTGCCAGGCTATTACATGGTTTTGGAAGGTGATGACTGATAATCAATCTTCTGAAGTGACGATGAAAGATCAGGCTGTCGGATTACACAAAATCGACCCAATCAGGTTAAAACATACTGATCTTACCCGTCGTTACCCCAATTTCAGAGAAAACTCCACTCAATCTTCTCAAACCCCGGAAAAATCTTCCCAAAAATAATTTAAGTATTGACAAACATTTTCCAATAATGTATTTCAATACCAATATGTCAAATGAGAATGCAACCAGCTTGCCTATGTCGGATGCTGTTAAGCAAATTTTGGAGATTTCTACAACCGAGGCGAATCGCTTGGGAAGCGAGATCCCTACGCCACCGCATGTCCTATACGGTTTAGCAGCTAGCCAAGATTCTTGCATGCGAAAAGCTAAAGTTGAGTTTGGCTTTTGTCCTTTATTAGTTCACCTGAGTCTGGAAAAATATAGAATGCTGATAGCTGGGAATAATCCAGATCAAGGGGTCGGTAAAACCTTAAAAACTGCCGATGCCATAGCCAGATTGGCCGAGACTGACGAAATTTACAGTCCGGCTCTATTTATAAGTGTTCTCAAAAGCGGGGGATTTGTGGATTTGATAATGATGGATCTAGGATTTCAGTGGAATGATGAAAAAAGAAAATGGGTTAAAGATCCAAATTCTAAAATGAAATATTGACAGAACCCCTCAAAATTCCTAAGCTGGCTTTATGCAACTATTACCTCTCGTTATTCTTTTCCTGGGTGGGGTTGTATTAACAATAGGGGATATTGTCATGAAAGAATGGGTAGTTTCTTCTAAAACTTACCTTTACATAATGGGTTTGGCCATATATCTGGTGGGTTTGATGTTCTTGGCCCAAAGTTTTAAGTATAAAAACATTGCCGTGGCTTCAATGGTAATTGTAATTTTTAATGTAGTGACATTATCAATTATCAGCTGGCTGGTTTTTAAAGAAAGCCTATCTTTCCCACAAATTATTGGTTTGGTTTTAGGTGTTGCCTCAGTCAGTCTTCTTGAACTGGGTTAACTCTCCTTCTAACTATAAATTCTCCAGCTCTTTCTATGACGACAGTAAAACCCTTAATTTGTTTACGTCCCGTTAAAACTTTCTTTAATGCTTTGATTTTATTTTTGGAAGTCTCGTCTTTGAGCCTTAGAAGAATTACACCGGAAGACAGTTGACCATACTTAAATATTAATTCTCCAAAGTCCTTGTCTGAAGTAATAAGAATTGAGTTTTGAGAAACGGCGAGGTTTAATACTTGGGAATCTGTGAGTCCTGGCTGAATTACTCTGATGCGTGAAGCAGAATGGCCTAACTGTTCCAAAAACTCCAATATTTCCTTACCGATGTTTTCGTCTAATAAAAATTTCATGGGCAATGGCTCTTTATGGAGGATAGGCTTCATCCAGAGTTTTCTTAGCATAGTTGACCGCCGCCAGGATCTGATCCTTCGTCAAATTATAGTCTGTTATAATTTCCGGAATAGTCTGGCCATGCTCTATTAAGTTAAGAATTAACTCTACGGTAATTCTCGTCCCGGCAATAGTGGGCTTCCCAAGCATAATTTTTGGATCGGTTACAATTTGTTTCATGCCCATATTTTAACATAAATTCACAAGGCGTGCACTGTACAGACACAAAATGCCTTGAGGGTTTTGGGATTACAGAGTAGCATCCTCTTGGCCATGAACCGTGAAGCCTTCTTCTTGAACTTTTTTCCTGTTTGCTCTACCTAGGAAGATTAGTTGTCCAGGCGCGTCTAGGAAACCCTTGATCATGGTTTCCTCTTGATGAACAGCTCTCTCATGTTTTTGGTAGGCATCATCATTTCTAAAATTATTTCTTGATTTAAAGTAGAGTTCCCGGTAAGAGACACTAACTGACTGAATAAGTCTTTCCTTGCTCAAAGCAATTGGCCCAAAAGTTTGAACCATTAAATGTTCTGGTACTGCCCCCGCGCCTTCTGGGACCTCACCCGTCTCCGGATTAAATGCGTGAGGGGGTTGGTTATAGGGAATTTCAGTAAGATCTTTTTCGCCGGTTTCAATGTAAATTCTGTTTAAATCAACTGCGTTCCAAAAAGGTTCAGAGTCATTGGTACATTCACCTTCAGCCAAGACTAGCTTTTTGCCCCAACTTTCAGCTTCCAGGGCGGCATCAATTAGGGCTGAATTATAAATTTCCCGGGCTAGATCATTGAACCTTTTGTCGCCGTTGGTAGCAACATAACCGATTGCCAACATGGTTTCCCCGGTTGGATGGCCTTGTTCGTCTCTTAGATCTAAATGGACTCCCACAAAGGCAGTAACCATCTCTCCCTGTGCATTTTTAATGGCAAAGGCTTGATGTTTGTACGCAACTTCCGGAATAGGGTTCCTGTCAATCCTTTCTATTAAAACCTCTTCCGGCTCCACCTCTTCGGGTTTAAAATTAGCTACTAAAAGTTGATAAATTCTGCCTATATCGCCTTTCTCATTATTAGTAACCTTTTCAACAGTGTATTTTGCCCCTTCAATGGTCAGTTCGCATTCAGGAGAGAAACGGGAAGTCCGGGTTAATTTGCTTTTAACTACTTGCGCATCAATAGTTTGCCAAACCGGTTGGTTTTGTCTGGAAGTTTCGGTTAATTTAGTTAATGTGGCGGAAACACTCCCTGTCTCTTCAGTCATGAAGTTATTATACTATATTGACAGGGCTTATAGGAATTGTTAAATTCTTGGCATGAAACTTGATCCGGATATTTTTTACCCAAGGCTCAACTTTGCTTTAATTGATGAAAAATACACTGACTTTGAAAAAGCCAAGTTTGTGGTGGTGTCTGCCACTTATGAGGTGAGTGCTACATATCGCGGGGGATGCAAGGACGGGCCGCCCGCAATTATCAGCGCTTCCCAATATATTGAGCTTTATGATGATGAAATAAACAAGGAAACTTTCAAGGCGGGAATTCACACTTTGCCTGATGTGATCCCGGCCCTGGGGGCAGCCCGCGATATGGTAGACAGACTCTACAGTGTCACTAAAATGCTTTTAAAAAAGAAAAAAGTTGTCTGTACCCTGGGCGGTGATCATAGTGTTTCCATTGGGGTAGTGAAGGCCTATATGGAAAAATATCCCGGACTTTCTGTTTTACAATTTGATGCGCATAGTGATACCCGGGATGAGTATGAAGGCAGTAAACTTTCCGGTGCCACTACCATGAGGCGCATTCATGGTATGGGGGTAAAAATTACCCAAGTTGGACTGCGGAGCCTGTCCAAAGAGGACATGCTCTTTGCCAAAAAAGAAAATATTAAACAATATAATGCTTCCGATTTGTCAAATTTGGCTAATTTGTCTAATTTGACCGATCAAATATTGGAAGGGTTGGGGGATAAAGTTTATATTACTTTTGACGTGGATTTTTTTGATCCATCTATCATGTCTGCCACAGGTACTCCTGAACCGGGAGGGCCCGGCTGGTATGATGCTTTGACCATCTTGAAAAAAGTGGCCCAAGAGAGGGAAATTGTGGGTTTTGATGTGGTGGAGTTGGCCCCGGACCTGGGCCCTCATGCATGTACCTTCACTGCAGCCAAATTAGTCTACAAAATAATGGGGTATATTTTAGCGGGCAAAAATTGATTATTGACTTGTAGTAAAAATTATAATAAAAATGAGCAGTAAAATAAAAACATGGCAAAAACTTCCGATTCAGGCAAAGCCCAAATTACTCTTCATTACAAATACCACCGCGAAGGGAAGGGAACCGGGGCATCCGACCATTTAAAACCCGTTGTGCCCCTTGATTCATCAAAAATCAAAACTGTTGACGATTTAGTTTCCGCAATGCGCCAGACGGCTTTTGGGGCCAGGACTATTGGGGAAGCGACAGAAGTTTTGACTAAAATGGCCAAAGATAAAGATACTTTTGTGGTGCTAACACTCTCCGGGGCCATGACTGCCGCTAAAATGGGCCTTCTAATTTGTGACATGATCGATCAAGGTTTGATCCATGCGATTACTTCAACCGGAGCCTTGATGTCGCATGGCTTGGTGGAAGGGTCGGGGCTTCATCATTATCAAGCCCCCAGAAATGTTCCCGACCAGGAACTGTTAAAGAAAGGCTACAACAGGATTTATGATGTGATTGAGCCGGAAGTTAATTTAGATGAGATCGAAGGCATTGTTTTTGAAGCCCTGGAGGCTTTAGATCCCAAAATTCCTTTTGCCTCATATGAACTTTGGTCAGAAATTGGCAAATATTTGGCCAAACATTATAAAGGCCGGGCCATTTTAAAAAGTGCCTACCTTAAGGGTGTCCCAATTTATACTCCGGCCATGACAGATAGTGAGGCCGGCGGAATTGATGTCTTTTTACACAGGCTGTTGAGACTTAAAGCTGGCCAGTCTCTTTTGGTCCATGACGGCCTGAAAGATTTGGACCATTTTACGAGGCTTATGGCCAAACAAAAAAAGTGGGGGATTTTTACCATTGGGGGAGGAGTACCCAGAAATTGGGCCCAACAGATTGGCCCTTGTCTTGATTTAATTGGACAAAGACATGATCTGAAAAAAAGAGGGGAGGCAGCATGGTGGGAGAGTGCCCCGGGCATGTATTCCTATGGAGTCAGGATTTGTCCTGATCCACCTCATTTTGGCCATCTGTCGGGTTGTACTTATATGGAAGGTGTTTCCTGGGGGAAGATGGACTATAAACAGATGGAGGAGGGATTAAATTTTGCGGAAGTGATGGATGATGCCACCATTGCCTGGCCTTTGATTGCCATCTCTGCCATGAGAAGACTAAAGGGCAAAAAGATTAAAAAAACAATTTTCTCGGGTAAAAAAGCTATGGAAGAAATTAATAGAATAGTCAACAAAAGTTACCAAATTCTATCAGTTGACAGGTGAACCCGGTTTCTGGTAAACTCTTACCAGTGAGACACATGAGAAGCAACGCAATTACATCTTAAATCTTGCGCTTGAGGTCTTCCTCTCCGCAGGAAGACAAGCATTCAAGCGTTGTATCCCTCACTTCGACTCGTTTGCACTCGCTCAGTGCAAGCTAGC
>CAYRCR010000013.1:0-18029 GCA_964422835.1 uncultured Gammaproteobacteria bacterium
TGTTGCAGGAAGTTGGCATCAGTCACCCCAACCCGGTAAGTGATAATGGTTCCGACATTGCCGAAAATGGCATTCTTAATATCTTCCGGCATCTGGCCGATAAATTGGTTGGCCACAGTCAGATTCAATTTATACTTCCGGGCTTCTGAAAGAATTGTAGCAAAGGTGTCGGTGGCAAAATTTTGAAACTCATCAACATAAAGGTTAAAGGACTGCCTTTGTTCTTCCGGAATATTAGAACGGGACATAGCAGCAGCCAAAATTTTCGGCACTAAAACCAGCCCCAAAAAGTTTGAGTTCTCCTCCCCCATCCGCCCTTTTGATAAGTTGACAATTAAAATTTTCCTATTGTCCATAATTTCCCGCAAATTAAAAGAGGAGTATGACTGGCCGATGATGTTCCTCATCATTTTATTGGTGACAAAGCGGCCGAATTTGGAAACTGTGTAGTCCAAAACTTCTGACTTATGGAAATCCGACGTATGGGCAATCTGGTCTGTCCAGTAACGCCGCACCACCGGGTCGGTAACATGGGGTAAGAGCTCACGGACAAATTCCGGGTCCTGCATAATTCTCATCACTTCCACAAAAGTATTGCCCGGCACAGACATAACAGTCAGCATGGCATTGCGGACACCGTGCTCAAAGCGGGGGCCGATGATGCCGGTTTTGTTGGGGTCAAATAATTTATACATGAGTCCAATGATATTGGATACTACAAAATGCTTTTCATCCTCAGTCCCGGCATCAAGCATATTCATGCCAAACGGGCGGGCAGTATCTCCCGGGTCAAAATAAATCACATCTTTGGCCCTATTCGGCGGGATCAGGGATAAAAGTTCTTCCGCTGCATCACCGTGCGGGTCAATGAAGGCAAAACCTTTACCTGCCAGTAGGTCCTGCAACATTAAAGTTTTAAGAAGGGTTGATTTACCAGTACCGGTACGGCCAATAATATACATATGCCGGGCCCGATCTTCTTCAGAAAGATAAACAGGACGCTCAATCCCCCGGAAAACCGACTTACCAAGATATAGTCCCTCTGTGGGAATTTTTTCCGAAGCAGGAGCACTCCTCGCAGGCAGCCAGACAACATGGGGCGTGGTAACTGATTTATTCGGCAGATGAAAAATTGAGGCCAGCTCATCAGCAGTTAAAACAGGAGTCCACCCAAACATCGGCATATAGCGGAAGACAAAATCCTCCATAAAGCCTTTTTCACTTTTGACTTTGGCTCCGGAAAAACCATTGAAAGGGCCGTTAAACTGCTCCAAATTTGCCTTAAGATTAGACAAGTGGGCCTTGGCTGACTCTTTGGAGGTGGACGAAACAACTACGCGGAGGGCCATATTAAATCCCTGCCGGGCAATTTTTCCTTCCACTGCCTCCAGTTGTTTGGCATCAGGAGGAGCTTTGGGCGGGCCGTCCGGCTTGCCCGGGTCTTTTTCTTTTTTAAGCCATTTTTTGCCAAAGTTTTTCCAGTCGTTATCTGCAGGCGCGATAATCATCTGGATAACTGCTCCTTCCCCGGGCTGCATTTTAGCCATGGCAGAAGTTATGGCAGATAAGGGATCTGTCGGCAAATCACGGTAAGTTTTAATCGGGTAATAGTCGGCTGCGCGCAGTTTATACATAGCATAGGCACTCTCCCCGCCTTCAGAGAAAATGTTATATTCGGGCGAGACCTTAACACTGGCATCCGGGTAAGCCCCGTGAATTTGTTTTTCAATTAAATCCTGCAAAGACTTATGGCAGCTTACATAAAACTGGATTGACTCATGAAGGGCTACAATCTCGAAAGAGATAGTGGGCTGTGGTTTTAATTTCAAAAAGCCGGCGTTTTTCCTGATAGAATAGAGCGCGCCCAAAAGTTGTTCCATGGCATCAATCTTGATTTCATTATCCCGGGGTACACTCACTTGCAAAAGGGCAGAAGTAAGAGCCCCCTTCTCCCTATCCCGGGAGCGTAGCCAGGCCAAAAAATACCTGCTGTAAAAAAGGGCTGCCAAAAACAGGGCGGACAAAACCGTAAAAGAGAGCGCTACCATGAGCAGGACATTCAACAGATTGATGGATGATGTGGTTGTTACTTCCATTACTTTTTCTCCTCAATCCTAATTTCCCTGCCGGGATTTTTCTTCTTAATCTTTGCAAGGAGCTTTTTCAGGAACTCTTTTGAGCGTGCTATGCGGGAAGTGGGTGTTGACCAGGGCACGAAGGCACGGATATCTTCCTCCACATTTTCCAGATCAATGCCCATTGGAGTTTGGGGGTTGGAAGTTTTAGGCGGGACAACACTATCTTGAGGTACACCCAGCGCTTGAGACACATTGCCCTGTAGGTTTTGAGTATGTTCTTCGGCATCTTTGCCCGGGGTAAACTGGACTTTTTCTTGAGCAGTATCTGCCATAAAAACATTATACCTGATTGTCGAGGAATTTTTCAGCATCAAGGGCAGCTTTACAGCCGAAAGCGCAGGCCGTTACAATCTGCCGGTATTTTTTATCTGCCGCGTCACCTCCGGAAAATACCCCCGGAACTGACGTTTCACTTTCACCCTTGAGTACAATATGGCCATCTTCTGTCAGTTCAATTTTACCTTTTAAAAATTCAGTGTCCGGTTTCCAGCCGATAGCCAAAAACAGTCCGTCCAGGCTAATTCGGCTTGTTTGACCACTTTGGTTGTTCTTGATTTTAAGGCCGGTGACTTTCCCCTCACCCAGTACTTCTATAACTTCCGAGTTCATCAACGACTTTACATTGGTTAATTTTTTAACTTGCTCCCGCAAAGCTTCCTGCGCCCTAAATATATCTCTTCTATGGATAATAGTCACATCGGAAGCAAGTTTGGCAAGGTAAATGGCCTCTTTCATAGCAGAGTCCCCTCCACCTACCACTGCCACAGATTTACCTTTGAAAAAAGGGCCGTCGCAAGTGGAGCAAACAGATACTCCTCGGCCAATTAAGCTTTGTTCTCCGGGAACATTTAGCCAAAGGGGCGCAGATCCTACTGCTAAAATGGCTGATTGACAGAACAGTGTTTCGTTTTCAGTTTTTATTTCAAAAGGTTTTTTGGAGAAATCGACATCAATGACTTTCCCTTCTAAAAATTGAGTTTTAAATCTGTCTGCTTGTTTACGGAATAGTGAAACCAGTTCGGGACCCTTTACTCCATCTGGAAACCCCGGGTAATCATCAATATCAGTGGCAATCGCGGGTTTTCCCCCCGGCTCACTGCCAGTTATTACAAGAGGGTCAAGCCCTCCCCGGGCAGCGTAAATGGCTGCTGTCAGCCCCATCGGACCGGAGCCTACAATGATTAATTTCTCACATTTTTTCATCTCATCTTGCAGTTCTTCCCGAAGTAGTAGCTGTTTTCGTCGGGGTTGGTGAAATCTGTTTGCCTGTAGGTGTAGCGCTGGTAGTGGCTATCGGGGTAGCTGAAGGATTTACCACTGTTGGAATTGCGGTTGGACTGATAATTTGCTCAACCGGCGCCTGCGGAGCAGTCGTAGCCTGAAATCTACCGCGGAGCCAGAGTAAATAGCCTGCAACCAAAAGAATTACTAAGATTATTACCAAAATTGTAACATTGCGGCTCATCTTTTAATGCTCACCTCCTGCCGGGCAGCTTGTGACAATTGTAACAGAAGTGGTAGAATAGTCAAACATGCGCAAATTTCCGATTTTAATTATTGTTTTGTCCCTGGCCCTCTTGGGTGGTTTTATCTTTATAAGCTCCAGAAACCAGTCAGACTCTTCACAAAACGTCGTTTCAGCCGCACCGCCCCCTCTTCCGGAAAAAGGCACCTATGAATTCTTCTGGGGCGATGGTTGTCCCCATTGTGCCAAGGTAGAAGAATTTTTCAAAGGTTGGGAGGCAACTGCTCCTGCCAAGATCAACAGGAAAGAAGTTTATAAAAATAAAGAAAATGCCAACCTGCTGGTGCAGCGGGCACTCTCTTGTGGAATTCCTCAAAACGAGCTCGGAGTACCTCTGATGGTGACCCCTGAAGGAAAATGCCTGACCGGGGATGCGCCGATTATTGATTTTTTGAAAGGACTGAAATAATAAAACGGTTCATAGTTCATCGTTCACACGCCTGCAACACTTGCGCCGGCATTGCGGGCAGGTCGTTCATCGTCAAGACCTTAATATTCGTGGCTTTTATTCTCACTTCCCACTTCTCACTTCCCACTTCCGTTTCTGCTGTCTGCCCTGTCTGCACTGTGGCGGTCGGTGCAGGTCTTGGTTTGGCAAGATACTTTGGGGTTGATGATACAATTTCCGGTGTTTGGATTGGCGGGATAATCCTTTCTTCATCGTTTTGGCTGTCCGACTGGCTGAATAAAAAATATTTTTCAAAACATCCCACTTCAAAACTTCCACTTCTCACCTCCCATCTCACACTTCTCACTTCTATTCTCATGTATCTTCTGGTTCTCGCTCCCCTTTACTTTACCCAAACCATCGGCCATCCATTCAACACCATTTTAGGGATTGATAAATTAGTCTTTGGCACTATTGCAGGTTCACTAACATTCCTTCTGGCAGTCAGGGCTGATAAATTAGTACGCGAAATTCGCGGTAAACAATTATTTTACTACCAGAAAGTTGTTTTTCCTTTAACTTCACTTATAATTACCAGTGGATTATTCTACTTTTTAATCAAATGAGCAAACAGAACGACCCGCTTCGCGAAGCGAGTATTAAAAATTTACTTAATAAAGTTGACGAAGTGACTAAAGAGAAAAAACTTGATCTTTCTTCTGATGAAGATTTATCGATCGCCATCATGAACTTAGTCTCTATTGAAGAACATCTCTTTTTTACATCACAAAAAACCGGCAAATCTTCCTACCTTGATCTTTTGAACGAAGTGCGGTCGATGAGAAAGGACTTGCTCAAGGAAATTATCAAAGATTATGAAGGAGAAGTGTGGTGCATCAGCAAACACCTCTTGGCCTCATCAATGCGGCTGATGGAGGTCGGTACCAAGGAACTTGGCAAAGGTAATAAAGGTAAAGCCGGTGAGCTTTTCAAAAAAGCCTACTCCCTCTATTCCCTTTTTTGGGGCATCAACTTAAAGCTGGTACAAACTGACAAAATTAAAAGGGATGATGCTGATGTAAATTTTTTAAGTGAAAAAGGAAAGAAGAAAGGGTCTTCTTCCTTGTTTGATAAACTCGGCACGGTTGTGCAAAAAGTAATTGACTGCTGTAAGGAATAAACTTATCTTGCTTTGAGATGTTTGAAAAATTCGATTTGCGCAAGTCTCTTTTTGGCCTACTTCAAACTCCGGTAAGTTCCCATATTTCGGCCGCTTTCTGCCATGACCCGGTATAGCCCCTTAACCTTTCTTATTATCTGCTAAAAATTATAGCATTGGGTAAATTTCTACCGGGGCCGAAGATATAACTGCCATTATAATAGAGGGCTGTTGAGCCTCCGGTATCTAAATTTAGTGCCCCTTTGGCCCCCAGGGATTTAAAAACATGGGCAAATTCCTGCATGTTAATATTTTGGGCAATTACCACCATGATATTCCTATTGGAACTTACCCCCAAACCCACTTTTGTCCCTTTGGCTTTTTGTTTATCAGATAAACCCGATTGGTTATCATCAATCTGAACGTTGCCGTCATTTAAAAGCCCGGGATAATTGACAATTCCGGCGGAAAGACTCCCATTGAAATCTTTGGCATTTTGTAAATAATGCGCCCCGGTTCCATCAAAATAGACAATGGCGCGATTGTCCCAAAATAAATTACCCTGGTTATTCCAGTGCGAAAGGCGCGAATTATAAACCGGAAAATCGAAGGAGTTCTTTTTCCCCGAACACTCGGGGTAAGCGTCGGGACAAAAGTAGGAACCGTTGACTCCGGCAAAGCCATTGTTGCGGGCCACATAATCTTTCAGGGGTAAAGTAGTGCAGTCATTGCCGCAATCCCCGTCATTGCCTGTGTCAGTCACCATTTTGGCCCCGTTTAAATCAATCATTAAAATACTGGCCTTGAAATTGCCTTTTTCCGTGGCCACATTCACGGAGGTGAGTCCGGCCCCCGGAGGCCCGGACTGGGCCGGAGGTTCAGGTTTTGGTCCGCCAGTTGGCGGAGGAGTAGGAGTAACAGGAACCGGCGTAGCTGTGGGTATTACAGTTGGAGTGGCAGAAGGGCTGGGCACTGGTGTGGAGGATGGCTCCGGCGGTGACAAAGTTGGGCTAATATTATTTTTGACCGTGAAGATTGCCCCTGCCGAAAGAACCGCCAAGACAATAAAGACCGGGAGCAGATGAATCATTCCCCTTTGTCGCATACTTCCCATTGTAGATGATAATATATCCATATGACAAAGGTTATTTTTATACTTATTTCTTTCTTCCAGCTGTTTATCTTTCCATCTCAAGTTCTCGCAGCCGGAGATATCAGTTTGCAGGAATTACAGGGAATGGGTTTTATAAAATACGAGGCCTTGAATACAAACTCGCTGCTTTTTTTTGCCAAAAGAATTGGTGAAAAAATCATAAACGTTGATGATCAAACCCTTTTAAATACCCGCTTTAACGAGCTTGTTTTTATTGCCAATTTCCGCAAAACCAACTTTTTGGGCGAGGCTTCATCCAATTATAATGCCATTGCCGGCAGAATCATTGATGGTCAAAATCCCCTGCCCGAAGATAAAACCAGAACTTACATTAAAATTCTGGAAAAAATGCGTGACCTTTACCACTCCGGCTCCCTGCCCTGGATCCAGCTTCAGCAATCTTTGGAAACTACCCAAAGGCTTATATGAAAATCCTGATTCTGGGCATTATTTTATCGATTCTGATCAGGGGCTTAATTATCTTTAACGGTCTGGAAGTGGCGGACATAAAAAATTTCCATGACAGCGCCAATATGCTTCTATCAGGCATAAACCCATACCTTAATGCCCATCTCTATCCTTACCCGCCGCTCTGGATGTTCTTTCAGGCAGGATCTGCTGTCCTTGCCCAAATGTTTCATACCTCATTCCATTTCGTCATGAAATTTTGGCCCAATTTAGCAGACGTGCTGATTGCCATTTTGATATATAAAAAAATCAGGTCAAAGTTGTGGAGTTTCTTTTATCTGTTCAATCCTGTTTCTCTAATTATTTCTTCCGCCCATGGCCAGTTTGATTCAATCGGATCGTCTTTAACCATATTCTCCATAATATTTACCAACCCCTTGTTCCTGGGGTTAGCCATTTCTCTCAAAGCTTATCCGGCAATGCTTTTGCCCCTTTTTATCTTTAGTCAGAAAATCTGGCAAAGGAAACTGCGGTTTTTGATCTTCGCCTCACTTCCGACCGGCCTTTTACTCATACCATTCCTGGTTTTAAACTCCAAAGAAACAATCTCGGCCATATTCAGCTATTCCGGATTCGGGGATTTAGGGTACGGGGCAGTGTTGCGCTCGTTTTGGTGGCAGATTAATGCTGAACACTGGCTTCCCCAAAGTGATCAGTTACTGTCATTTTCCAAAATATCATTTTTAGCAGGATCCATTTTCTTTTACATTACTTTTAGCGGGGGAAAAAACTTGATCAAAGGATGTTTAGCAGTCTATCTTCTGTTCCTGGCAGTCTATTTTGGAATTTCCGCCCAATATCTCCTCTGGGTTCTGCCCCTGGCAGTGCTTTCGAAGGATAAAATGGTCATCCCCTACTCTATAGTTGCCACCTTGGCCCTTTCAGGGTTTTATTTATTCTTTGGTCCGGAAATTCTTTTGGGAAAATATTTTTATCTGGCCGGAGGGTTTTTCCAAAATAAATTCATGCCCTTGTACTTTTTTGGAAATCTTATGCTTTGGCTGACAATATTATTCTGGCTTGTTAAAATAGTGAAAGAACAATTACCGGAAGTTCAAAAATTCAGCCCGGTAAGAAAAAAACTAGTCATAGCATCAATTCTCGTATTTATAATTTCACTTCTCCCTTTAACAAGTTCAGCAATTCAAATTATCAGAAAATCCGTATTCTGATCCTTACCTCTTCCTTACATCTTTATTATTGACTTTTTACCCGCAGGGGATATCCTACTAGATATGAAGAATCAAGTTATTGTCATCGGTGTAATTGTCTTGGCCATTATCGGGGCAGTAGTTTATTTTGCCACCCGTCCGGGGCGGGAGGTTGCCCCTGCCGTTACGCCAGAGCCCACAACTGTTCAGGCTCCTGCTGAAACTTTCACCATTGCAGGCACCCCCTTTAAATTTGAACCCAATGAAATAAAGGTCAAAAAGGGAGATAGGGTCAGGATTACTTTTACCAATAATCAGGGCTTTCATGACTTGACCATTCCGGAACTGAACATTAAAACCAAACAGCTCCAGGTCGGCCAAAGTGATACGGTTGAGTTTACTGCAGACAAGGCCGGCACTTTTGAATTCTTTTGCTCTGTACCCACCCATAAAGATAAAGGCATGGTGGGGAAGCTGATTGTGGAAGACGGCCAGGACATGCTGCCTACTGTCACCAAACCTGCCGGGACTACTCAAACTAACCTGTCCCCAACTGTTGAAGACAGACAAGGCGGTGGCGGAACATTCCAAACCATTGATGACAAAAGAAAAGGGGCTGACAAGCCGGAAAATTAATCCCCCGCTACTCTGACTAAAAACCAGAGCAACAAAGTTCCTGCGATGAAGGGTACTACGTGCGCCCAACTCTTTTGTTTTTTAAAATCTTTGTGCAGTTCCGGAATTAAGTCAGAACAGGCAATATAGATAAACATCCCGGCCGTAAAAGCAAGCAGTGCAGGCAAAATAACCTGCAGGTTGCCTAAAAAGAAAAAGCCCAGAGTTGCTCCTAAAAGTGCCGTCAAGCCTGAAATTAAATTAAAAACAAGCGCCCGGAGCTTACCCAGCCCCCCGTGTACCAGAACAGAAAAATCAGCAATTTCCTGTGGTATCTCGTGGGCGGCAATGGCCAAAGTTGTTATTAGCCCCAAGCCGGGACTTAACAAAAAAGCAGCAGCAATAGCTACCCCGTCGATAAAATTATGCACCCCGTCTCCCAATAAAATAAGATACACTGCAGGGCTGGCCCCATGGGTGGAATCATGGTGATGAAACCACAGTACAAACCGCTCCAGAAAGAAAAAGAGCACTATACCAAGGAAAACAGCTGTAAAAATATCTGCCCCGCCACTTTCAAACGCCTCCGGCAACAGATCAAAAAAAGAAGCAGAGAGCATTACCCCGGCAGCAAAGCTGACAAGAATGGGTGTAAAACTTTCGGTCCATATTTGTTTCCAAAAAAGCAGCATCCCTCCTGCCAGCGAAGCCAGGCTAACCGCCGTAGTAGCAATAATAATTAGCAGTAAAATATCCATAATCAGCGTGCAACAGGCGTTTTAACCCTGCCAAACCTTTGTCCAAACCACATTACGAGATATAAAATTGAGTAATATAGCCTGCCATGGTAATGAAGCGAGCCTTTAACCAGCATCTTGTAAGCCTCTCCTTCTTTCATCTGCTTGGTCGAGGCTCCATGGTGGTGAATGAAGCGGGCATGTGGGTAAAAATACAAAGGCACATTGTTTCTTTTTAACCTCCGGCAATATTCAATATCTTCAAAAAAGATGTACGTTCCCTCATCCAAAAGTCCAACTTTGTCCAAAACTTTCCTGGGGATTAAAAAACAGGCCATAACTAATCCCTCAACTCGCACAGGATTTTCACCTTTCGGCAAATACATAAAATATGCTCCCTTTTGACCCAAAAAATACTCACCAATGGCACCAAAGATAGTCGGCAGTCTAAAACAGGAATCCTGATCCGACATATCGGGAAAATAAAGTCTGCCCCCCGCCACTGCTTTTCCTTGATAATTTTCTGCCGCCCGGACAAGTTCCGATATGCTGCTCCTGCAAGCTTCAATGTCGGAGTTCAAAAGCAATATGTACTCGCCCCGGCTATATTTGATAGTCCGGTTATAGCCTCTGGTAAAAAATGAATTTTCTTTATTGATAATATATTTTACTTCTGGGAATTCCTTAATAAAGTTCGTACAGGGATCCAACTCGCCGTTATCAAGTAGTATTATCTCGGAAGTTCCCCGGTCAAAGCCGGATTTTTTATCATACAGGCTTAGAAGGAGCTTACGGGTTAAATCCGCCGTATTGTAATTGACTATCACGACCGATAATTTAACCGAGAAAACAGGTTTTTCCGCAGGTTTGATAATATCGGCAGGGGCACCCCTTACCCCTTTGATAAAATCCCAAACCCCCCGCCTTTGCCCCTCCCTGCCAAAAAGCAGGAATTTTAAAGCCTCCCGCCACAAGGCAAAATTGGTGCGGGTACCGGCGAAACGTAAGCCGAAAATTAACCTATTGCGGGTAATAAAATAATCAGACAGAGGAGACCCTGCCCCGGCTGTTTGGGAAACTTTATGAAAAATAAAAACGCGGCTGTCATAGAATTTTTTAAAACCGGCCCTGCCAACCCTTTCTGAAAAATCAGTGTCGTCGTAATAGCCGAAAAGGCCGTTATCAAACATCCCCACTTTTTCAATTACCTCCTTTTTGATTAGCAGACAACAACCATTGGCAACACCGGTTTCCCCGACCCCGTCATATTGCCCTTTGTCAACTTCGTCTATGCCCCGGTGGTTACTCCTTATATTTTTCCAGTCAACCGTGCCTCCGGCATACCATAATACTTTCCCCAAATCACTCTCTTTATACCTGTCTTTATGGAATTCATATCCTTTGGCAAAATAAATTTTGGGGACTACAAGGCCCGCTTCAGGATCGCTTTCCGCGGTTTCAATCAATTTTTGAAGTATGTCTGGGCTGCCCAACAGGGTATCGTTGTTAATAACTAAAAAATAATCCGCACCCCAAGCCATGGCATACTCCAAGCCCCGGTTATACCCGCCGGTAAAACCCAAATTGGCACCGGTCTGCAAAAGGTCTACTTCGGGGAACTCTTTGGTAACCGCTTCAACACTGCCGTCACCAGACCCATTATCCACTACTATCAGTCTAATCTCATAGTTCCGGGTATTAAGTTTATCCAGGGACTTAAGAAGCGCTATCGTATCATCTTTGCCGTTGTAATTGACCGTAATAAATGCTATTTTTTTCATAATATACCCAGCGCGTCCTTATAAGCCCTGACCCTTTGCCATTTTCCCAAAATTATAAATACCATAAGTCTCATGCATAGCGAAATCAATAGGACAGCCTTTATCAAGGGATATTTTTCAGCATAATGCTTTTTGAAAAACCTGACAACACCTTTGATCTCATTCAATAATGGTTTTTCCACTTCAAATTTGCTTGAAGCTTTATCCAAATGGGTAATTTGAAAGTTGGGCACATAGAAAGTCTTAAACCCTTTGTTTCTAATTCTTTTGCACCATTCCACTTCTTCCCCGTACATAAAGATTGACCCGTCAAAACCGTGGGTCTCCTCAAAGACTTCCCTTTTGAGTATAAAAAAAGCACCCATCACCCACTCCACTTCCCGCGCCTTGGTAAAAAAAGTTTTATCTTTGGGGTGAATTGGCCTTGCGAATTTATCAAAAAAAGGAAAGCGTGCCAGGCCGGAAATCCAAAGAACAGTATTTAAGGGAGTCGGCAAAAAGCCGGCGCTTGGCTGCATTCTTCCATCCGGCAAGACCAGTTTGCAACCCAACACGGCGCAGTCCGGATGAGTCTCAAAATACTGTAAAGCTTTAAAAATAGTGTCTTTTTCTATATAGGCATCGGAATTGAGAAGTAAAATATACTGCTTAGTGCTCGCCTCCATACCAATGTTGTTCCCGCCGGCAAAACCGGTGTTTATTTTGGAAACAATCAGTTTAAAGGAAGGATATTTCTTTTTAATCATCTCCGGGGAACCGTCAGTTGAAGCGTTATCAACCACAATCACCTCTGCCGGATCCGCCTCCTTTACCCTTTTCAGACATTCATCCGTAATATCTTTGGTGTTATAGCTTAAAACAATCACCGATACATTATTCATGTTTTACCCCCACGGTAATTTTCAAGAGACGGTATTTTTCCAGAAGAGTGACTGCCCCTAAGATCAAATCCCGAAATACCGGCGGATAATTTTGGTAAAAATGCTTTTTGAAAAAAATCCTCATGGCCTCCGCTGCATGTTTGGCCGTGGCCATACTTATCTCTTTCGGCACCTTACTTTTGGCGCTCTTCCAAAGCCCGCTGGATGAACCCTTAAAATGGATAATTTTACCTCCGGCAAAGAAGTAAGCCCTGTACCCTGCTTCCTTAACACAGTAAAAAAACTCTATATCCTCCCCATTCCAGAAATAGTCCTCGTCCCACCAGCCTACTTTATCCCCTACTTTTTTGGGCACCATGAGAAATGTGCCGTTACCGCAGTCAATTTCATGTGTGGTGGCCGTATCACAGTAGCCGGCACTGTATCCGGAGAATATTTTTGATTTTGGGAAAAGTCTGGACAGACCGGAAAAATACATTAAAGAATTAAAAGGCGTGGGAAAACCCCGCTGGCAGGAATAATCCAAAGATCCGTCAGGCAACTCTACCCGGCAGGTTAGGGCCCCGATTTCAGGATCTTTTTTCAAAAATTCAAGGGATTTTTGAATGACATCACCCACCACCACAGTGTCGGGGTTTAAAAATAATATTGTATCAGCCTTAATATGAGGCACAGCAAAATTATTGCCTTTGGCAAAACCTAAGTTTTTACCTGTCTGCAGGGCCTCAATTTCCGGAAAAGCCCGTTTTGCAGCCTCAAGGGAACCGTCGGTTGAGGCATTATCAACTACGATCACCTGCCACTTATCCCGGCCGGTTTTATTTTGAAAAATTGATTTCAGGCAGTCTAATAAAAGCTCCCGGACATTAAAGCTTAAGATAATAATAGAAAGCTCCACCCATTAAGTATAGCAAAAACCTTACTTTTTGCCTGCTTCTTGTTGCTCCGCAATTGTCCTTTGGGTTATATCCACTGCAGGAGTACCCTCAAGTTGTGCTTTAGTTTCTCTTATTTTCCTCTCCCGTCTAATCTCGTCTGCTTTTTTTAATGCTCCCGCTTCTTCGGGAGAAATTTCCCGGGGGCCGGTTGGATCTACAACCACGGCATTCGGGTTGACTGAATTTTCAATAATGGAATCTGCACTCATAACCTCACCCCCTATGTTTTTATATTATATCAGGATTAACAGACGGATTTTGGGAATATCTCACCTACAACCGGGCCTTGACCTTAAAGAAATAAAAATGCTATTATATGATTGCAAAATTTGATAAAGGCGGATTTGGCAAAATGAATGATTATATCAAAAGTATGCCTCAAATTATAGGATTCTTTGCTCCCCGGGTGAACGGAGCTTGCATTGTTTTATCGTAAGAAAACCCTTCAATCAACCAAACAACCCACCGATTTCTCGATGGGTTGTTTAAAGAACAGAGAAATTTAATCTCTGATGTACTAAAAGTACTAAAAATCATAGCTGCATCACGGTATTAAATTGTGCTCAAATAGATAAGCACCTGGATGCCAGCCAGTCAGACTTCCTCCACTAACATCACTAGACAGAACGAGCCAGATTTTGTACTTGCCCGCTTCTTCTCCACCCAGTCCGACGTTGGCTGTACCCGCTACGTGAACATTACCTGCGGCGTCTGCCACATCACTGCCAATCACAGTCACACTCGGCCAGCCATTGTATTCAACCAGGGTATAATCAGTTCCCGGGACAAGTCCGTGTCCGTTGAAGACACCCGAAATTTCTTCACCAGAGAGTTTGAAATTATATTTCCCCCAAGCACCATCCCAGACGATATTCCAATTTGTATTCTTCTGATACAGATACAAATTTTGTGGATTATCGTTGGCTGGACTGTCCTTTCCGCCCGGCGCAGCCAAAGCCGGAATTGCCATGCTGCCAAGCATGATTGCGCTGGCTGCTGCCCCTGCTAAAATCTTCCTAATATTCATTATTCTCACCCCCTCTTTTTTATGGATTTTTAAATATGGATAACGTTAATGTCGTCATTCTTGCAGTTTAGTATAGCAGTATTGGCAAATAATTCCAACGGACTCTTTTTCTTTCATTCCAAGTTTTAAATAAAATAAATTTGGTATATCAAGCGTCAACTGATTATAACACTGAACTCTGTCGAAGTGCTCCCCAAGCCTATGATTAATCTGACTGAAAGCAGAGGATGATTTTGAATTAGATTTAATTTATCTTAATACCGTAGTTGCACGTTTAATAAATAGTACCTATAATCGAATTCAATTCTTTATGGACAACTTAGAAAAATCAAAAGAGACAATTACCGGACAAGAAACTGGTCTTAGCTTGGAAGAACTAAATAGAATAGCGGTGGAAATAAATAATACCTCTCCTAATAGCTACGGAGATATTGCCCATGCAGAATTTGGATGGTTATATTTTCCAGGACGACCACTTCAACCCCTTAAGAGTCGAACCGATAACATCATTGCAGTAGCGTTTATGTCAGTGGGATCTGCTTTTTTCCCGGAAGCATTCTCGGGTACTGATGCCATTGCAGTTGTACATAACCATCCTAACGGACATATATCGCCATCGATTGAAGATGTTAATTGGTTATTAGACTCTGTAGCTGAAAATGGAAAATTAAAATACGAACTGATAGCCGCAACAAATTTAGAAAAAGTAACCGGTTTCTATGAACTCCAATTCTTAGGAGAGAGATCAAAAACTCGCGACTTAATACAAAAAAATAAAGATTTATCTGCGGATCGCATAAGAAAAAAGCGGGAATGGTTAGATCAGCATCCAGAAATCAAAAGAAAAATGCTTCCTGGCCAATATTTCCTTTCGCCGGCCGAACATAATCAACTTGCGAAGGACGCAATAGCAGGATCTCTGATTGTTGGTAGAGCACGACCGCTAAGTGGGTTTAGACTTGAAAAGGACCATTTTGTTACTATTCTCCCTTAGCTATAAATTTATCAGCTCTGTATTCCTAGTCTGAATCGTCTTGCAGTTCTAATATTGACAACAGTTGCACCAGCTAAAACAACAGCACAGGCACCATAAACAACTGCAAGAGGATTTGCACTCGCAGCCTCCCATACAGTCAAACCAGTGGCTAATGGAGTTAGAACGAAACCAATCTTTTTAGCCTTTTCGACTTTTGAAAGCAAACTTGATAATCTTAATTCAGGACTCATGAAGCAAATCATAGCAAGAAACTCCTTAAATATCAATCCATAGTTACCAAACATCCTACCGGCTCCTCGGGTAAGCGGAGCTTCGTGCTCGAAAACTCGCGCTAAGCATAGCTTGCCTCCTACGAAGGTAGGACTATCACTCCGCCTCTGGCGGAGCCGAACCTGCACGGCACAACTTTGTGCGTGCATGGATCTCTCCATGACCAAGGAAAATTCTAGCTTTTGGCATCGTGCTTTTTGACATAAAGCCAAACGAAGAGGTCAGGATTCTTATTAATCTCTCATAACTTCCCAAAAATTTTCCTTATCTACCTCTTTCCAATTGGAATTTTCATACAAACCCCAATCTTTTGGCTGTTTTCTTCCTTTTCGTTTTAATTTTATCTCCCACCCAATCAATTCTCCCCCTTTATCTTCTATCAAGTCAACCTCCTGCCCCTCATAAGTTCTCCAAAAATACAGGCTAGTTTTATAACCCAGTCCTAATTGGCTCTTATACTTTTCAGCTACCACAAAATTTTCCCACAATTTTCCCACATCATCCCTAATTGCCAGCGGGTTTTGATTATTAATTATGGCATTCCGTATTCCTACATCCAGAAAATAGATTTTTCTTTTTTTATTTAAAGCTTGCCTTAAATTGCCGGAATAAGGCTTAAGACTAAAAACAACAAAAACTTTTTCCAGTAAATCAATATATGAAGCAACTGTTTGTTTGCTAACTCCAACCGTACCAGCTAACTCATTAAACGAAACTTCGCTGCCGATTTGTAAAGCCAAAGCCTGTAATAATTTTAAAATTGTTTCCGAATTTTTTATCTCGTTAAATTTTAAAACGTCTTTATATAAATAATTTGATGCCAACTGTTTTATTTTTATGGATTTTTCTTCATTTGATTCCAAACTCCAAACACCCGGGTAACTTCCATAAATCAACCATTTTTCCAGATCTCTATCGCGTGAAATCTTATCGCTTTTTTGCCAGATTTCTTTTATTGACAAAGGGAATAGCCAAAATTCGTCGCATCTACCGGTTAATGGCTCGCTAATTTCATTTGATAAATCTAAAGACGAAGAACCGGTAACCAGTAATTGGGTTTCTGGATAATTATCGATCAATAATTTCAATTTCAATCCAATATTTTTTACTCTTTGAGCTTCATCTATAATTACTAATCTATTATCACCTAGCATTTGTTTCAGAGCCAGTGAATTGTCTGCCTGCTGGAATTGACTCAAAACATCCAATTCGTCACAATTTAGATAGTTAAACGGCTTACCAAAATCCTCGGCAATTTTTTTAACCAAAGTAGTCTTACCAACTTGTCTGGCGCCATAAACAATGATTATTTTACCTTTAAACAGGCTTTTCTTGACTATTGGTTCTAGCTGCCTTTGAATATACATCTTCCCTAATATATACCAAATTAGGAAACTTGTCAAGCCCAATTAGGGTATACTTAGGCTAAACTTGGTATATTAAGTCACAACTGGCTCCGTATTCCTAGGATTAATCTAACTAACACTTTTTGATTTAGTTACTTTTATTACTATACAAGATAATAAATAAGCAAAAGGCAGATATAAATACCAGTAAGAAATTGTAGAGGGATTAGTCCAGGCGCTACCAAATAACTTTCCTATTCCCTGAGAAACAATTCCGCATGTATAGTTTGTATGAAATCCTATCCTGCTGCCTACTGACCCTTGTGTTTCATATTCTAAAGGGGAACATATGAGGAAAAAAGCTTCAATGAGTAAAAATATTAGTATTGCTAACGATACTTTCCCAGCAGTAGGTTTAACGAAGGAAATACTTCCCATATTATTTATATTACTATAAAATTCAATAAATATTGGGTTAGATTAATAGCAACTCAGCTCCGTATTCCTAGTCTTAATCGAATTGATTGTTTGAATTCAATTATAAAGGCTTTTCAGAATCCAATAGGATTAGAGCTTAATTGTTTTCTCTTTGCAGTTATGTGATAGTTAAAAGGATGGGTCAAAAAGGGTTTAGTCTTGTTATTATTGTAATCTCTGTATTAGCTCTTTTTGTTCTTCTGGGAAGTTATTTCATTATCAATAATAAAAACCGAACCATTTTAAGCAATCAAGATATTAAGCAAACACCTTCGTCTTTACCTGCAGCTTTAAAAGAGATAGTCGCCACTCCTACACCAGGGGTTAATACTTCAAGTGCTAGCCCAACTTCTGCTACAGATGCTTTAAAAACTGAAACAACTTATTTATATAACCCATCACATACATACGCTTTTTTCTTCAGGAGCAATCAACCTGCATTCGATCCAGATATTTCCAGTGACGATATATTTAGCCTTTCCGATAATCCAACAAAAATTTGTTTTAATGGTGATACGCATTATGCGATCCCAAGTGAAAAATATGTTTCAAATAGTGGGCAATATATAATTATTCCTATAGTTGTAAACATCAAGACTAATAAAGAAAGTGTAATACCAGAAGTAGGTAAAATAAAAGCGGCTAACGGATGTGTAAGAATCGTAGGTTGGAAGGACGATAGTCATTTAGAACGTAATAGTGTGGGTGGAGACCTTAGTACATTTAATGAAACTGACAGTGTATTCATTAATCCATAACAACTTTTTACAGCTTTATAGCTTAATCTCACCATTATTTGAATTTATTTCTACACGTTAATTTGGTGAGATTAAGACCAATTCAGCTCGAGAATCGTGACTCTAATATAACCACTCAATCAGGCTCTAGCAAACTTTCAATTTGTCTCTTAAATTCCGGCAATTTTTTATTTGCTGTATCCCAAACTATTTTAAAGTCTACACCAAAGTATCCATGGGT
>CAYRCR010000014.1:0-18002 GCA_964422835.1 uncultured Gammaproteobacteria bacterium
CGCAGCCGGATTCGACTCACTTCGTTCGCTCACGGCTATAGCCAAAAAATTATTAAGTCGAAGGATTTTTATGACTTTTTATGTTTATATACTCCGCACCTCCTTAAATACTCTTTATATTGGTCAAACCAATAATTTAGACAAAAGACTTAAAGAACATAAAGGTAAAACAACTAAATCAGCAAAGTACATTAAATATTTTAATTCCTGTCAGCTAGTTTATTCAGAAGAATACTTTACTAGACTTGAGGCCGTGAAGAGAGAGTACCAGCTTAAACATTGGACTAAAGCTAAAAAGGAGGCGTTAATAAAGGGAAATTTACAGTCACTAAAGAAACTATAATGGACGATTAATAATGAATCCGTAAGTCTACACTAAAGGATTAACACAAAAAGTTACTCTGTTTTTCCGGTAAGAAGGGCATCAATAATATCGTGAGGTAAAGCCGCTGCATTAAGTAGGGCTTTTCTAACAATATTTCCTGCTTCCGACCCAATTTCATCAGCAGCTTTAAGACTTCCCATTACAGCATCTTTTGCAAGCTTTCCTGAATCTTCTCCAATAACAGAGGCTGCCTTAATTGCGCCTTCAACAGCAGAAACCGCTGCATCTCCTATATCTCCTCCAATACTTTCAACACTTTTAACAACCCCATGGGCTGCCTCCGTAGCAGTTTCTCCAACATCTCCCCCGACTTCCTTCACCCCTTCGATAGAACCGGTCACAAGACCTGTTGCTGCCTGGGTAGTAGACACTCCTGTTTGGGAAGCAACAACCACACCTTCTGCAACTACTTTGCCGACTGTATCTATGGAAGTTGCAGCCACCTCACCACCAGCTTTCATGGTATCAACTATGTTATTTTTTACTACATCCCTGGTTGTAGCAACCACATCACCGGCACCGGAAACTACTGAAGAGAGGGCATTTCTTAAATCATCAGCAAGACTTGGCATTACAATTACACTACCATAAGTTTGGAGTTGCTGTCAACTTCCAAATTCTGGTGCAAAATATTTTTCCCAATGTTATTATAAATAAATGGAGTTTGTTTCAGAAAATATGTCATGGATTACTTTGAATGTATCCCTGGCAGTTTTGGCAGTAATCTTCGGCGTCCTTTTCTACTTAATGCGTGGCTTTTGGCGTTTTATCTTTTTTATTTTATGGATACTCTTTATCCCTAACACCATCTATATGGTGACCGATATCCAATACTTGCCCGGCCAGCTTATTAAGACTCAATTTTCAAGCCAGATTCTTCTAACCGGCCAATATCTAATCATAGCTTCACTGGGAGTGATTACTTATTTTTTAGGGATATATCCATTTGAGCAAATTATATCCAAAAGGGTTAACAAAACATCCATTCCTGTGATTATTTTTTTGGCAAATTACCTGATCGCTTTTGGAATATTTCTGGGGAAGATCTACAGGGTACATTCATGGTTTATTTTTACCTCTCCCCAAAGTGTAGCCGGTGCAATTTCTGACATACTGGCCTCGCCGTTAATTTTATTGGCAATTTTCCTGTTTGGGACATTTACTAATTTTGTTTATTTTATTGTTGGTCCAAGGCTTGGTGTAAAAGTCTGGACAAAACGCTGTTTTATGCTAAGATAATCCACTATGGGCATAGTTTCCTGTGTTAAAGTGAGCGACAATTCAACCAATCCAGAGGTGGTTTTCAAGGCTGTTAAAAAAGCAATGGAGCTTGCTTCATGGGAAGGGCATGTTAAAGGTAAAAATATCATTTTGAAGGTAAATGTAATGTGGGATAAATTATATCCGTCATGCACTACCTCGCCTATGGTGATTGAAGGAGTAATCCGCGTACTCCGCTCCTCAAATAAATTCAAAGATGCGAAAATTACTATCGTTGATGCCAACACTCCCTCATTTTCCGATGTTGGACGAGCATTCAGGACCGAAGGTATAGAAAAAATGGCCCAAAAATACGGCATTGACTGTATAAATCTAAGTAAAACCGAGTTTGAAACTGTTTATCTGAAAAAGTTTTTTGTACTTAGTAAATTGCAGATCAGCAAAGTACTTTTGGCTGCCGATACAATCATTTCCATTCCCGTACCCAAAACACATACCTACTCCACTATTACGGGGGCGTTAAAAAACCAATGGGGTTGTATATATGACCTTCGGCACAATTATCACATGGTTGTGCACAAGGCAATTGCAGACGTTAACAGGTACCTAAAAAATAAGGTGACGTTTGCCGTAGTTGATGCTCTTTTTGGGATGGAAGGAAAGGGTCCCAAAAACGGTACTCCGAAAAAATTAGGTTACCTTTTTGCCTCGCATGATCTTGTCTCCCTCGACAGGATACTTTGCCAGGCAATTGGTGTTGACTATAAAGAAATCGGTTATGTAAATTACTCCAGCCAAGCAGGGGTAGGCTCGCTCAACGCCAGACTTGTCGGAGATAGTATTCCTGCATTTAATTTTATATTCGGGCTCCCGTCAAATATATCAATGGGTATGGAAATGCGGATTAGAAAAATGAGCCCTTTTTTGGCAAAATTATGCTTCAGCCCAACCTCCCCCTTACTTTTAGTATTAAGGATTATAGCAAAAATTTATTATGACCTATGGTATGCTTTTTTAGCAAACAAAAATGTACACAAAATGATGGGTACAAACTTCGGGAAAATGTGGAAAAGCTACTTAAAATAGTCTATTGGACTATTATTGTGGCAATTCTCCACCACTTTCTTCATTTGCTACAGGGACACTTTGATCACCAGTAGCATCAGCAACGGGAGGAATAGGATTTGTTACCGGTGTTGAAACTGGATCCGGTTGAATCGGTGCAGGTCCTACAACTGGCGCAGCCGGTGCCGGTGCAACTGGTGTTTGCACATTAGAACCCGCAGCCGGGCCGAGCGGATCTTGATTTTGATTATCCATTTAAAGCTCACCTCCTCCCAATTATCTTATGCTAACGGGCTTGCAAACGTCAACCCGGTAAATTATTATTAAGATATGAAAATTCTTATCAATTGGCTTGCTTCTGCCTTGGTAATTATGGTTTCTGCCTATCTTCTTTCGCCGGGAATTCATGTTGCCTCATTTACTGTTGCTCTCGCCATAGCCCTGGTACTGGGGGTTATAAATATTACCCTGAAGCCGATACTTCTGCTTTTGACTTTGCCGATCAATATTTTAACATTGGGCCTTTTTACCCTGGTGATCAATGCTGTTTTAATAATGCTGACTACAGTAATTGTCCCCGGCTTTCAAGTTGACAATTTTTGGTGGGCGCTTATTTTTGGGGCAGTGATATCAGTTGTTAACAACTTTCTTAATCATTTTAACTGATTAACTTTTTCTTCTGAGATGGCCAGCACTTGCCATAAATCTGAATTTTTTGGCAAAACTTTCAGGGCGTCTTTGGAAAAATCCCGCGCCTCAAGAAATTTTTCCTGTTTCAAAAGCACTTTGGCAAGATTAGAATAGGCCAGATAATATTTGCCGTTTCCGATTGCTTTTTTGTAGTGTTTTTCTGCCGATTCCAAATCCCCTTCCGCTTCAGCTACAGCTCCAAGATTATTCCAATTAGTCCACCATCCGGGAGCAAGGGCAACAGATTTTTCAAAATGTGTTTTGGACTCACTAATACTTCCTTTCCGGTAAAGCTCGACCCCCAGATTATTTTCTAAATTATAATTAGGCGGTGATAATTTGATGTCATGTGAATATAAAACTAAGCCATTTTGCCAATTGATATTTCGGGTAATAGTTTTGATAAATAGAAAGGGCACGGTAATGATTAGAACTGCGATAAGCAGGTTGGATAGCGGTTTGTCTTTAATTTTCAAAGCCATGGATAAGCTTGCAATCATCCCTAAAATTCCGGGCATTGGCATATAAAACCATCTTTCCGCTACTGTTAAGTCTAGGGGAAAAAGTTGGAGATGCAGTCCCATTCCAAGTAAAAACCAGAATGAAAAAAAAGTAAACAATGGGAAAGTGGCTTTGCTATTTTTCCATAAAAAGATTGCACAAAATAAAAATATTGCCAGTAGCAGAAGGAGAATTAAAAGTGGAAAGTAAAATTTCTGCCAGGAAATTCCCCTGATTGCCCATTGTTGATCAATAAAAAGGTCCTTGGGGAAAATAAATGTTTTTAAATAAAAAATGATAATTTGCGGTATATTTATCAGACGTTCCCAAAATGTCATGGTGGTGATTGAAGAAAGGTTGTGGGCAGCTATTGGAATATTGGCAACAGTGAAACGCAGAAATAGATAGATGAGAAAAGAAACAACACCTCCAAAAACGTAGTAAAACTTTTGCTTGTAAATGATTGCGTAAAAAAAGATAAGTGGCAAAAAAAGCAAGCCTGTTTCCTTTGATAAAAATGACATGAGAAGCAGAATGGAAACCGGGATTGGCCATTTTTCTTTAATTACCAAAAGCACTGCTAAAGAACCGAAGAAGAAAAACAATGGCTCCTGCAAGGCGGAAATATAGACTACGGCTTCTGTACTGATTGGGTGGATAAGAAAAATTATAGCTAGAGTAAATGCAAGAAATTCTTTTTTTAAGAAAAACTTGAAGATGTAAAATAGGATTACTGTATTGATAATATGTAAAACTACCTGGAAAATATGGAAATAAAAAGCATTAGCACCGAAAATAGAGTAAATTAAAGAGAAGGCGGTGGTCATTAGGGGTTTGTAATAAAGCCCTGAAAATCCTTCTCCCCCGCCGGAGTTAAATGTACTGCCGCTGAAAAATGAAGTAATATTGCTAATTAAATGTACGGGCGCGTTTTTAATAATTTGTTCCTCATCATCCCAGACAAAAGAATTGAAAAGTGAGTTAAAATAAACCAAGAAGCCAAGTGATACCAAAAAAATGAGATATTTATTCATGATAGAATAGCCAGTAAACTATAAAACATTAAACTTCTCTTGTGAATATGGAAAAAACCATCTTCGAATTGATACTAAAAAACCCGAGCAGAATCTTTTCTAACTCTTGGTTAATGCTTAGCCTAATTATTACCCTCTTTCTTTTATTAAATAGTCTACTTTTTCTAAAAGATCCGCTTATTTGGCCGGATGAGGCTATTTGGGCGGATATAGCTGGCAATATTATCAAAGAGAACAGAATGGGAACAGATTTATTAAAAGGAATTTTTCCCGGAATTGAGAATCAAGCTTTATGGTACCCTTATTTGTTTTTTAACACTATTGCAGTCTGGTTTAAATTGTTTGGAACATCAATAGCCGGGCAAAGATTAATCTCCATTGTCTTTGGCGGATTTTTCCTGGTTTTCTTTTACCTATTCTCCAAATCATTCATAAATCAGAATGAAAATTTAAATAAGTCAAATTGGGTCCCAGCTTTAGCAACAATTGCTCTGGTTATCGATTTTACATTCCTAAGGTCGACTCGCATCAGTAGGCCTGAAATATTTATTCTTTTTTGGGGAATCCTGGCTCTTTATTTATTCAGGAAATTTCTTGAGAATATCTCTCATCGTAAATTAAGTTTTCTTCTGGTTGCCGGAAGTGGACTTTGTTCCGGCTTAGCTGTTTTATATCATCTTATGGGAGTTTTTTTCTTTATTTCGCTAGTAGTATATATGTTATTTGCTGAAAAATTAAAAATTTTTAAATCAAGGTTTTTTTACCTTTTTAATCTCTCGTTTATTTTTCCTGTCGCAATTTGGATTTTTTCTATTTTACCAAATTTTGATACCTTCTGGGCGCAATTTTTCCTTGTTAATATCCGTAAAGATTTAGAAATAACCTGGATTTTAGACGTATTTCAAAATAGACAATTGGAATTAAAATTAATTTATCTGGGGTATATTTTAATGACTTTAATCTTTATGATTACGGCACCGGCAATTTTTAACCGAGTTAAATATTATTTATTTCTATTTAGTATTTTATCAGTGTCCTGGTTTTTTGTTATATACGGAAAGCAATTTTGGTATGCAAGCTATCCCCTTCCTTTTATTTATCTTACAATATCAATTCTTTTAGTCAGGTTACTAGATAAACAGATTTGGAGAAAGCCTTCTGGGTTACAAACCCTCTTTCTTTTATTAATCTCAATCTTCACTTTCACCATTTTACTTAATTTAAAACTTCAAACTGAACTTATTATTAATAACTGGGGAGATAAGAACTCATACGAGAAATTTGGTGATAACATACTAAAGATTATCCCGGAAAATAAAACAATTTTTTTATCCTCCATCCCTGATCCTTATTTTATATTTATGTCCAGGAAGAGGAACAATATATTATATGAATTTCCTTTTGTCAAAATTGACAAAAGGAACTATCTTAATATTTTAAAAACCAGCGATTATATTATTTATACCGGTTCTTATGAGAATACAATTTTTCAGGATTTTTTACCACGGTATATTAGTAAAAATTCCCAAAAAATTTATAAAATAGGAGGAGAATCTCAATATCGAGCCATTATTATTGAATTAAAATTAGCAAAAGACAGAGTAGATTTAGAATGAATTTTATTTATGCTTTTTTGGCGATTATCATTTGTATTGGTGACTGTTTAAAAATGTACAGGATAACTTCTAACAGAAATGAACAAATAAAAAACGGCAGTAAGATTATTAAGTCCTGATGAGTATGCCTGTTATCTAATATTTCTAAGTGCTTAATCTTTAACTTTTTTACCAAGCTAAACAACATTCCTATAATGGAATAATCTAGAGCCAGGACATTATCTTGCCGGATAATCTGGAATCCCGATTGCAAGAGGAGAGTTTTAAGACCATTATTTGTAAAATGAAAAAGATGTCTTGGTAAATCTAAATGATGCCAATTATTATTGAATATTTTTGATTCAAGACAATTAAAATTTGGGCATTCAATAAATATATAGCCATCTTGTTTTAATAATTGTTTCGCATGATTTAAATATGCAACCGGATTGTTTACATGTTCCAGACTCTGCCAAAACACAACTGCATTAAATTTTTGTTTAGGGTACCATTTTAAAAAATCTATCTTTATTATATCTTTATTTTTAATTTTAGCAAAAGGAGCTTCCAGGCTGGTTACCATAAACTTGTCTTTTAGTATTTTGGCAAAGTATCCCTCTCCCGCTCCTACATCCAGAATATCTCTATTTAAAAGATACTTTTCAATTATTTGCCTCCGTCGTCTTTGCCTTTGGAAACAAGCCATTAAAAATTTTATCAAATATCCCGTTACTCCTGGAGGTGACCAATAAAATGCCGGGTAATAATTGGCAATATTTTCAGGCACAGGGTTGGTAAAACCATTTAAACATGTTTTACAAAAGAATAAATTGAATTTGTGGTTTCCTGTTTGGTATTTAATGAAATTTGAAGATGAACAAATTGGGCAGAAGGTAGTTTTACTTTGTTTTTTTGCCCTATATAATTTCATCAAAGTATATTTACTTTACAATGTAGATACTATAACATGATTTCAGAGGGGTGGTGAGAAATTTAATTTGAAAAAATTATATGTAGGTAGTTTACCGTGGTCGGTAGATAATGCTAAATTAGCTGAGCTTTTTAATAAATACGCCTCTGTAACTTCAGTCACGGTCATTATAGATAAGATGACAAACCGCAGCCGTGGGTTTGGTTTTGTTGAAATGTCGGATGATGCGGAAGCAGAAAAGGCCATTTCGGAAATGAACGGTTTGGACATTGAAGGAAGAAAACTGGTTGTTAATGAAGCAAGGCCAAGATCAGAGTAAATCTATAAATTGGTTAAGATCCATTCCTCCCCCGACTTTAAGTCTGGGCATGTTAAACATGGTGCCTTCTGATTGGATTTTGCTCTGCCAGGTACCAACTGCGCCCAAATAGCCTGCAGTCTTTACTTCTTTAATGACAAAACTGTTTACTGTCCCATATGGGTATGCCATAAAGTTAACAGGAATCCCCAGTATTTCCTGCAATACTTTTTTGCTCCCGTTAAGTTCGAGTTTGAGCGCATCAGCTGTGAGAGTAGGCAGATTGGAATGATGGACGCTGTGAGCGCCAAATGTAATAAGGCCAGAGACAGACATTTCTCTTATCTGGTCCCATGTCAGATAATACCCCTGATTCATCAGGGCAGTAGGGATAAAAACTGTAGCGCGTAGATTATACTGCTTGAGTATTGGGTAAGCATTGTAGTAGAAATCCATATAGCCGTCATCAAACGTTAGGATAACTGGTTTTGAAGGGAATGTAGATGTGCCGGATAATGTAGGATATAGCGTGTCCAAAGAAATAGTGTTGTAGCCATTGTCAGATAAATACTTCATCTGCTCGTTAAATTTGTCAGGCCCCATAGAGATATTATCCCGCGCGCTATCTTTTGGGTCGGGGTTGTTGCCAATATAATGGTACAGGAGAATCGGCACCCGAACTTGTTTCCCGAAGATTTGCGGAGCATAGGCAGGAATGGGAATATTGGGCATTGAAGTTGGTTTAATTTTCGCAGGGGGCATAGATTTAGATGGGGAAAAAGAAAAAGTTTGAGTAATCAGCGCAATTATTAGAAGTAATAAAACAAAAAATAAGGCAATAGCCGGAAATTGTATCTTTTTCTTGCCCACTTCTCTATTTTAACAGTCAGGGTAAGTTTGGTACAATACATAGGTTAAGCTGGTGTGGCGGAATTGGCATACGCGCGCGCCTTAAGAGCGTGTGGAGTAATCCGTGTGGGTTCGAGTCCCACCACCAGCACCACGGGGATTGGCGCAGCGGTAGCGCGCTCGCTTTGGGAGCGAGAGGTCGTGAGTTCAAATCTCACATCCCCGACTGAATGGATAATTGTGTTTTTTGCAAAATTATTAGGGGAGAAATACCTTCTGCCAAAGTTTTTGAGGATGAGGATTTTTTGGCATTTTTGACAATTAATCCAATTAACCCGGGACACACTCTAGTTATTCCCAAAAAACATATTTCATATGTTTTTGATATGGAAGATTCCGAACTGGGAAAATTCTTAATGGTTTGTAAACCAATTGCTAAGGCTTTGGAAAAAGCTTTTAACCCTAAGACAGGAAAAATTGGAATTATGGTGGCGGGTTTGGAAGTCCCCCATGCCCATATCCATTTAATTCCTATGGAAAGTGAGGGAGATTTAAATTTTGCAAATGCTAAAAGTGTCTCTCCTGATGAGCTTTCCCAAAATGCTGAAAAAATAAAAAAGGAGTTCGTAATTTAAATGTTAAATATCTCCCCTCCAAATTTTATATTTTGTCCTTTTTGCGGCAATAAATTATCAACAAGAATTGAAGAAGGGAAAAAAAGAAAATATTGCCAAAATGATAATTGGACATATTATCCTCATGTTACGGCTTCTGCAGGTATTGTAATTTTCAATGGGAGTAAAGTGTTTTTGGTAAAAAGGAAAAGAGAGCCTTATAGTGGCAAATGGATGTTTCCTGCAGGATTTATAGACTTTGGAGAATATCCGTCAGAGACTGCCGTTCGGGAAGCAGCTGAAGAGGCAGGCAAGAAAGTAAGTGCTCCTGAATTTATTAATATTACACAAATTGAGGATGATCCGCGGGAGCTGGGGCATTTTAGTTTCTTTTATAAAGCTAATTTTGAAAGTGATGTTGATGTGACGGATAAGGAAGAAAATCAGGATATGGGTTGGTTTGAGATTCAAAACCTTCCGGAGATCGGCTGGAAATCACATCAAAAAATTGCCAAAATGATTCAAGAGGGAAAAGTTTAGTATAATTTCGAGATGGAACCTCTCAAGAAAACTGTAGATCGACAGCTTGAAGAAATTTTGGCAAATTCTGAAAGAAAAAATGTATTTTTTAGTCTTTGGCATCACCCATTGGCAGAAAAAATCCATTATTGGACGGAACTTTTTCTTCCTATATCAATTATTGCTCTTGGTGGATGGTTAATCTGGGATGGCCCGATTAGTATGCTTCGGGATTTTGCTTCAAGCGTGACGGTTAATCCGTCAATGGTTGGTCTAACTTTTGGAAAACTCCTTTTAGGGGGGTTTTTGATGCGAGGTGGGTTTGAATATTATCAAAATGTACGCCTAAGAAAACCGTTTTAAATATATTGATCAAAAAATTTTCTGCTGGAAAATTGAATCTGCAATAATTTGGCTGATAAAGACTACTCCGCTGGGTGAGGGGTGAATGTAATCTGCTGCATTTAGATAAATTAAATTCCCATCCCCGTTTTTATCTACCGATTTATCAAAAACATCAATTAATGGAATGCCGTGTGTCTTGGCATATTCCATGTGGTTTTTAATATAAGCCACGCGTTCCGTAACCCACTGTGATTTTTGTTCAGGGTTTAAAGTGACTGTGCCTTCCCCATATTTCCATTTATTAGGGGCAATGGTTGCCACAAAAGCAATTTTTGCCCTGGGGTTGCCGCTTTTTATACTTTCCACAATTTTATCTAAAGCTTCATTTTGTTTTTGCAAGCCCTCAGAAAGTGGAAATTGGGACAAGGGGTTATTGCCAAATGATTCAATTAAAATTAAATCAAAGTCAATATCTAAAATGGGGCGGAATTCCCTGTTAAAAAAAGTTTTCTTTTCCAAACGTTCCTGGAGTGATAAAATATTGGTTGAGCCAAAGCCATAATTTAGGACTTCGACAGATTTATCGGGATAATATTTTTTTAAATTGGCGCGGATTTCGTCTGAATTGCCCAAATATTCCGTCATGGAATCCCCTACCATCACAATGGTAAAATCCTGGGGATACTTAACTTTCACTTTCCCTGCCACTTTTATTTCTTTGGGAGGTCCGGCTGATACCTTTTTTGGCAATCGCCAAATTTGGTAAAAGATAAATAGATCCAAAATTGCAATTACTGGAATTAAAATAAAAATAATTTTTCTACTCAATATCACGAAGGTATTATTGCATATTTTTAAGAGCTAGTTCTTCTATTGCTTCTTGCCAACCATGGAGAATCCTTATTTTATCTATAAGGGTGGGATATTTTTCGAGTTCTTCCATTTCTCCGGCTCCGGGCTTAAAGAGATAGAGATGGTTAACAGGAACATAGGATAAGTGGCTTAACGCTTCAGCCCGGTCATCTATGAAATGTGTGATTCCCAATTTTAGTGCAAGTGGAGCTTTGCCTACCCGCGTCAGGCAATAATGGACATTTCCCGGCCTTGTGCCGGTTATGTCATGGAAATTATGGTAGGCAAGCCATTCCATGGTCTTGTGTTGGGTTCTAGGTCCGGCCTTGGAAATGAGGTATGTCCGTTCCCGAAATCTTTCCTTTACAAGCCGGGCGATGGCATCAAACGCTCCTTCCATTTCCGGCGTCAAAAGGTAATTCTCTGAAAAAAATGCAGTATCCTCCCGGGCTTTATCCCCGTCAATAATTACCCGGCCAATATCAATTCCCAAAGCTTCTGGCATTTGGGAATTATACTACAAACTTTAAAATTTGCTTATAATATATTTATGAAAATTCTTTTGATAGATAATGGCACAAGTTACTTGGAGGAATTAAAGAAATTACTCATTAGTTACGAAATTGATGTTAGGAAGTGGAATAAAGCTGGCTTTGAGAATATAGAACAGTATGATTTGGTAATACTTTCTGGAGGGCATACATGCTCAATAGTAAATCATGAAGATATATATAACGCTGAAATTAATTTTATTAAAAACTGCCGCAAGCCCTTAATTGGAATTTGTCTGGGTTGTGAACTTATTGCCTATGCCTTTGGGGCAAGACTTAAAAAACTGGATTGTAAGGAACGCGGGCCTCTCCTCATTAAATTTTTAGATGAAAAGTCCGGGACAAAAGAAATTGACAGCGTCCATGTTTTTGAAAATCACAGATGGGCTATTCAAGATTTATCAGATGATCTTGTAGGTTTAGCCAAATCCCGTGATGGTTTTGAAATTATTAAACATAAGAACCTTCCCATTTATGGCCTCCAATTTCATCCGGAAATAGATGGAGAAAGAGATGATGGAAAAGAAGTTTTTATGGAACTACTGGAAAAGCTGTGCGCCTAGAGGGATCTTAACAAGTAAGCAAAGCTTGCGATCTCCGATCTAAAGCGTAGTATCCTTCGGATACTACGAACGAACCCCTATCTGTACCCCAAATGTTTCAGAATTGGAATCAGCTTCTAGGTTCACTAAGAGCCTGGAAAGTATTACTAGAGTCTAGCTTCACTCTAAATCTAGCATATAACTACCATTAAGGATTAGAAACTTATCTTACTGCGGTTGAATAGTTGATAGGGCTTTTTTAGTAATCATTTCTGTTTCTTCGGGTACACCAAAAAGAAAAGCTGGATATATAACAGTTCCTTGAACTTGCAATACTGTTGCTCCTTCGGGATTACAAACAGCTAATATAATAGTTTCGTAATTTGAAAGGTGTTTTTCTACTAATGTTTGAACTGGAATTCGGACCTCATCCTCTATATGAGCGTACCAACCAGTATCTTCTAATGTATTACCATGAGCTGAAAATACAGCAGTTCTTGTAGTTGCAAGCAAAGTCCTAACATCAGGGGGAATTTTTCTTTGCCAACCTCTGAGCAAAATATCTTCTAAAGCTTCATCTGCTAATTCTTGGTGAGTAGGCCAATTTGGACGGAATCTTGGTACCACTTGAGCATAACTACCTTCAAAATCATAAAACATGTCTAAACTCAGGTAAACATCTGCCTTTAAGGATCTGTCTTCAGGAAAGCTTGCTCCGCAATATCTCGCTAACTTTGCTCCGTCAAATGTAACAACCTCGAATTCTTGTTCAGCCATGAAGGGAATTATATAAGAGGTAGTTACTTAAGTCAAACTATGAGATGAATTTACCCAATGTTTTAATTTTGGAGTCACTAGAGTATTAGATCGTTATAACAATCTAATCAATTTTTAATTATCTGAATTTGTACCCCCGGCGGGATTCGAACCCACAACCTTTTCGTTAGAACCGAATTGCTCTATCCGTTGAGCTACGGGGGCATATGTGAATTCTAGCAGATTTTACCTTGCCTATCTAGTAGTCCCATAGTTTGTAACATACAGATAATTTTGCTATAATACACATTATGAGTGAACAACTTCCCAAAAGCTTCAGGGAAAAAGTTGAGAGAATGAGAAACCGCACTCGTGTCTCAGGGTATGACAGGATAATATATTATGCAGTTATGGGGGGTTTCCTTGGGGCAGTAGCTGGCGGAAGTTTGATTTTCGCATCGTTTGTTGATGGAAGTTTTATGTCCGGATACATAGATAAAATGCCACAACTGCTGGATCTTAGTGGTGATAGAGTAAATAAGGAATGGGGCACATTGCAGGAAATTAAGGGATATATCCGCCCGTATCTTAATGCCCTTTCGATATTCGATCTAGAAAAGGCTTCATTTTCGTATCCCATCGAAAGAGAGATTTTGCGCCATCCTTTTCGAACCATTCTAAGCTTTGCTACTGCCGGGGTCGCAATGGGAACTGCTGTAGATGCAGTTAAAAGGTTTATCCGCCAGTAAAAAAATGCTAATATAAATATATGCTGCCAAAAGTTTTATCCTTAGCCTTTTTAGGCGCTGGGGTCTTTGTGCTGGTGCAGGTTATAATGCCAATTATTTCCTTCAAACTTTGGGAGGTTTCCTTAAACCAGCAAAATACACCTCTTACCTCTCCAAACCCTAATGAGCAGCAAGTTTTGGGGGTGTCAGTTGAAAACCAAAATGGTTTTCCTGCCATTGTCTCAAACAATAACAGGTTAACCCCCCTGCCTTATAAAGAATTCCGGATTTCTATTCCCTCTTTGAAGCTTGATGATGTCAAGACAGTTGTGGAAACCAATGATTTTGAACAAAATCTGGCCCATATGCCCGGCACAGCATTGCCGGGTGAGCGGGGTAATGTTTTTTTGACGGGCCATTCATCCCTGCCCCAACTGTTCCGTGCTGACAACTATAAAGCCATTTTTGCGCGCCTTCCGGAGATTAAGAAGGGGGATAAAATATTTGTGTCGGCCGGCGGGCAAAAGTTTACCTATACCGTTTTAAATTTAAAAGTTGTTGACCCCAAAGAAACTTCGGTGATTAATCCTCCCGACTCCGAAGGGCGGTATTTGACCTTAATGACTTGTGTCCCGCCCGGGTTATACTTGAAACGCCTGATAGTTTTGGCAAAACTATAAGTACATGAAAAACAGAGCTTTGAAGCTGCTTTTTATATGGAATGGTGTATTTATGCTGGCCATAAGTTTACTCGGGCCTCTTTATGCTGTTTATGTTGAAAAACTTGGCAACGGCATATTGATAATCAGTGCGTCATGGTCAGTTTTCCTTTTTTCCACTACATTTTTTACCTTTTTGGTATCCAGACTGGGAGAAAAAATCCGGAAAGACCATTTACTTATGGCTAATTACTTAATAAGGGCCTTTGTTTGGCTGGGTTTTATCTTTATAGGCAATATCCCGCAATTGATTGTACTGCAAATATTTTTGGGGCTGGCTGAAGCATTGGGGACTCCTGCCTTTGAAGCTATGTTTGCCGAACATATTGATAAAAATAAAGATATTGAGGAATATGCTGATTGGGAACTTATACAAAACATTGTTATGGCAATTGGAGTCTTGCTGGGAGGCCTGATTGTAAATAGCTTTGGATTTAAATATTTATTTTCCTTTATGTCAATTTTGGCTGTTATCTCATTCCTTGGAATCTTGTTTAAACCCAAAAAAGTGGTAATTGAATAGCATAGAAGTGCTATAATCTGCGCATTATGGCCCATGAGGAACATCTTAAGGCGAAGATTATTGAAAGTAATAATAGATTGGGTATAGATTTGCAAAAATCGACATCTCCCAGTGGTAATTTTCTAGACGAAGTAATATCGGCTGCCATAAAAGAGATACGAGTGGGTGAAGAGCGGAATGCAGCATATTGGGCATATCAAATGCATATTTCTCATCCTGCCGCCGCTAGATTTTTATGGGAATGCTACAGAGTTTGTGCAGATGAGGATTGTGGACTCGCTAATCCTCAAGCTTTAGGTGTAGTGACTGAAAGAATGAGGCTTTATTATGATCTGCCAGAGAAAGATCCCCGAAGAGGTTTTGTGGTTACCTTTGTTACTATTTATTTAGCGAGATCTCCTAAAAGCAGGTTTGTAAATGAAATCCATATGGATTTAGTTCAAAGAATTGAAAATGGATTTACGCTGGAAATGCCAGATCGGGCTATTGATATGCATACTAAAAGAGGATAGGAACTGGGAAGAGGATTAGACCACTATTTAACAGAAGCCTCCCGTTTAAAAAATGAAATCCCATTCTCAGCTATTTACAGAAATCAATCTATTGATGAGATTAAGGAATAACCGACTGATTGCAAAATATTATTGTTTTAAAATTTATCACAATAATTATAGTTTAAGCGTTGCAAAAATTAAAAAATTACTCTAGCCATTTTTAGGATATGTTTGTAGTACTGGAAAATGGTATTATCCGGAAGGATAGCAGATTTTGATTCTGATGAAACTGGGCAAAAGGTTGTGGATTTGGGTGAGTCATGTTCAGTTTCAATCCATACAACAAGGATTGGAAAATCACAGCCGGCAGTTAACTACCCAATATGCAGCTATTTGTAACATTCTGGATTTTAGTAAAAAACCACATTTACATGAGGCATTAAAAAATATTGGTATTCAACAAAAGAAACTTAGGGCTGATAAAGAAAGATTATTCATGGAATACACTAAACTCTAAGTAGACTATAGGTTGACTTTTCAACTGTCTCGGAGCGAGTAAGGAAATTTTAGGCATACTCTATAACTTATTTAATGATCAGAATGAGGAGGCAAAGTTACTAGCGTATCAATTAGATTTACTCTTAAACAACTAAGGAAGGCATTCAAGGTATTTTAATGCTTAAAGTGTATGTCTTACTCTATAATGATACAAGAACAATCAGTACTAGCTTCATTAAAAAAATCCCGGGAAAGTAAAGATTTACATTTCTTTTCAACGCGAATATCTCTCGTCATCTTTTTATTTATTTTTTGAACTCTTGCCAAAGCAAAAAAGGCTAAATGGTAACTTAGAGTAGATTCAGCCCCCTGATTTTTACTAACTCCTATAGTGCCCAAATTTCTACCCAAACCATCATAGACAGAAGCCTTGGCTGGGTTATATAGCGGCTGTTTGAGCACATTATCTCCGTGATACCAGGCGAATGATTTTTCTGCCAATTCAAGATAATAGTACTTTTCTGTTAACTGATATGCTTCAATTAATGCTTCGGTCGTAGCAGCAGCATCTAAAGACTGTTCATCGTCAATTGACTTTAATTTATTCTGCCTGAACCATCCATTGCTGCCAATAAATTTAAAACACTTATCCTCGATATCATAAGTTTGATCAATTAGAAAATTCATAGTTTTAAGCCCGACTTCACCAGCTTTACTATCCCCAACCTTGTTGGCGTAGACTAAAAGTGCTTGAGGAAGCCTGGCATTATCGTAAGTTAAAATATTTTCAAACCACAACCATCCAGGACTAGATGATTCTTCGAAAGCGCTAATTAAATCTAATGCCAATGATTTTGCTAATGATATAATCTTTGATGAATATTTTGATAAATCGTTAGTTACAAACATTGAAAGTCCCATAAGGCAGAAAGCTTTTGGTCTTAAGTATTTCAGCTTTTTAATCATTGGAAGCAGTTTGCTAAGTAATAAAATGGCCCGCTTCTTTATATTTGAATTCTCAGATAAAGAAGCTGCGCATAATGCCCATATCGCCCTCCCGAAGTGATCACCTAAACTTGAACATCCATCCCACTCTCCGGTAATTTTTTTATCACAATACATATAACCTTTTTTTTCAGCACTTTCTAAAAACCCCAAATAAGTGGAAGCTAAAATATAGTTTTTATGTAAAAGTGCCACAATCAATGCCCTCGCATTATCATCTGTTGCATAACCTTCTTTGTAGTTAATTTTTGTATCATAACTATGTTCAAAAATCCCAACTTTGTTGGTCATTTTTTTGATATATTCAATTTTAGGGTATGGTATAATTTCCTTCTTTGATTGCCGATATAAAACATTATCAAACACCTCTAAATGCTGATACGCAACCTTCGGCCACACCATTAACCGACCTGCGCTAAAACACTTTTTTCTCATTGTTGCAGTTTGAATTGGGTTTGTAAGTCCGTGAAGCACTGCTTCCATAATCTCTTGAGGATTCTTCTCGCCCACTAAATAACCTCTTCCTCCGGATAAGTTTTCTGAGGCATATCGGAATGCTGTAGATATACAGATTTTACCTGCGGCAATTGCATAAGAAAGTGAGGCTGAAGATATCTGTTCTAAACCATCATATGGGGTAATATAAAAGTCGCTTAATTGGATATATTCATAAGCCTCTTCTGCGGACACATATTTATTGATAAACTTAACATTATTTTGTAAACCCAGGGCATTAACCTGCTCTTCTAAATGTGTTCTGTAGATTTCACCTTCACGTTTTAGCGCAACTGGATGTGTTTGCCCAATAATAAGATAGATAAAATTAGGAAACTTTTTTGATATCTCCGGTAATGCTTGTATAACGTGCTCGAAACCCTTACCCTTGCTTACAAAATTAATTGAAGACATTACTGTTTTATTTTTTAAACCAAACTTTACTTTAAGCTCTAAGTTATCCATTACAAACGAAAAGTTCGGGGTACCAAGCGGTATAACCTCAACTTTTGAACGCGAAACTTGATAGATTTTAACTAGGGTATCCACTACGGACGGCAACATTACAAATATTTTTTGGGCCTTTTTAGAGAGTTTATTAATAATTTTTCTTTGAGTATCGTTAGGATTTTGTAGAATGGTATGAAAAGTAATAATAATGGGTTTTTTAATTAGCTTCACAAAATCAACTACCATGGCACCGTTTGGACCACCAAAAATTCCGAATTCATGCTGGACGATCACTAAGTCAATAATACTGCTATTAATATGTGCAGCAGCATTTACATAATC
>CAYRCR010000015.1:0-4410 GCA_964422835.1 uncultured Gammaproteobacteria bacterium
GCTTCAATTGGGGTTAATCTTTCCACATCTTCCGTGCCTTCAAGTTTTTGCCGGTTCTCCCTTTCTACATTTCTGGAAATGCCGGCAATGATGTGGGCGCCGACAAGTGCTTTTTTTATTTTATCCATTTCAATTTCCCGATCAAGACCTGCGGGGATGTTGATAATAACTTTGACGATGGCATCTGCAACTTCATGCTTCTTGATTTCATCAAGAATGGTTTGAGTAGGGTTGTCATCAGAAGCTTTTAAATTAACAGTGATGGAGACAAATTTTCTAGCCCCGGAGGGAATAAACTTGTATGTTGCAGGTTGTCTGTTGTGGGTAGTTAGAGCAGGAATATCTATTAAAACAAATCCTTTTTCTTCTTTTTCCTCACCAAAATCAATCCGCTCGGGTGAGCCGGAATAAACAATTGGGGGATTTTTAGAAAGCTCCTGAAATTTATGGATATGGCCTAATGCCACATAAGAAAGTCTCTTGTCCTGGAGAAGTGATAACGGTGTGACATTGCCGCCGTCAATCACCAACCCCTTTTCCGAGCCAAAGGATGATCCCTCAACTTCCAGATGCCCGGCTAAAACGGCTGGTCCCGAGCTTGCCGAAGGATTAATTTTGTCATAAAGCAGGGGCAGTTTTTCACCCATTTTTTTAAAATCATCTCTTCGCATCCATGGAGCTGAAATAATCTGCAAATTACCGGATTTGGTGGGGATATTGATAAGCTGGGGTTTCCTTAAGACATAAACATTGTCAATCTCGAGAGCCGAATAAATATCTAAAGTATTGGCCTTGCCTTCGGCATTAGGCGTGTCGTGATTTCCCACTACTAAAATTACCGGAATCCCCGCCTTGGTTAATTTTTTAAGTCTTTCCCCAAAACCTCTTTGCTGGGTGGGGGAAGGATCGCGGGTTTTGTAAGCATCACCGGCAAAAATAAAAGCATCAACTCCTTCTTTAATTGCCGTATCAACAATGAAGTCTAAAGACTTCAAAAAATCCAAGAGGCGGGACTCAAGCCCGGTTTCCGGGTCGAGTTTGGAATAATTGGTCATGCCGATATGCAAATCGGCGGTATGGAGAATCTTCATGGGGGAATTATACCCTAAATATTGGGATGGCTGTAGATTGAGTTGTCATAAATTGGCCCCTCATTTGATGGTTGGGGATATGAAGGTGCCCAATTGTAAGGCAGCGGCCTGTAATAAGTTTCCGGTTCCGGTGAATATGGCTGCGCAGAATACGGGGTTGGTGATGGGTAAATGTAGGGTTGGCTACTGTCTGGGTTATTGTCTATGGCTGGCTGGGAAAACTCCGGTCCGCTCCAACTATTATCATAAGGATTGATGATTGTAAAATCAGGAGTGGGAGTGGGATAGAAGTAAGGCGGGGTTGGAGTAGGATAAAAATATGGTGGAGTTGGGGTCGGGTAAAAGTAAGGGGGAGTGGGGGTTGGAGTGGCATAATCGGCGACTAAAGTGGCTGTAGCGCTGCAACCGCCAAAGCGGGAGGTGGCATACAGGGTATAATTTCCTCCGGTAGGCGGGGTAAAGTATGCACCATTGGTAAAGGGTTCATTATAATTGTTAGGGCCGGTCACCCGCAGGCTAATATTGGGGTCAGGAGTTTGGTTGGGGTCCGTAATATGGCTGTAATTGAAAAATCCTCCCAGTTGTGCTGAAATGTTAAAAAAGGGAAAAGTAGATGAGGTAATCCCTGCCGGATTCATCCAAACATTACCGGATTGGGGGCTTCTGAAAGCTGCCTGAATGGCCTGGGTACAAGATGTGGGAGGAGGCGTGTAAGGGGTTGGTACTGCCGGCTGGACGTAGAAATCCGTGCTGACGCAAGGGTCAGAGCGCGCTCCCACCTCATCAATTACATAAGAGGAAACTCTGTACCTGCCTATAGTGGGATAGGTATAGGTTCCGGTTGGGGTTTGGGAATATTGCCCGCCACTAATGCCAAAATCAAACCAATACTGCCTGATGGCCCGTCCCGCCGGGCTTGAGGCTTGATTCGTAACGGTTACAGTCATGCCGTTTGGCCCAATTTGCGGTGCGGAAAGTTGACAGGTTGGCCTGGAAGGGTCTCCCGGCAAAGGTCCGCCTATACCACCCGTACCTACCTGTACAGTCCCAGTCATAGTTAATGGGTGAAAATCGCAACGGTATGGAAAGGTACCAGGTTGTGTGAAATAGGCGGTATAGCTTTGGCCTGGACCTATGATACCGCTGTTTGGGAAGCGGCCATCAATGCTGGTGACAGTGTGGTTAGTAATATCGCGGTTATACCAGGTCACAGCCTGACCCATCGGGACATTTATATAATTAGGATTAAAAGTTAGGTTTTGCATATAAACCGTATTGGCTGAAACTGGGGGAGTAGGGACAGGGGAGCCTGTTATGGCAATATACTTGGAACAGGTAGTGCTCATACCCGAAGAATCAGTGGCAGTGAATGTAACATTGGTGTTTTGGTAAAAAGTCTGGCTGGCTGTTTCGGAAATGGTGGGTGAGAAAGTATAATAGTATTTTGGAGGTTGGTTGGTATACCCAAAATTCCATTGGCTCTGGTTGATTGTAAACCCTGATGAAGCAAAGGCATTGGCTGTTAAATTGACCGCCAATGGGCTTGAACCTGATTCGGGTGTGGCAGAAATATTGCAAGTTGGACCCTGTCCCGCACTGGGTGCTCGGACAGAAATACTGCGGCTTCCCGGACAAAGTACACCTTTACTATATGTATAGACCATGTATGTGCCTTCCCTTTGTAAAGGAAAACTCCAGGTCCAGGTATTGTCACTGCCGCTTCCTGTTACTCCATGGAAAGCGGGATTGATAATTGCTCCGCCCGGATAGGCATTAACTACCATAGTAAGGCCGGCACTTTGGGGAATATTGCCCCTGACCCAGGTTTTAACAGTCTGTCCGACAGTGTAGGAAGGGGCGTCAAAATAGATATTGACGTTTTGGCATGTGCCCTGACCGGGAGTCGGTGTGGAAGGAGGGGGTGGCGGAGTACGCAGAGTAGGCGTTGGAGTGGGTGCCTGTCTGGGAGGGGTAGGGGTGGTTGGTACAGCCTCACAAAAAGTAGAATTTACAATTGACTGGCTGATGCCGCCGCGGCAACGGATGGAATTTCCATCCAGACTGCATACTCCCGGGATAGGGATGGGTTTGCCACCGCCGTCATATCCCTGTATTCCCTCCCCGCTATTGCAGGTATATCCATAAGTATTAAGTTCCCGGTACCTGCTATCACATTCTCTTTGGGTGGTAAAGTAATCCCATTCATCGCCTGTTCCGGGACTGCAATTATTTTGGGCAATACCCGCCCTACAACAGGCATGATAATAATCAGTTTTGGCAGCCAGAGTGACTTTTGGAGAAATACTCTGGATGATGAGCAGGAAAAGAAAACAAAAGATGCCAAAAATTATTTTTTTCACACCCGCATTATAACCTATATATTTTTTATTTGCAAGGACAACCCGATAATTAAATTATTCCTGAATCTTCTTGGGTCTTTAATATCCAAAAGTTTGGTTTTTTTAAATCTAGTTTTAAGATATTGTTCCAATTGCCTCGAATCGGATCTTGTTTCTTCGGTATGGGCTGGCCTGTTGAAAATTATCATACCATCTTGTTTTAAGTAAGGCAACAATTTTTCAATAAAGTTAGGTTTGTTGCTTTTCAGGTCAACATACGGAGGATGGCCTAAAAATATGTCAATAATAATTACATCAAATTCATTTTTAAAAGTGTTGTTGCTAACCCATTTATAGGCATTGTTTTGGATGATTTGATAATTGGGAAGTTGACCTAATCCAAAAAAATCATGGCAGGCCTTAATAATTTCTTTGTCAATCTCAATGATAGTTTGGTGGATGTTCTTGTCTTGTTTGGCTATTAAATTGGGGATAGTACAGGCCCCCAGTCCCAACATTAAAATTTGAGGTTTTTTTCTTTTTTGGGTAAATCTTAAAACTTCTTGGGCAATCGCATACCAATAACTTTTTTTAATACTTTCGTCATGTATGGATACACCTTGGGGGTAGCTATTGATGGTTAAAACTTTTTCGCCATTATATTTTTGAAAAATTTCAATTTTCCCAAGCAAGGGTGAATAATATCCCGCTATTCTTTTTAAGCGTAGCCGCCACCAGCCCCAGATTAAAATTGGCAAAAGAAGCAAAGGAATAATTATTTGTAAAATATCCGGCTGCATAAATCAAAAATTTGATAGATTTTACTATAATATTTAATATACGGAGCAGGATATTCAACTGCAGTGCCGTGGAATCTTTTTTTAAATTCCGAAAAATTTTTCCAGGATTTCCGCCACATTGGAAATTTGGGGTCATAAATCCCTTCAAAATCAAAAATTTTGCAGCCTAGTTTTTTGGCA
>CAYRCR010000015.1:4420-10149 GCA_964422835.1 uncultured Gammaproteobacteria bacterium
ATCAAAGATTGGCAATTTGTTTTTTTTGGCCAGCAAAATACTTTCCCAAACCAGCAGGTAATTGGCCAAAAGATCATAACCTCCCCGCGTAATGCCGGTATTCATATAGACAGCCCTGTCATCTAAAAACCCCAGCCAGACAGCGGCTACCGGAATATCATTCGAATACGCAAATAAAACGGCAGATTTATTTTTGAAGGCCAGCATTTTTTTATAAAATTCACTATATCCCGGTACGAAAAACTTTTTTAAATGAGTTAAAATTGATAGAAGCCGGTAAAATTTTCTAAACTCCGAGTCGTCTTTTTCCTTCTTCAGTGAAATGGTTTTTATTTGTAAATTATTTTTTTGGGCTTTTTTGATATTGCGGCGGGCATTTTCTGAAAATGAGTTAAAGATTTTTTCTTGGGTTTTGGTTATGTCAATGTATATGGTGGAGGTATGGGTAAGTGACATATGGGATTTTTGAAAACCATTCAGTGACATTTTTGAAAGTTCAACCCCCTCCCCATCCGGCTCGATTAGAACAAACAACCCCCGGTTTTCCCGGGCGATCCGATCAATTTGCCGAAATGGCAGTGGATTTTTGGGATGCTGAATTTTTATAAAAGAAAAAGGTAAAAAAGGCACCTTCCGGATAAATATTTGTGTGCTGCCCACTTTTTCTATTTTCCAGCCGATTTGGGTTAAATACTCTCCCCATTGTGCGCTTTGTCGGATATCCATTAGAGAAATTTCAGAAGAAAAAATTTCAATGAGCTCATGCGGTCAATCAGAGTGAAGGGGTGGTAAAGGATTGGGTTTAAGATCAGATCGTATGTGCCAAGATATTCAACAAGGTTTGCCCCGGTTTTGGCCTTAAACTGGTTAAAACCCTGCCAGGGGTCGGAAGGTGAAGCTTCCGGCCCAAGTGCTCCCCAAAGGTCAAATTTTTTAAGGCCTAATTTTTTGCCCAACAAAACTGCCTCCCATAAGGTTAAATTGGGGGCCATGACATTTTTATGCTCAACGGATGAGCCCCCATAAGGGTAATAAAGAGTATCTTTGAAATTAAAAAGCATCCAGGCGTTTATTGGCTGTTTGTTGTGCGTTGTTGGTTGTGTGTAGTAGGCAATAAGTATTCTTGCCATGCCGGCAGGTTTTAAAGTTTCCCAGGCTTGCCGGTGATAATAGGGGCTGTGCGAATAAAATTTTTGCCTTTTAGTTGTTTCAAAATGTAATTTCAAATAAATTTCAAATGCCTCCGTATCTGTCCTGTCTTCAACTTTTACCCCGTGTTTTCGGGCCACTTTGATGTTATATCTGAATTTCGGATGCATGTTTTTTAAAAGCTCTTCTTCAGATTTTGTCAAATCCAGAATGTAATTAAACTTGGTGAAAAGAGGTTTTGGAGAAGTAATAAAATGTTTGTCAACTTTGCACTTTGCACTCTCGCCCTGAGCGAAGCCGAAGGGTTGCACTTTGCACTCTTGTATATCCGGTTCAATTTTAATGAAAGCACAATTGTGTTCTGTGCCGATTTTAGTTAAGGCTTCAGCCAAATCTCTATCGGGATAGGGGCCTTTGGGTAAATATCCAACGTAAGAATTAACGAAAGGGATTTTATGGAAAGTTATCTGAAAAACGCTTGCCAACTTGCCGTTTTTAAAAAGCCCAAACCGCAATAGCTTCGTTCCCAGTTTTTGCCGGAACTCCCCCCATTCCCATGACTGGATGATATGAGTGGCGAGTTTATTATATTGAGCTTTTTGCCCTTTATCCAAAATTTTTAGTTCCATTTATGCCATTATAACAGTAAGTAATGCAATTTTGGCTCTGTGGTGATATAATATAGGCTATATGGATCCCAAAATCAGGGCAGCACTCTTAGGTGTAGGGGCACTATTTTTGGTCAGCATTATTGCCGTAGTAATTTTTGCTTTAATCAGAGCCGGTCAGTCCGGGTTTCCTTCCGCCAGTTCAGGCGGTTCACTTTCGGTCTTACCGACCATCCCGGCCGGGGAAAGTAGTAATGTCCCGAGAACCGGTGGGACGGGGACAACTGATAACTCTTCCGGCAAGACCTATCAAGGGTCAAATTTTACCTTAACTTATCCTGTAAATTGGGGTATCCTGACCTGCAATAATTCCCAGAATTTTGAATTTGATCCGGTAAATTCCGCCGATACAAAGGGGGCATCTTGTGATATGGCGGTAAAAAGTGTAACTGTGCTTTTAACGGGCCGGGTCAGTTGTCCGGGTGAAATTATAACAATGGGCGCAAACCGCGTCATTAAATCGAGGGAGGTTGAAGATGACGGACAGGTGAGCTACAGGTGGTGTTTGGCAGTGGGTAACACGGGTTTTGATATTACCCATAGGGTATCTTTGGCGGGAAACCCCGCTGCATCTCCGATTGATTATTCCGCCCAGATAGAACAAATGATTTCCACCATCCAGCCTTCATCGGGTACAACTTCTGGCACAACTGCCCCAATCGGCTACTAATTTGACAAATAACCTATAAGATGGTAATATCACAAACTATATGTCGTGTAAGTTTATTGAATTTGAATTGAGTCGAAGATTTGTTCTCCCTGCATCTTCAGCTGCAATAGTTAAAGTACATAAAATATTGGTAAAGAGTGGCTTTAAGGTTGACCCTGTAGTCTATATTGACAGAAAAAAAGGAGAAGCAACCTATGGGGTTTTGGAGACAGTTGCCCGACCCAATCATCCCGATCAAATGCATTACGGCGATCCGGATAAAGATCCTCTTGCGCAGATTCTTGAAAGAGGAAGAAGAGAAAAAAGGATTGCTGTTCTTGATGGGTTGAGGGATGTCCCTGCAAAATCACGGTCTGACGTGTCATGGGATGAGACTCACAATTTTGTTGTTCCCGAGGTTATTAATACGATTCCTGATCTGAAAGAGTTAGTTACAAAAAGCGGTATTGTTTTTAGAGTACCTACAAGAAGAGAATTCCTATCCGCCGGTGAAAAATATTCCCATTTTTGGAATGTCGATAGCTGGGAATGGTTATATGATGATGGGTCGTTCGATGATTGGCTGTTTGGTGATTACCGTAATATTGTTGGTGGTGGGTTTAAAATCGATAATTGGCCTTCTAATTCTCGCGCTCCCCATATTAGTTTCCGTCTTCTGGCAGTTTCTCCTCCCCAAAAACTTCTTTAATTTTGATATTGGATTCTTATCTAGAAGATTTGGATTTTGGCGGAATCTTTCAACTTTTGGAATTTTTCATTGAAAATCTGGGAGAGCTTTTGCTGTTTCAGGGTATCCTCTGCTTCTTTTTTCTGATCGGCAGAATCGGTTGCCGTAAGGGAATCTTTATTTTGTTCCAGGAATTTATCAACTTCCTCGGCCGAAATTGTTGCCTCGTTTGCATAAAGCCTCTCGATAATTAACTGGATTTTTATCTGGTTTTTTATCGATTCCCTGGTCTGACCCTGTTGGGCAAGCATTGAATCTAAGACCTGTGGTCCCCCCACGTTTTTCTCAACCTCGGCAATCTTGCTGTCAACATCAGTGCCTAAAATAGTAATATTGTTTTTCCCGGCTTCGTCAAGAATAATTTTTTCATTGACCATCTGGCTTAAAGTTTGAGAACGGAATTGCTGGTTCATGCGGGATAAAAGTTCGAAATTGGAAATAGGCGCTCCATTGACTGTGGCCGCAATGAACCACTCCTTTTTATAAGTGACTAAAAGGGCAAGCCCAATAATAATAATTGCCAGGTAAAAGTATTTAGAGGAACGGAAATCTGAAAGTTTACCGGCAACTCCTTTGGGAGTCAATTTGAATTTCTCTGTTGCCATTTTCTGATAGTAACAAATTATCTATACCTTTGGCAAGGGGTAGACTTTTTTTAATTTATTTAGGGTTTGATGAAACTTTTCATGTTTACCCGGACCAATTTTCTCTTTTTCCAACAGGTCAAATTTTTTAAGAAGCTCTCTTTGTGTGGCTTTGTCAAGATGCATATCGGCCATCTCATACAAAATATTATCTTCCTTATCAATATGTTCAGTTAAAAGTTGACAATAGCCCTCAATATTGTCTGCAATTTTTCTGCCTGTCTTTGCACTGCCCATGCCTTTGATGAAATTCCGTCCTAAACTGTGTTCATAAAGCATCATCCCGATTGGCCCGCCTTCTTTGGGGATTCCTGCTTTTTCCATGGCCGGGAAAAGTAAATTTTCTTCCTTACCATGATGGCACTTATCAACAAAGACTTTCAGAAATTCCAATAATTTTTCGAAATCAGCCTTATCAACCTTTTTTCCCGCCTTTAAATTTTGGGCAAAAACATGCAAAATCTGCAATGCTTCTTTAACGGCTTTATGTTCTTCTTTAAGCTGCCCGGTGGCGGTCATAGTTTTGAGTATAACATGAGGCAGATAGTGACAGAAAGCCTGGCGTTTGTTAAGCTTAAAGATGATGCAAAAGATAAAGGTTATCAAAAAAACCAGAGCTGATTTTAAGATTGCTCCCAATTTGCCGGATTATGAAGCGGCTGCCCGGAAATTTGAAAAATGGTCGGATTTTGAGAGGGAGCTTACCTTTTTTGAAGATGGCAAAATTAATGCCGCCTATAATGCTATTGACCGCCATGTTTCTTCCTGGCGTAAAAATAAAATTGCCCTTTATTTTGAGTCAGAAACTGGGGACAAAAAAGCCTTCACATTTTATGACATGCAGGTTTTATCCAATAAAGCCTGCAACGTCTTAAAAAGCTTGGGGCTTGAAAGGGGTGAGCGGGCTTTTGTCTTTTTGCCCAGAATTCCGGAATTATTTTATTGTTTTTTGGGCATCCAAAAAGCTGGCGCCATTGCCGGAACCATGTTTTCCGCTTTTGGCCCCCAGGCTTTGGAGGACAGGTTGGGGTCCTCCGATGCGGAAATTGTCATAACAAACCGGGAGCTTTCCCCCCGCGTTGAAAAAGTTAAAAATAAACTGCCGCATCTAAAGCATATTATTGTGGTTGATTCCCCTGATTTCATGAAAAGAATGAATAAGGCGTCAAGTATTGCCCATATTGCCCATATGGACTGGGATGAGGGGGCTTTTATGCTCTATACATCCGGCACTACCGGCAAGCCCAAAGGGGTGGTACACCGTCACGGGGCAATCCTGATGGAACATCTGACTGCCAAATGGGTACTGGATTTACATGATAGTGATACTTATTGGTGCACAGCCGATCCTGGCTGGGTAACAGGAATTGCCTATGAAATTTTGGGCAGCTGGTCAAATGGTGCCACCTCGGTAATTTATGAGGGCCGGTTTGATCCGGCCAAATGGTATGAAATTTTGGAAAGATATAAAGTGACAGTTTGGTACACAGCCCCGACTGCCATCAGACTGCTTATGGCAGCAGGTGAAGATTTGCCTAAAAAATATGATTTGTCCTCGCTTCGACATTTATGTTCTGTTGGTGAGCCATTAAATCCGGAGTGTGTTTTATGGGGGCAAAAAGTATTGGGACTTCCCTTCCATGACAATTACTGGCAAACAGAAACAGGTGGCATCGTTATTGCCAATTATCCGGCCATGGATATTAAACCCGGATCAATGGGTAAACCCGTTCCGGGGATTACAGCTGCCATTGTTGATGATAAGGGTAAAAAAGTTGGTGTCGGTAAAGAAGGAAATTTAGCCCTTTCGCCGGGTTGGCCCTCACTGATGAAAACCATTTGGCGCCGCCCCCAAAAATATGATTCGTACT
>CAYRCR010000015.1:10159-12321 GCA_964422835.1 uncultured Gammaproteobacteria bacterium
ATGATAAGGATGGTTATTTTTATTTTGTGGGTCGCGCTGATGATGTGATCAAAACTTCCGGTGAGCGGGTCGGACCCTTTGAGGTAGAATCGGCCCTGGTGGCGCATCCGGCAGTAATTGAGGCCGGGGTAATAGGCAAGCCGGACCCTATCCGGGGTGAAATTATTAAGGCTTTTGTGGTTTTGGAAAAGGGGGAAAATCCTTCGGAAAAATTAAAAGATGAATTAGCTAACTATGTTAAAAAACAACTGGCCGGGCATGCCTACCCCCGGGAGATTGAATTTATTGATAAACTGCCCAAAACCAGGTCAGGTAAAATTATGCGCCGGATCCTCAAAGCTAAAGAATTAGGCCAGCCAATTGGGGATACTTCAACTTTGGAGGAGGATTAAAGTTAAATTATGGCATCTCAAAAATGGCAAAGTGCCACAGTTTTAAATCATTTTAACCTGGCTTCGACTTTCCATTATTTTATCCTTGAAACAGAGCAAGCCATCAATTTTTTGCCGGGACAGTATTTGTCAGTTAAAGTTTCAGAAGGTGGAATAAGGGATTATTCTATTGCCGGCTCTGATATTCCCAACAAATTTTCTTTTCTTATCAACACTGCACCAGGGGGGGTTGGTTCCAAATATTTTGAAAATTTAAAAGTAGGGGATGAAATTTCCTATCTTGGTCCGTTTGGCAATTTTACTTTCAGGGAAGACGGGGCAGAGCATGTATTATTTTTAGCAACAGGAGCAGGATTTACACCCTTTAAGGTAATTTTGGAAGATATTTTGCAAAAAAGACATCTTAAAATACCGGTTACACTGTACCTGGGGTTAACTTTTACCAGTGATATTTTTTTTGAAGATTATCTGGAGATTTTAAAACAGCAATATCCCAATTTTGATTACAAAATAGTCATCTGGAAACCGGATCCGGGGTGGCAGGGCTTGACTGGTTTTATCACAGATCGTATCAAAAGTGATTTTCCCAATCTGAAGGATTTTTCTGCCTATCTTTGCGGTAATAAAATAATGGTTGAAAATGGAATAGTTATGCTACAATCACAGGGTTTGCCAAAAGAAAAAATTTATACTGAAAAACAATGAATATTTACTCTTTAAAAATCGGTGGTGCTGCTGGGCAGGGGATTAAATCTGCCGGAGCAATGCTGTCAAAAGTTACCACACGTTCCGGTTTCCATATTTATACCTACACAGAATATCCTTCACTCATCCGCGGGGGGCATAACGTTATCCAGCTGCTTATCTCTAAAGAACCGGTTTTATCCCCCAGTCAAAAAATCAATTTGCTGGTGGCCCTAAATCAGGAAACCCTGGATTTACACCTCGGAGAAATTGTTCCGGGTGGGGCAATTTTGTGTGACTGTGATGCCGGCTTTGATAAAAGTAAGGCGGGAGCAGATATTAACGAGCTGGGCGTGCCGCTTTCCAAATTGGCGGAGGAGTCAGGAGGAGGGGAATTGGCTCAAAATACGGTGGCTATTGGAGCGGTCGTGGCTTTCCTGGGCGGATCACTCAAGATTTTAAAAGATTTAATTGAAGAAGAGTTTGCAGGAAAAGATTCACAGCTGATTGCTTCCAATCAGGCTGCAGCCGGGGCAGGTTTTGCCTTTATTCAATCCCATTTTAGCGATAAAATTCAGGATATCTTAAAACCGATGGATAAAATCGATCCCAAAATTGTGGTTGATGGTAATGATGCAATTTCTATAGGAGCAGTATCTTCTGGTATGCAATTTGCCTCAATTTACCCTATGACTCCGATTACTTCTATCCTGACAAATTTAGCATCCTGGCAGGAAAAATATGGCTTCATTTTTAAACAGCCTGAAGATGAGTTGGCGGGAATCAATATGGCTATCGGCGCATCCTTTGCCGGAGCCAGGTCTTTGACTGCCACATCAGGGGGCGGATTTTGCCTGATGACGGAAGGATTGTCACTAGCCGGGATGACGGAAATCCCGGTGGTAGTAATACTTGGAATGCGGCCGGGGCCTTCAACCGGTATGCCCACCTGGAGCGAGCAGGGAGATTTACAATTTGCCCTACATTCTGGCCACGGGGATTTTCCGCGGATTGTTTTAGCTGCTGGGGATGGGGAAGAAGCGTTTAGACTGACGAAGGAAGCCTTTTACCTGGCGGAAAAATACC
>CAYRCR010000015.1:12421-14014 GCA_964422835.1 uncultured Gammaproteobacteria bacterium
GGGGAAGAAGCGTTTAGACTGACGAAGGAAGCCTTTTACCTGGCGGAAAAATACCGGACGCCGGTAATTTTAATTACCGATAAAAACTTATCGGAAAATACCCAAAGTTTTACGCCATTTCCGTCAAAGTCTGATCACCTTTTGGGTGACACGCATAGGTTAATGTCCACGTCCTCTGATGAACATGACGAAAACGGGTTCTCTGTTGACGATGTTGCAACGCGGAACAAAATGATGGAAAAGAGAATGAAAAAATTGGAGACCTGCATGGCGGAGGATATGGAAAAGCCGCAACTTTTTGGTCCCGAAACGGCTGATCTAACAATTGTGTCATGGGGCAGTAATAAAGGAGTGATTTTGGAAGCATTAAAGAGCCTGCCCAAGGCCAATTTTTTACATATTACCTGGTTGAATCCTTTTCCGGCAGATGAAGTCAGGAGAGTTTTGGGTAGTGCTAAAAATATTTTGGATGTTGAGTGCAACTATACGGGCCAATTAGCTGCTTTAATTGCCGAAAAAACCGGCATTGAGATTAAAAATAAATTATTAAAATATGACGGACGGCCAATATTTCCGGAGGAGATAATAAAACATGCCAACACTTGACGCACTAAAAACATCCTGCCCGGTCACCTGGTGTCCGGGATGCGGCAACTTTTCCATTTGGGCAGCATTTAAAAATGCCGCGGTAAGATCCGGTTGGAATAAGGAAAACACAGCCATTATGGCAGGTATTGGCTGTCACGGCCACATTTTAAATTATATAAACTTGCCGTTTTTTGAAGGACTTCATGGTCGGGCCATACCTTTGGCTGAAGGGATGAAAATGGTAAGACCCAAATCCAACGTTTTTGTTTTTACAGGAGACGGGGATTGTTTGGCAGAAGGGGGAAACCATTTTATCCATGCCTGCAGGAGAAATCACAACATCACCATACTTTTACATGACAATGCCATTTATGGCTTAACTACCGGGCAAACTTCCCCTTTGTCTCCCAAGGGTTTAAAAACCAAATCCACACCCGGGGGAAATTTGGATGAGCCTTTCTCACCTCTCGCTTTGGCCGTTGCCTCGGGGGCGACATTCGTGGCCCGGGCCTATACGGGAGATATTGCCAAATTAACTGAAATAATTGAGAAGGCCAATGCTCATCAGGGTTGTGCGGTGGTAGATATCTTACAGCCATGCATTACTTTTAATAAAATCTGCACTCATCAATTTTTCCAGGCCAATGTTTATCATTTGGATGAAAAGTATGATCCCACAAATAAAATAAAAGCTTTTGAAAAATCAATGGAATGGGCTTTGCCTGCGGGCGGGCAGGGTGAGAAAAAAATCCCCCTGGGAATTTTCTATGAAGTTTCAAAACCCACCCCCGAACCCCAAAGTCAAACTGATCCCTTGGGAAACCTGGAAGAACTCATTAAAAAATATTCTTAACTATACATTATATTCTCTGTCGGGAAGATTTTGGTATAATCCAACAATGGCAAGTGAAGCAAAATATTGGAACGAGCAAAATCTGGATACAAGCCGCCATTTTTGTGCACTGGGATCATTCGAACCTTCCATATCTGCCAAAAAATTTGTGG
>CAYRCR010000015.1:14114-16406 GCA_964422835.1 uncultured Gammaproteobacteria bacterium
GAACCAAATACCTACGTCATGCCGGGGATGGGGCATCTGGAAAGAGCATTAACTGAAAAAGAAATTCCCCAGTACTATGCTCCGTTTAAATTGGAATCTTGTGAGTTGATACCTAGGCCAACCCGTTTTGGCAATGAAATTTTTGATAAATATTACTGGTTTGCAGTCCTTAAAAAATGACCATGGGAGAATTAAATATATTGAAATTTAGCTAAAAAGCCCTTATTCTTAAATTAATGGATAACCAGGATAAAATTGTGCAGATTGGAAAGTATAAAGTGAAAGTAATACGTTCTGCTTGTATTGGAGCGGCATCATGTATTGCCATATCCCCCAATGTTTTTGAGTTGGACGGGGAAAGCAAGGCTGTCATTAAAAATGGGGCAACTGATTCTGAACAAAATATTTTAATGGCTGCCCAGGCTTGTCCCACCAAAGCCATTGAAATAGTTGATACTGAAACTGGTCAGAAAGTTTGGCCTGTGTGATACAATGTTGTTACTCTAAATCAAATGGATCAAATACCCGTTAATAATTTACTCAATCTTTCCGGAAAAACTGCCATTGTCACGGGCGGAGCTATGGGTATAGGTTTGGGTATTGTTGCAAGATTGGCTGAAGCCGGAGTAAGTGTCATGATTGCGGATTTATCAGCTGAAGATGGGGAAAAGGCAGCTGCTGATCTTTTCGCCAAAGGTTGGAAGGTAAAATCTACCAAAACTGATGTTTCAAATGAAACAGAGGTTAAAAATTTAATTGAGCAAACAGTGTCAGCCTTTGGAGGTGTGGATATTTTAGTTAACAATGCCGGTATTTATCCCAATGTATTGGTAGCCCAGATGACTTTTGATCAGTTTGATAAAATTCTGGCGGTAAATTTAGAGGGGGTATTTTTGATGATGAAATATTCCACAGAACAAATGATTAAGCAAGGAAGAGGGGGTAAGGTTATCAACATTACCTCGGTTGATGCCCTTCATCCTTCAATGATGGGACTGGCGGCTTATGATGCTTCCAAACATGGACTTTGGGGTTTTACCAAAAATGCCGCCATTGAACTGGCCCAACATAAAATTTGGGTTAACGCTATTGCCCCGGGCGGGATTATGACGCCTGGTATTGCCAAACTGCAAGAGGGTGCGCCCAAGGGAGAGGTTGATATGAAAGCGATGTTGGAAATTTTTCTAAAAAGAATTCCGATGCACAGGTTTGGTGAGCCTGATGATATTGGCAAAGCGGCTCTTTTTTTGGCCTCGGACATGTCATCTTATATGACAGGTGCCCAAATTGTGGTGGACGGCGGAGTCCTTCTATCTTAACTCTATCTCAATTCTATCTTGATTCTTACAATAAGTATGATATGATTAACCCGATGCAGATTGCGTGGGTTCCGACTTTGCTGGTTGCGCTGGCTGTAACAGTTTTGGCAGGCAGCTCCTATTATATTATTAAAACACAAACGCAATCCCCAAAGTCCTGTACGCTCGAGGCAAAAGTTTGTCCGGATGGCTCGTCTGTCGGGAGGGTGGGCCCAAATTGTGAATTTGCTCCCTGTCCCACCACTGATCCAATAAAAGGAGCTGATTGTGATCTTCAAAAAGGCCAAAATTTAAGTGATAATTTTGTCAAAGGAGAGGTCCTGGTACTGTTCAAAGAAGGGGTTTCTTTAGAAGAAGCTGGACAGGTTGTCAAAAGTTTTGGCTTAACTATTGAGGACGCAGGTTCTTTTAATTTTATCAGATCTCTGCTGGTTAAAGTGCCGGAAGGCGAGGAACAGATGTGGATTTGTAAAGTGAGCAGCAATCCGCAGGTAAAATCTGCCGAGCCGAATAATATTATCCAGATACCTGATTGTTCTAAAGGCCCCTGCTGATTTAATCTGTTGTATTTGTGGTAAGATAAGATTATGTCCAGGGGGTCAGTTCAGGTTCTCGTTATTCTACTGATAATTATTGCCTTAGGTGTCGGAATTTATTTTTATCAGAATTTCCAGAAAAAAACTGTTAAACCTCCTGCTGCGGTAGCTACGCAAAAGATATCTGTAACAGATGAATACTCAAATAAAGCTCGGGGTTTTAAATTTACATACCCTAAAAATCTTTCTGCCAGGGAAGATTCAGAGGAAGAATATAACAAACGGGGTAATGGCAATTTCCGGAAAAACTTTACCGGTTATGTGGGATACGCGCCGCCGGAATTTTTAGGGGCAGTGGCAGTTTTGGATAAAACCGGCTCGTATGATACTAATTCTATATCTGTTTGGGGTTTTAACAACGATAACAATAAAACTTT
>CAYRCR010000016.1:0-10124 GCA_964422835.1 uncultured Gammaproteobacteria bacterium
TTTCAGTCTTTAAAAATGGATTTGAGCCCGGGAAATATTTTGCTCCCTATGACGGTTATTACACCAAAAAGATTTGGCCTAAAGACCCAAATTATCAAAACGCAGGTGAGATAATTTTTCCCGGGCCTGTTTTTCAAAGAGTGACAACCTGTCCGACTGATTATCTAATCCGTTTCGGCGATAAGGAAATATTTGTCCCGGTTGCTATTTTTAATATGACACATTGGGCAGTATCCGGAGAAGAAGATTTGTCAGGCAGTGATTATCAAGGGGGCATCCCAAGATACAAAGTCTCTTTTACCGGGTTTGATAATCCTGATCTAAAGGTTCAAAGAATGGAGTATGTTCATAAAGATAATCTGTCCTCATATCTTGCCAGTTATGATCGGGTTTATGCTACTTTGGCCATTGTCGGAACACCGTTTTATGCAGTCTACAGTTTACAATGAATTTGTTGTATAGTAGATTTCATGCCGGTTGATTGTGCCATTATTCTGGCAGGGGGAAAGGGGGAAAGGTTGTGGCCCCTGACTAATGACCGGCCCAAGGTCATGGTTGAGGTGGCCGGCAAGCCAATTTTATATTGGCAGATTGAGTGGCTAAAATCACATGGAGTTAAAAAATTCGTTCTGGCCGTTTCCTATAAGTATGAAGTAATTCAGGAGTTCTTGGAGCATGGTAAAAAATTGGGAATTGAAGTGGACTATTCAATTGAAGATTCTCCCTTGGGCCGGGGTGGAGCTATAAAAAAAGCTTTTGGCAGTAAGCTTGTTGAGGGAGCGGAAGATGTAATTATAGCCAATGGGGATATTATCACCAAGCTGGATATGACCAAGATGGCCAAGTTTCACAGCGAGCAAAATGCCCTGGCCACTTTGTTGCTTGTCCCATATTTATCAAGATGGGGAATTGTGAGGTTGAATGAGGAAGATTCTATTGTTGGTTTTGAGGAAAAGCCCAAGTTGCCTTATTGGATCAACGGGGGGATCTATGTGTTTAATAAAAATATTGTTCCACTTTTGCCGGATCTTGGCGATCATGAAACTTTAACTTTCCCCAAACTTTGCGATGGGAAACTAAGAGGTTTTAAGAGTGAAGGCTTTTGGCGGGCGGTTGATGTAATCAAAGACAGGAGTGAGGCCGAAAAATTTCTTGAAGAAGGCCGGGAGAAATTCTTCTAGGGTGTTGGGTTGGCTGGAAGAAGGATGTAAATAAACCTCGTTTGTAAAACTTCTGATTTGGCAGGAGTGGCAACTATAATAATTTCTCTTCCGGGAGTTATATCTTTTATCCCAACTTCTTTCGCCGAAGCAGATTTATAAGTTGTATCCGCATTTACTAATAGGTTTACATTTTGTTTTTCCTTATTTTGGATAATGATATTTTTGCTATCTATGTTTAAAACTTTTCCAAAAATAGTTTTTGGAGCCGGACCTGGTGGGGTAAGTTTGATAATCTTTTTGGCTATTAAATTATCCACCTCGTCAATATCTCCCAAGGCTGCAATGTAGTCTCCCAAGGTCACATTTTTAATTTTTTTACCCTTTGATAATATTTCTGTAAACTCATTCAATTTCGCGCTTTTAGTTGCTGTATTTGTTTCAATATCCAAAGAAGTACTTGTTGCAGTCCTGACAAAGCCCACATAAGCTTTGTTTTGTAGCTTCCTTCCGACTTCATTTTTAAACTGGGCTGCTTTAGAAGCAATTTCTTCCTGCAAGGCTTTAAGTTTAGCCTGGAAAGTTGCACTGGGGCTGGCAGACTGGGTAGACTCCTCGGCCAAAATGGCCGAAGTGAAAAGTGAAAAGTGCAAAGTGAAAAGTAAAATAAGAATTAAAATTTTAAACTTTAAATTGCAACTTTGAATTTTGAATTTTGAATTTTGAATTTTTATCATATTTTCTCCTTTGAATAATACACAGTTCTGGTCTCATTTTTATTATTCCCCAATCCGTCAAACGCGCTCAAGGTGAGCTGATTTACACCCGGCTCAAGCTTTAATGTTTTGGAAAAATTCCCCCCTGAATTTATATCAAGAACTTGGTCACTTTCATTTAAAGATAAAATGAGTGCAGTATTGGCAGATGTTTTACCGGATACCAGTATACTCTCATCAAACACCAAAACATTATTGTCGGGTGAATCTAAAGTTAATGTCAGGCTGGCAGGTGGCCGTGTGACAGGAGAGGATAAAATTTTCTCCTTTGGTTTAAAGGAAAAATTATTGTTGCCGCCAAGGTAATAATATAAAACTCCAATAAAGATAAAGCCCAAGAGCAGCAGTACCAACATGGAAAAAACAAATTGCCAGGTAGAAAGTTTTCGTGTCATGCGATATACAAAGTATATATTGTTTCTGCAATAATTTGTATGGTAATATCGCCTTGATGGATATCACATGGCTGGGCCAGGCAAGTTTTAAGATTAAAGGGAAGACTGCCACAGTTGTGACAGACCCTTATGACCCCTCAATCGGACTCAAGCTCCCCAAAAATTTAGATGCTCAAGTTGTGCTGATCAGCCACAACCACCGCGACCATAATAATTCTGGGGCAATTTTGGGGGAGCCTTTGGTGATTTCCGGCCCGGGGGAATATGAAAAGTTGGGGGTGACAGTTTTGGGCATTCCCACTTTCCATGACAATACTTCGGGCAGCGAGCGGGGGCCTAATACCATCTATTATTTTCAAATTGACGGGATAAATTTTGTCCACCTTGGGGATTTGGGGCATGTATTAACAGAAGAGCAGCTTGAATTTATTGATGATGTAGATATCTTAATGGTGCCGGTGGGTTCGGTTTATACAATTGACGGCAAGAGGGCAGCTCAAGTTGTGTCCCAGCTTGAGCCGAAAGTTGTTATCCCGATGCATTATAAAATCCCTGAACTTTCCATAAATCTGGAAGGCCCTGAAAGTTTCCTTAAGGAAATGGGAGCGGAAAACGCCACCCCGCAACCAAAACTTTCCATCACAAAAGATAAGTTACCGGAAGAAACAACGGTAGTGCTGCTCGATAAAAGTTAAAAGTGCAAAGTTAAAAGTTCAAAGTTGAAGTTTACAATTATTAATTTTGGGTTGTAATTTTGCACTTTGCATTTTGAATTTTGAACTATGTCGCAGACAACTAAACTTCCTCCGCAAAACATTGACGCCGAACAATCCCTTCTGGGAGCGCTTCTCATTGATAAAGACGCGGTCATTAAAATTGCCGAAAGCCTGCATCCTGCCCATTTTTACCGGACAGAACAACACGGTAAGCTCTTTGAGGCCATTTTGGAGCTTTTTGAAAAAAGGGAGCCTATTGATCTTGTTACTGTTACGGAAAAACTGCGCCAAAGGAACTGCCTTTCCCTGGTTGGAGGGTCTGCTTACCTTGCAACGCTGGTTAACTTAGTCCCAACTTCTGCTCACATTGAGCACTATGCCAAAATCATCAGGGAACACGCAGTCCGTCGGGCGCTTATTACCAAGGCTACCAATTTGGTTGAGCAGGCATATGATGAATCGGTTCCTTTGGAAAATATCCTGGACTTGGCCCAGCAGGATATTTTCGCCGTGTCGCAGGAAAATATCAAGAAAGAATTCATTCCCCTAAAAGACCTTTTGACTATTTCTTTTGACAGACTTGATGAGTTGCAAAAAACTTCCGGTAAGCTTCGGGGTGTACCTTCAGGTTTTAGGGATTTGGACTCAAAACTGGCCGGTTTTCAGGAATCAAATTTGATAATTTTCGCTGCCCGGCCGGGGCAAGGCAAAACTTCTTTTGTTTTAAATGTGGCTGAAAATGTGGCTGTAAAAGCAGGGCTTCCCGTAGGGATTTTTTCTCTGGAAATGTCGCAGGAAGAGCTGGTAGACAGGATTATTGTGTCCCAGGCTGACATTGATGCCTGGAAGTTAAAGACCGGAAGACTGGATGATAGTGATTTTGACCGGATTTCCCACGCTTACGGCCAGCTGGCAGAAGCGCCTCTTTTTATTGACGATACACCGGGGTTATCTCTGGCTGAAATTCGGACTAAGGCCAGGCGTTTGCAAATGGAACACGGATTAAAGCTTCTGGTGGTTGACTACCTTCAGTTAATCCACGGCCGGAACACGGAAAATCGGGTTCAGGAAGTTTCGGAAATTTCTCAAGGGTTAAAAAATCTGGCCCGCGAGCTTAAAATTCCGGTTTTGGCGGTATCCCAACTTTCCCGGGCAGTTGAGGCGAGGGGAAGTAGAAAACCACAACTGGCTGACCTTCGTGAATCCGGAGCCATTGAGCAGGACGCAGATGTGGTTATCTTTTTATACCGTGAAGACCCGGAAAATATGAAAGATACTACTTTGGATATTGCCAAACATAGGAACGGCCCGACAGGTGAAATAAAATTGATGTTCGTGCCGGAACGGGTCAAGTTTTATGGCATGGAAAGACAAAGGGGCCGTCCTGCCAAAGAGGATAAGGAAGAAGAAAGGCCAGTTAAGGCCGCAGCCTGAAAATAATTATGGCAACACAATTGGAATGTGGTTTCTGTAATCCTCCTGAAAAATATCAAAAATTTTACATAAGAGATTATGGATACTGGCGAGTTGCCTTACATGAAAGCCAGGTTTATCTGGGACGCTGCATAATTCCCCTTAAGAGACATTTAGAAGATCAGTCTTTGGTAACTCCGGAAGAATGGATGGAAATGTTGCAAATTACGCGTGATTTATGGGGAGTCACAAAGGAATTATTTGGAACGGGTCGTTTTAATCTAAGCACTTTGGGTAATGAAATTAACCATACTCATTTTCACTTTATCCCGCGTTATGAAAAGAAAGTTGTTTTTGAAGGTATTACTTTTAGGGATGATAATTGGGGTAAAAACTATACCCCATACAACAGGGGATTGTTAGTTCCTGAAGAAATTCAGCTGAAAATTAGGGACGCAATTAAATCGGAACTTGCCTGAAATATCACACACCCGGAGTGGGATATGACACTCTAATACATGAGAGTATTGAAGTAAGATAATAAAATACTCTACTTTTCTTCTGGAAACTCAAGAGGCCTTAAAGAACCATCATCTACCTTTGAATTAAATTTTATTATCATTTGTCTGTGTGTCCAATGTAATGTTGGTTTCGCAAAAGATTCTATAAAGAAATCATTGACTCGACAGGGATGTTGATCGCACCACTTCAAGAGCCGAATTGAGTCTGGATCATTATTGCCAGTTTCAAAATGTGTGCGATGGAGTAAACCATCCATTGTCCATCCTGCGGTTCCAATCCTAAAATCCACATATGCCCAAGTAAAGCCACTATAACCAATAGTCCTCTGATCAGCAACTGAATTGAAATCAGGTAATGAAATGATGCCACCTTCTCTTCTGGCCGCTTTGAGCGACATGGCATATAAAGTTGCTAAAGCAATAGCTCTATCTTCAGCTATCCCCAGCTTTTCAGTTAATGCAGTGAGTGAAGTTTCCATAAGAGCTGCAGGATCTCCTTTTGGATTCTGGTGAAACTTCTCAAAAACATCATTTAATATCTGGAAAGCTTGAAGCCTTTGTCTTGGGTCATCCAGGTTACCTTCAGTAGTCATTTTGGTATTATACACAATGACCCAAAAAATCACACCTCTGTGTACTGGCAGGGTACATAGGTAACACTCGATATTCGATACTTATCTAAAATATGCGATCGTCCAAATTAGTAGAATATAGATTATTTTTTAAATAGATTATTTTTTAAGCAAAGTTATTACTTCTTCATCTGAAACCTGGGGGAAGTTTTTGTAGTAAGACCCAACTGAACCTAAAAATTCTTGTGGTTCCTCTAAAGCTATAATTTCTACGCCTAATTTCCTAAACTTTTGGGCAGTTTCTTTGGGGATAACCGGCACTGCCACTACAATTTGCACTAGCCTCCCAGACCTGGTCTGGGAGGCTAGTGACTGTAGTTGTTTGATGGCGGCTTCCATAGTCAGGCCCGTGGCAACCCCGTCATCAACCAAAATGGCAGTTTGGTTTACGGTTATTGGTTTGGGGTTCATGGGAAAATATAAGATACGCCTCCGTTGGGCCTCTTGGATTTGTTTTTTAGTTTCTTCCGCAAGCCAAATTGGGTCGATTTGGGATTTTTCTTGCTCATTAAAGACTGTAGTGTCGTTTTCTGTTACAGCCCCCAAGGCATATTCGGGATTTCCCGGATGGCCGATTTTACGGACACTTAAAATATCTAAGGGTAAATTTAGAGTTTTGGCAACCTCTGCCCCAACAGGGACTCCTCCCCGCGGCAGGGCTAAGACAATAGCACCTTTCCCTTTATATTTTTGCAATACCTGGGCCAGTTTTGCCCCTGCGTCTTTTCTATTCTCAAAAATCATTTGTTAATAAAGCTCATCTTAGGTATAATTTATTCCAAGCCGGGATGGCGGAATGGTATACGCGATAGTCTCAAAAACTATTAGTCGCAAGGCTGTGAGGGTTCGACTCCCTCTCCCGGCACAGATTAAGGGTTTTCATTTATTGGTGTAAATTCCAGGATTTTGTTGGGGGTGGTGATGTAAAAGTGTTTGTCCGGACTGTAAAATACACCAATAGTGCCAAAAGATTTCCCTCTATAAACAACCTTGTCTTCCGCAACAGCATCAAAATTTTCTCCGGATAAAGTCAGAGAGTGGACAGTTCCTTCATTGTAACTGCCGAAGTATAATTTCCCGTTCACGAAAACACATTGAGTGGGGGTAATACAGGGAGTATAGGTTTGAATGGGACTTATAAATTTGGGATCATCTGATTTTCCCATAACTTCCGGCCAGCCATAGTTGCCGCCTTTTTCAATAATATTAATCTCATCATCATGATCCGGACCTTCATCGCAAACATAAAGTTTGCCGGAGGTTGGATGAAAAGCCAGGCCAAAAATATTGCGGTGGCCCCATGAATAAACAGGGGAGCCCGGGATTGGGTTATCTTTGGGGATTGTGCCATCCGGATTAATTCTTAAAACCTTCCCGCCCCAAAAGTTGGCGTCTTGCGACTTATCCATAATTTCATTTTGAATGCCCACCCCAATATAAAGGGTTTTATCAGGAGCAAAGGCCATAATCCCGCCATTATGAATAACACCACCCGGAATATTGTCTAAAATAGTGATTTCCGTATTGCTTTTAACATCAAGTCGGACAATTTTATTTTTTAGATTATCCAGGGTTTGCCCATAACTGTAAAAACAGTAAATAAAATTATTTTGCTCAAAATCAGGATCCAAGACAATACCCAAAAGTCCTGTTTCGTGATGACCGGTGATTTTAACAATCGGAAAAGAGTGGATAAGTGTTGTTTGGCCGTTCTCAACTGCCCAAAGATTGCCGGTAATTCTTTCCGAGAAAAACGCTTTTTTCCCTGCAAAAACCAGGGTAATTGGGAAACCTTCGCTTTCTATGAGGGATGGTAAGGGAGCTTCATCAGCCATTATCGTCGGCGCTTCCTTTGGTGCAGTAGTAAAGGCCGCTCAAATCATATTCAGACCAGACCAAACATGTGGGACAAATACAGCGCTCTTTTTCATTCAAATCAGTACAGGAAGATTTGCCTGTTGAACAATAAAGTTTGTCCGAATCTTTTTTGAGTTCTGCATTCTTTTTGGTGCACTCGCTTTTGTCCTGAACGGGGCAATAGGGGCAACGGCAATGGCGGAGGTTTTTTTCATCAAGGGTTACGCGCGGCATAAAATTATCCGTTAGAAACAATTTTATTATACCACAACCAGACGGCTAAAGGAACCAGGAAGCCTGCTGTTAAAACAATAAAAATATTTTGCGGCTCTGTATTTTTATATATCGCGCCAGTAGAAGAATAAAGAAAAACAATTGGGGTAAAGCCAATAAGATTTAAGATTATAAATTTTCTAAATTTCATTAGTGATAACCCGGCAATACTGCTTACTGATTCCATGGCAATCGGCACCATGCGGGTTAAAATAACGGTAACGGCTCCATATTTTTGCATCAGGGAAGACAATCTGTCGTATCCGTCATTTTTAAGCCATCCCTGAACCCTTTCCCGGCCAAATGCTCTACTGATCTGGAAATTAAGAAGAGATCCTATCAGTGATCCTGTCAGGGCAACCAATCCTCCCAAGATGGGGCCAAATAATATTCCACTTGCTACCATCACAATGCTGGAGGGAATGGGGATTAAAATATCGGCAACAAGAAGACCGATGATTATTAGGGCGCTGGTGGGGTTGGCTGGCAGCCTGCCTATGCCTACCTCCACCAAATTACTGACATTAAATAAAAGGTCCAGGACAATATAGCCCGCCAGAAAAAAGACAAAAACACCCAGTAAAAATTTTGCTAATTTAGGAAAATATAATTTCATTTGTATAACTGGCTATGAGTTCCGAGAAGTTCAAAGATAATTGAATTTTCATCTTCTGAATAAAGCGCCCGCCAATCTCCGGTAATATTAATACTCCTATAACCTTTATAATTTCCAGTTAATAAATGGTTATTAAGTTGGGGATGAAAAGGATTTGATAGAAAAAGCTCAAATCTTTTCCGGAAAATAACTTTAATGGGCAGTGGAGCTTTCTTCAGCTGCTTATCAAAACTTCTGGAATAATCAATTCTTTTTGAGCTTTTTTTCATCATTAATTATTTCATCAAGATAGTTTAAGGCGTCAATACCTTCTGCAAAAGAAATCACCCTGCCCGCTTTAATATCTTCCTTGGATTCTTTCAAAGCCTGGATCATATATTCAGAAGGTTCTTCCGAAAGGGAAAAAGTTACTTCGCGGGTCCTTATAAGTTGCCTTAAATACCCATTAATTAAGCCGGAAAGAGAAAGCCCCAATTCCTGAGCTATCTTGTGAGCTTCCTTTTTTACTTTGGTATCAACCTTAACATTAACCACTGCTGTCTGCATATATACGGAGTATATACTAAATATACACTCTTGTCAACACCCCCTTGGTTTTGGAAGTGGTTTCTGGTAAAATTTCCCTTATGTTAAATGTAACAGAACTCCGGAATGGCATGGTTTTTAAGGAAGGCAACAGCCTTCTTCAGGTTTTAACATATGAACATAACAAGATGGGCCGCGGGTCAGGTACCATTAAAATAAAGGTCCGCAACCTCAGGACAGGATCCGTTACGGAAAAATCTTTTATTACCGGAGCCAGAGTTGAGGAAGCTGATGTAGTAAAGAAAAAAGCCCAATACCTTTACCGGGACGGGGATAGTTTTAATTTTATGGACCCTGTCTCTTTTGAACAATTTTCCCTGCCGGGCTCTGTAGTAGGGGAGGAATCAAAATTTTTAAAAGAAGGTTTGGAAGTGGTTTTGATTGTTTCGGGGGATGAGGCATTGGGTTTAGAGCTTCCCAACAGCTTAATCTATGAAATTGTCGAAACCGGGCCGGGTGAGCGGGGCAATACGGTTTCAAATGTTTACAAAGATGCAAAACTTGATAATGGCCTTATGGTAAAAGTGCCGATGTTTTCCAAAAACGGTGATAAAATAAAAGTTGATACAAGGACCGGCCAATATATTGAAAGGGTCAAATAAAGGATGCATCCGGTACTACTTTCCATCGGCTCACTTTCTATTTCCTCATTTGGGTTCTTTTTAACTTTGGGGTTTTTACTGGCCGCTTTTGTAGTTTGGAGACTGGCCAAAACATATGATCTGCATGAGGAAAAGGTTTTGGATCTTGCCATATTGTCATTTTTTGGAGGTATCCTGGGCGGCCGGATTTATTTTGTTGTCTTTAACTGGCCGATTTTTGGAAGTTTAGAAAAAGCACTACTTTTAAACCGTTACCCGGGTTTGGCCTTTTGGGGGGCTGTTTTGGGTGGAGCCTTGGCCCTTTGGTTTTTTGCCAAAAGGTTAAAGTTGCCGTTTTGGCAAATTGGCGATTTTGCGGCGGTTGGCTTTTTAATTGGTGTTTCACTTGGCAATATCGGATGCTTTCTTGGTGGCTGCAATTTTGGCTATTCTTCAAATCTGCCTTTTGCAGTGTCGCAGGTGGGAGTAATAGGCAAAAGGTTGCCTTTGTCTTTGATGGAAGCAGTCATCTTTGCTTTGGCTGCATATCGGTTGTTTCAGGGCGCAGTCAGATTTCACTTCGGCGGTAAAATTTTGTC
>CAYRCR010000016.1:10134-16303 GCA_964422835.1 uncultured Gammaproteobacteria bacterium
TTGTCATCAGCCCTGATTTTGCTTGGGATTGTTAAATTTATTACCCAGTTTTGGAGGGATGAAAATGCTCCGCAAAGTTTCGGTTTGGCGGGAACACTGGTCATTTCCGGCATTGCTGTTTATTATATCCGCTCAAAAAGAAGTTTTCTCCAGGACTTGAAAATGGCCGGCGGGATAATAACGAGCGGGAAAAGGCGGCAGATAACACTTGCTACTGCCCGCAAAAGCTGGTATAACTTTATGATAGGCTGGAAAGTGAGGCTTTCTAAACTGTATAAGTTTTTATCGAAAGCGCCGCGGCTTTTAAGGAAGTTAAATGTTAAACCTACCCCAAGAGACATTATTGAAGATTAAAAAAGTTCTTTTGCGGAAGCAAAAGGATGTAGAGAAACGGATAAAAAGTCTGGATAAGGAAAATCCGGTGTTAAACCAGGGTGTAGCGGAATCTTCCGAACCGGGGACTGATTCATGGCTGGCCGAAGTGCATGGCAGGCTAACATCAGTCAAAAATGATATGATGGGATTATCCGACCGAATTACTCACGCTCTTTCAAGGCTTAAAAGGGGAACTTATGGCAAATGTGAATGTTGCGGCAAAATGATTGAGCCTGAAAGGCTAAAGGTTATGCCGACTGCCACACTTTGTATTGCCTGTTCCAAGGCTCAAAAATGTCCCCAAAAACCTGCTAAAAAATAAATTCAGAAGCTCTTAATTCGGCTTTGTATTATACTAGTTGGGAAATGGGAAGATAAAGGTTGTTTTTTTACCCCATAGTAGGATACAATTCATCTTGAGAATATAATTTATGAGCCCAGAAAAGTCAGTAAATTCAGAAGTATCAACAATAAAATCAGATGACCTCTCTTCTGAATTGAGGATTCCCCAATTTAATGAAACGCTCCGTACCTCTAGAAGTCAACTTGGACGTTTCATAGATAGAGGGTCTGCAAAATTTGATTATGGTTTTGTAGTCCACCCCCGCGATCCATTAGATGCTCTATCTTGTGCGAAATTTTTGGGTCTTAATCTAGGTATTTTGTCCCCTCTGGTTTCAGGAAGGCTCGAAGGCTGGATGAAAAGAAAATTTTTATATAACGAACTGGCTAAAATCCCCCCCTTTGTTATAGGAGACAGTACAATTACATCCAGGGGCTCGGAAGTTAAAGGTGCCCTGATTGCCGTTTTGCTTTATGGAGAACAAATGTTACCTAAAATGGAAGATGCCAATAGTGCCAAATGGAGTGATTTTGCCCGGGAAAGAATCATTGAGGCAATCAGTTTAGCTAAATCTCGGGGAGCGAAATTAATTGGACTGGGTGCCCTTACTTCGCCGACAACCATTGGGGGCCGGCGAATAATTCGTGATCCGGAAGTTCAGGGAATCGGTATAACTTCTGGTAATTCATTCACTGCCTTTGAAAATTTAGATGCAACTGTTAATTACACCAAATGGTTGGGTCTTACACCCCAAAATGCCCGTGTTGCTATTGTTGGGGCAGATGGTTCTGTCGGAGGGGCAACGTCAAGACTTATTGTGGCGAATGGTTTCAAGGACGTACTCCTTATAGGGTCTCCCAGACATAAAAACAAGCTAGCGGTTAAACTACCTGATCTTAAAAACGAAAAAGCAGCTACTTTCACTCATGATATAAAAAAAATTCAAGATTATGACATTATAATTAATGTAACTAGTGGAAATGGGGTTGGTGCTGGATTGGAAGAAAATGCTAGTGAAGGCAGTTTTATAATTGATGATACTCAACCCAAGAGTATTTCAGAACTGGCGGGAAAGAGAATGCGTAAAAGAGGGGTTACAGTTATTGATGGTGGCTTTGTCTATGTTCCGGGGCTAAAGTGTAGATTTAATTTAAGAACACCCAGATCTACTACTTTTGCCTGTTTGGCAGAAACAATACTTCTTGCCAGAGAGGGAAGATATGGAAACTATTCTATCGGTGATGCAGATGTATCCAAAGCATTGGAAATGGGTGACTTAAGCAGAAAACATGGATTCAAGTTAGCCGAGCCCACCTTGTGTGGTAAGATTATTCCCGAAAGCGACCTTCAGAAAACAATAGCAGCAAATTCGATGAGGCATAATAACTTTCGGACAACCCATCAAATCCCATATTTCGGACATAGTCAAGTTTAGACTTTTGTGGTGGTCTAATTTGACATTTCGTGTTATAATATTACGTATGGTAGAAAAAGGGAATGTTACATTTACCGGAATTGAAGAGGAAACTGACAGTGGCTTAAATATCGCTGTCGATGTTTATCTTGATCATAAAGTAGAGGAACTAGAAAAAGAACGGAAAGAGGCAAACTCGGAATTAGGAATCTTGCAAGCAAAAAAAAGAGGGGGAATTGTAGGTATTCTACAAAGACTTAATGAGATAATGGAAGATAGCCCTCTAGGGTCTATGCCTACACCTAGGCGTTTAAGGCGGAGCATTGCCTATCATGCAGAGAAAATGGATATCATTGACTACGCAAAAGAGGAATTCCTAAAAGGCAACTCTCTGCCTGTCCAGATTATATTGGAAGGTGATCTAATAGCATATAGTAATGAGGTTGTGTTTAGAAATCGTTTTGCAAGTTATGCACAACAAGAAGTAGATATAGACCCTTGTATTAATAAAGCAAACAAAGCTTTGGCTTTGCTTAGACGAATTAATCCTGAAGCGGCATCTCTGCGCAGACAGCAATTCGGAAATTACACAAATTATAATAAACCCTCTTTAATAAAAAGGTCGTCTTCGAACTAATAAATAATTGTCTTAAAGCTTACATAAAAATTGCTCATATTTTCCGCTTTGTGTATACTGAAATCAGTACTACTTATGGATTCTAAGATCATCCTTCTTTTTACTAATACATTGTTTAATTTTGTTTTAGGAATGCTGGTTTGGTTAAGTGGAGCCAGAAATGAGTTGCGTAGAGTTTTTATTGTCTTCTCTGCAGCTATTGGAATGTGGTCATTTGGGTTGGCAATGTTTTTTTTAATAACTGATCAGTCTATTGCTCTATTTTGGGCCAAAACCCTTTATATAGCGGGAAGCACAATTGCCTTAAGTCTGTGTTATTTTTCATTTATTTTTCCCACCTTTTATCTGAACAGGAGATATCTTCCGTGGGTTAAAATTTTTCTCTTTGGATTTTCCGGGTTGACTTATCTTTTGACCCTTTTTACTAATCTTGTATTAAGCGGTGTGGTAGAAGGAAATTATAAAGGGCTAACTTATAGTTGGGGTTATGCCATTTGGCTGCTTCACTTTCTGTCTCTTATGACGGTTGCTTTTATCAACCAGTTTATTCAACTTAGAAGGTCGGGTGGTATGGAGAAATTACAAATTAAGTATATGTTAATAGGGACTTTTACTGCAGCAATTTTTGGTAGTGCTACCAATGTCATCATGCCCACTTTTGGTAATTTTATGTTTTTTGGCATTGGTCCGCTCCTGACAATTTCTATGGCCGGTTTTATTGCCTATGCTATTGTAAGACACCGTCTAATGGATATCCGTTTGGTTGTTGCCAGAACTGTGGCATATTCAATGATGGTTGCCATAATTGGAATTTTTTACGTTATCGCCTCAACACTTACCAGCTCTTTACTTTTAAATTCCGCTTTAGGCAATAATCCCTTAGTTCTTTATTCCCTCCTAACCCTGGTTGTAGCTTTTTCTTTTGATAAACTGCGGAAAAATATTGAAAGTGTGACGGACAGGTTCTTCTTTAAAGGCCGCTATGATTCCAGCCAACTCCTTTCCAAACTGGGCAATATTATGAGTTCCACTTTAGAGTTGAATTCTCTTTCTTCCCAGATTCTGGAAACTTTATCAGCCGATATGAGAATTTCCCGGGCAGCATTGGTCCTTTTGGAAAAAGAATCAGTTTATGGAATTTCGGCAGTTAATTTTAGCCATCCCCCAAGCTATGATTATCCAAAATTGATCCAGATTTTAGTATCCCATCAGCCCATTATTTTTGATGAGTTACCTGAAGGGGAATTGAAACAGCTAATGAGGGTCTTGAATGTTTCAGTTTCGGCAACACTGCGTGTTAAAGAAGATTTGGTGGGGGTGTTTCTTTTGGGAGAAAAGGCGTCTGGTGAAACTTACTCCGGGGAAGATTTGAAGGTTTTGGGTATTTTGATGCCGGAAGTGGCCATTGCCATTGCCAATGCCAAGGCTGTTGATAAGATTAAAAAGTTTAATATAACCTTAGTCCAGGAAGTGCAAAAAGCTACGGCTGAACTACGATTAGCCAATGAAAAATTGAAAGTATTGGATAAATTAAAGGATGATTTTGTCTCAATTGCCTCACATGAACTCCGTACTCCTATGACTGCCATTAAATCCTATCTTTGGATGGCCATCAACAGGCCGGATATGAAATTATCCGAAAAAATGACTAAATATATCTCGCGGGCCTATCTTTCCACAGAGCGATTGATCAACCTGGTCAACGACATGTTGAATGTCTCCCGGATTGAAGCAGGGAGGATTGAAGTCCGGCCACAAGTTTTTGATATTTTACAGCTTTGCGACGAGGTGGCTTCAGAAATTTCTGCTAAAGCTGGCGAAAAAATGATTAAATTGGCAATCAATAAGACCCAGGTACCACAAGTTTTTGCCGATCCGGACAAAATCCATCAGGTTCTTTTGAATTTAGTTGGCAATGCCTTAAAATTTGTGGCTACAAACGGGGAAATCGCCGTGTCATTTTTTACTGACGGACAGGTTTTGGAAACCTCCGTCCGTGATAACGGTGTGGGAATTGCTAAAGAAGATGTAGGAAAGCTGTTTCAAAAATTCGGCCGTTTGGATAATTCATATGTGGCTGCAGCTACAACCGGCGGTACGGGTTTGGGGCTTTATATTACTAAAAATTTAGTAGAACTTATGGGAGGAAAAATTTGGGTCACTTCCGAGGGGCTGGGTAAAGGCTCAACTTTTACCTTCTCCCTGCCTATTGCCACCAAAGAGGTTTTGGCAAATGCTGCTAAATTTACCAAAAATGTAACGGGAGAAGCAAAAGGGTTGGAACCGGTGGCAATCTGAAAAGGGTATAGCGGCTAGCGTTTAGCGACTAGCAACTAGAGTTTAGTTGTGATATATATAAGTCATGGCTGATAATACGGGTAAAAAAATATTGATTGTTGAGGATGACCAGTTTTTACGGGAGTTTTATCAGGAGCTTTTAACTGGTGAGGGCTACACGATTGATACTGCTGCTGATGGGGAGATAGGTGAGGCTAAACTCCGGCAGGGAGGCTGGAATCTGGTACTTCTGGATATTATGCTGCCCAAAAAAGACGGACTTCATATTTTGCAGGATTTGAAAGCAAACCCGCCAACTGCCAAAAACGGCCAGATTATAGTACTGACAAATTTGGGCAATGATACAGTTGCCAGTCAAGCCTTTGCCCTGGGAGCCAATGGATTTTTATTCAAATCTTCAATGAACCCCGATGAAGTTTTGAAACAAATTAGTTCTTTCCTGCAAAAGCCTCCTAATGCTTAAGGTTATTTTTGAAGACGAGCATTTTCTGGTAATTGACAAACCGGCGGGAATTTCTACTACCACTTCTGAAACGGAAAAAGAAAGGACTATTGAAGATATTTTGGTAAAGGATTATCAAATTCCGGCTCTTCGCGGGGGGATAGTACACCGTTTGGATAAAGACACTTCCGGGCTTTTGGTTGTTGGGAAAAGCGATGACATAGTTTTAAAATTGCAGACGCAATTTAAAGAAAGAACTGTCCAAAAAGAATATTTGGCTTTGGTTCATGGCGTGGTTAAAGAACAAGGCAGGGTAGATGCCCCGATAATAAGGAATCCGGAAAGAAGAGAAAAATTTACTGTAGCCTCCCAGACCTGGTCTGGCGAGGCTGGTGTAAGGGAAGCAGTAACGGAATATGAACCAATTCAGCGTTTAGCGTTTAGCGGCCAGCGTTTAGTTGAAATATTTTTAGGCTTCAACAAGATTCAATTTCGCAAACTATACGCTATACGCTATACACTATACACTTTGCTTGCCTGCCATCCTCTGACTGGACGGACACATCAAATTAGGGTACATTTAAAACATATCGGGTTTCCGATTGTTTCGGATGAAAAATACGGGGGCAGGAAAATGGTACGCCTAGATAAAAGATGGTG
>CAYRCR010000017.1:0-5548 GCA_964422835.1 uncultured Gammaproteobacteria bacterium
CTCCTTCATGGACTGAATCGGAAGAGATACCAACTGTCACCGAGACAGAGGTGTCAACTCCCGAAGTAGAGCCAACAGGTACAGAAGAAACATTTGGAGAACTATTGGGTGCATCTTCCGCTGCGGTTACCGCGTACCGGATTTGGGTGTCAACCGCCCCCTCTGACCTTCCCTCCCCGGAAAAAGGCGGTTGGGAGGAGTACAACGGCCCGAAAACGGTTAGGGTAAAACTGCCAAACCCCGAACCTGAAAAACTTTATTACGTTTTTGTCCAGTTTAAATACTTGGGTCAAAACGATACAGAGCTGGAAAGCAAGATTTTTACCAGGATGATCTGGTACAAACCACCTTCCCTGCCTACCTCAACTCCGACTCTTTCACCAACAGGGATACCTACACCCACTCCCACGGAAAGCATTAAGCCTCAAGCGTCAACTTTGCCAAAACCTACTAACCTTTCCGTCAAGTGTATAAGCGGTGGTTCAGTCCAACTTTCCTGGAAAGCGCCCCTTGGGGTTGTCAACTTCTGGTATAAGGTTTGGGAGACAGGCCCGGGCTTAGGTGAGCCGGCCGGCCGGGGTAAGTTTGCTAACCTTACAAATTTTGTCTATGTTAATATTGCCTTAAATAAAGACTACAGGTGGAAAGTCATGTCGGGAGGTGCCAACATTAACGAGAAAGTCGGTGATATGAGTACGGATGCTGTAGAGGGGATATTCAAGTGCCCTATCCGTTAATTGACAACAACCTCCCTTTTTATTTACACTGGATTTAAATATGGATCCGACCCTGGATTTTTCCCAGACTAAATTCTTTTCAAGAAAAAATGTTATCAGCTTGCTGCTGGTTGGGATTTTACTTCTTGTTATTCCTGCCTCTGTCAAATTTTTGCAGGAAGCACAGATTTTAAAGTCCCGGGCCGGGGCAGAACCTATTACTATTGTGGTGCCCCAGTCTAATATAGTCTGTGATACTGACCAAAAAGATTGTGTAGCCTCAACAAATTCATTTTTGGTGGAGTTCCGTTCTCCGCCGGAATCAGGCCCGGCTGCCCCGCCTGCCGGTACCATAACGCCTATCCCGCCGACTGCTATCCCTCCAACCCAGGCCCCGGCCCCGGGAGGTGTACCGCAAAACCTTAACGCCGTTTGTAAAACCCGCACCGGCAATTTTGTCAGCGCGGAATTTTCCTGGATCCCCGTATCCGGCTCCGGGTCTTACAGGATGACTATTACCAATGCCAATGCTACTGCCTCGCCTGTTGTCCCCTCCTCCCCCGCCACCCAGAATATTATTGCCGATACGAATTATAACTGGACGGTGGCGTCTTGCACCGGCTACGGTACAGGCTGCGGGGCAGCAGCTCCAGCCAAATCTATAAACTGCGGTTCAGCACCCTTACCTACATCTACAACTGCCCCCGGACAGCCGACAGCTACCCCGTCACCGGCGGGGCAACCCACTCCTACGCCCACTCCTGCCTCTGCCAAAGCAGCCTCCCCAAGAGGTCTTTTACATAGTTGTCTGTCCGGCAATACACAAGTCAAGCTTTCCTGGATTGAGGATCCGTCTGCCAACCGCTTCAGGATTCATGTGCATAACCGTAAAAACCCGGCTGATGACCAGACGGAAGATAAATACCGTGATAATTACTATGTTGATTTGGACCAGATGAGTGTTTCTTATACTCTATCCATCAACCCAGGGGATATTTATAACTGGGAAGTGTGGGCATTTAAGAATGGTTTACCACAGTGGAGTGATGTGTCGGCTAATAAATCGTTTAGTTGCGGGGGCACATAAATGGGAGATTTAACTTTATTTTTTGCCAGTAAAAGGAACTTAATAGGGGCAGCGGTTTTAATGCTTCTTTTGATAAGCATACCAATTGGGGTATTTTTAGCCCAAAGGCAGCAGATTTTTAAATCAAGAGCTTTAGGGGATAGTTATTCGACTATAGAGGAATGCCAGGAAAATTGTGGTTTGGTGTGTGAGCCTCAAGGATATGATGAAATTGAATATTATCGCTGCGTAGAACCCACTCCCACTCCTATTTCTTCCTGGCGGGGTTGTGATGACACCAATTGCGGGGGTGGAAGTATTGATTGTACGGAGTATGACCAAATTTGCTATGCGCCTGGTAGTGAGGAAAGTGATTGCTATTGTGATTACCCTCCTGCTGAAGAACCAACCCCCACGCCTGATCCTGGAGGTGAAGGGGGTGGGGTTTGTGAACCAGGCTCATATAAGCCATTTGACAAGAATAAAGATTGTACTGGTAATTTTCCTCCCGATTGTGGTGGTGCTGGTGAAGGATTGATATATATATGCAACCAAAACGGCCAATATGAACTACGTGATCCAAACCCGAGTGAATGCCGTTGGGAATGTGAAAATGCAGGCGGGGGTGGAGGCAGTACGCCTGCGCCCACCAGAGCGCCTACCCAACCTCCGGGTGGAGATGGAGGTGGTGGTGGCGGAAGCCTTACTGCCTGTTCCGGTAATGTCTGTAACGATTGTATTATTAACGCTAAAGGTGCCTCAAGTTTCCTAACTTATTATCAAAAAAATGGCTGGTCAACAGCTTGCGGAAATCAAAGCAGTATTATTAATAACTTTTGCACAATTGCAGATCCGGCAGGCTGTAATGCTATAAAGGCCGGAACTTGTTCCTCAAGTTGCGGTGGAGGTGGAGGTGGTGGTGGAGGAGGAGGTGGTTCCTGTACTGTTGATTGGGCTGTAAGCCCGGAAAGCCCTGCACCAAATACCAACGTAGCCGTTAAGGTAACAGGCAGGTCTGACCCTGATCCCGGGAAGTGGCAAAATGTCAAACTACTTCTGGATGGACAAAACCAAAGTTACACCAATATGGTTGGAGGAGCCAACCCCGAATATAACTATACTGTTGGTTCCGGCGCTTCCGGCACTCATAATTTAGTATTCACTACCGGTGGCGGAGTAAAATCCTGTACCCCCACTAAATCATTTACCACCGGCTCATCCGGCGGTGGGGGTGGCGGAGGCGGTGGGCAAAATCCCACTGCTACCCCTGCCCCGACTGCTGCTCCGCCGGCCGGCGGATCACAGGCTTGTCCTTATGATGCCAACAGCGCAATTATGATAAAGTTCTTTGGTCCCAGCGGAGTTTGGAGAGGAGTTGACACTATTAAGAGGGGTGATCTTGTCAATATAACTGCTTTTCGTGGCAGGAATACCAATGGAGCCTCAATTGCCAGAGATGTTAAGGAATTGGTAATTGTGGAGGGGCCAAACTTATCAAGTGCCACACAAGCAAATCCCTGGCCTAACTTTTCTCCTGTCCAGACCGGAACATATAAATTCACAGCCCAGGCGGTTGATGCTTCTTCTGGTAAAGCTTACAGTGGAGAAGCTTGTAAGGCGAGTGCTACCCTGACTGTGGAAGAGCCGACTAAAGTAACGACTCATTACCGATATTCCCAGAAGCCAATGGGTAAAGATGATGTTCTCCCTAAATGGGAGGATTATAAGCAGGACCCGACTACTGCCAATGTTTCCTTCCCTGATGCCAAGCCCGGAGATTTAATGACCATTTACGTCCAGTTTAAGAACAACAAGGGTGAAATTTCCGAGCGCCAGAAGTCAATCAGGTTCGGGGTGGGCGATCCGGCCATTTCCAATGTGTCCTGTACTTATGCTGCCACCGGCACCGGCACCAATGTTCAGGTTTGGGGGGCCAACTTTGGGGCACAGGGGCCAAAAAGCAAGTTGGCAGTTAATGGTAAAGATGCCCAAATTACTACCTGGTCAAATCTCTCCTCAATTATCCAACCCACATTCCCTCCCGGGTATCCAACACCCATTGGTAGCGCGTCTTGTACTTGCCAGTTTGTCAACTCTTGTGTGACTAGCCAGGGTTATACCGGATACCAGACTTGTAACGGCACACAGGCTTTAACATCAATAGGTACGACCTCCTGTACTTTTGACGCCTCGACCCAATGCCGGTCTAATTGCACAACTTGCGTGGCTTCAAATGCTCCGGGAGCAACTATTACCCCCTCTCCCCTTACCCCAACAATTGCCAGATGTCAGGGGCCTGTTCCCACCTGTGCCTATGGTTATTATTACAGTCCATCTTCTTGTCAATGTCTTGAAGGTTCCGTTGAAGGGCTTGAAACAAGTGCGGCCCAAGTTTCCGGTATGCTCCCGGAAAATATCCCCGGAGGATCGCCGGTGAGTGTTTCTGTTACAACTGACATGGGTAAGACTGTTTCATCAACTTGTACCATTGGAGTGACAACTTTAACTTTTGTAGCCAAACCAACTTGCCGGTCTTCCGGTAATTTCTCGCTTGATAATGTCAGAATACAAATTATAGAGAATGTATTTGGCGCTTCGCCCGTCTTTGATACACTCCGTGACAACCAGAAAGTATCTATCAACGCTGAAGGTCAGCCGCAATGGACAGTGCCAAAACTGGTGGTGGGTAAACAATATGTGCTTATCATTAAAGGCCCGAAAACTATTGCAGTGGCCAAAATTTTCACTGCTCTACAAGGCACAACTACCCTGAATGATATTCCATTGCCGATGGGAGATATTGCTCCGGCCGGCTTACCTGATAATGCAATCAACTCTTTTGACAAAGGTGAAATGTCCCGGCAGTGGAATGCGCTGTCGGATACCAGTAAGGCGGCAGATTTGACAAGTGATAACAGGATTAATGTCTTTGACTATAACTGTTTGAAGCAAAGTTCGGGGCTTTCGGGTGCCAGCTTCATTATTGGACAATAGAAAAAAATTATGCTTCAATTAAATTAGAATGAACAAAAGAATTATTTTAGTAGTAGCGGGTATTGCCATCGTTGCGGAGCTTGTTTGGGCATTTTCCACCTTGGGGATAAAGCTTCCGGGTACAACTGATCAGACTCCTGTCCCCACTATATCCAAAACGGCTCCTGCCCCTGTGGTAGAAAAGGCCTCAATTTCTTTGACCTCTTCCAAAGGGAGCTTTAGAGTGGGTGAAGAAATTGCCGTGAGCGTTAATATTTCCTCCTCTGTGCCAACAGACGGCGCTGATGTTATTTTGAAGTTTGATAATAAAATATTATCTCCCCTGGCCATTGAAACATCTTCCCTCTATGAAGATTACCCGCAAGATATGGCTGACGGGAAGAAAGGCTTGATTGCCATTTCCGGGGTAACAAGTGCTCAAGGCGGAGTTCCAACAAATGGCCCTATCGCGTCAGTTTTCTTTAAGGCTGTAAAGCCCGGCCGGACAACCGTTTCGGTTGACTTTACACCGGACAGCACCATAGATTCCAATATCGTGGGAACATCTTTGGGCAAGGATCTTTTGAGCGAAGTTAAAGATTTAACTTTGGAGATAGTACCATGAGACAGTTTATCGTGTATCGTGTATCGTGTATCGTTAAGATATGTGTTGTTATTTCTCTTTTACTAATAACCATGAACCATGAACTATCTACTATCTACGCTGCCAGCGCTACGCTTTCTATCCAGCCCGCATCAGGCACTTTCAATATAGGATGTCCCTTCACCTTGG
>CAYRCR010000017.1:5558-14172 GCA_964422835.1 uncultured Gammaproteobacteria bacterium
GATGTTTTCCTTGATACCGGCGGGGCCAGGACAGACGGTACTGATGCCATTTTATTTTATGATCAAAGCCGTTTTACCGCCCAAAAAATCCGGCCCGGCACAATTTATGCCGACTACCCCGGGACAGTGATTGATGCTACAAAAGGCAGGGTTGCCATTTCCGGCATTTCTTCCCTTAGTTCTGCCTTTGCGGGACAAGGGATTTTGGCGTCAATTGATTTTGTCGTTGCAGCTGATGCGCCGGTTGGTGCGACACAGGTTACTTTTGATTTTGACCCGGCTGATAAGAGTAAGACCACTGATTCCAATGTGGCGGAGCAAGGGACAGTATCGGAAATTTTAAGCCAGGTAAGTAATGGAAGTTATGTGGTCGGTACAGGAACGTGCGGGGCAGTGCAGGCAACACCAACCCCTGTCGTCGGCAGAGGTGGCAGTATAGGAACCGGTAGCGGACAGTTACCCATCGGGAATAAGGGAGGCAGTTTAACACCCGGCGGGAAGGAACCCGGTGTAGCACTGCCAACCATAGTTTTGGCAACGGCAGGTGTCGCATTATCACTTTTCGGGGTGGCTGGACTTGTCAGGAAATGACTATACCTGCGCTGATTACAGATTTTTTGGAATATCTGGAAGTTGAACGCGGGGCTTCGCAAAAAACTATTGAAAATTATGACCATTACCTGAAAAGATTTTTATCGCTGGCTGGAGATATTGACCCTGCAAAAATTGATTTGCCACTTGTAAGAAAGTACCGTCTGTGCCTGTCGCGCTGGAGTGATCCTCAAACCAAGAAGCCGCTCAAAAGAGTTACCCAAAATTATTTTATGATTGCCTTGAGATCATTTCTCCGCTATCTTGCCCGGCGGGATATTGAAACTTTATCCCCTGAAAAAATTGAGTTGGGAGAGACAGAGGCCTCGCCTATCAAAGTTTTGGACGCGGATGCACTGGTACGGCTTTTGGGAGCCCCTGATATAAAAGATAAATCAGGCCTCCGGGATAGGGCCATCTTGGAAACTCTTTTTTCAACCGGGCTACGGGTATCGGAACTTGCTTCTTTGAATTGTGATACCATCAACCTTGGCAGACGGGAATTTTCCATTATCGGCAAGGGGCAAAAGGAAAGAATTATTTTTTTGTCAGACACGGCAGTTGAAGCACTGGACCGGTATTTGAAAGTCAGGAAAGATACTTTTAAACCGTTATTTATCAGATTTCAGGGGAAAATTGATCCCAAAGACAACGGTGAAGCAATGAGGCTCACTTCCCGCTCAATACAGAGAATAGTGGAAAAATATGTTAAAAGTGTGGGGCTTTCGGTCAAGGCTACCCCTCATACTCTCCGCCACTCCTTTGCTACGGATTTACTGATCAATGGAGCGGACATCAGATCAGTGCAGGAAATGCTGGGGCATAGTAACATCTCTACTACCCAAATTTATACTCATGTTACCAGTAAACACTTTCATGACGTACATAAAAGCTTTAATAGCGGTAATAAGTAAGAGTTATATACATCCTTTACAATAAGGAGTAGTTGGAATTGAATGTTTAGATTGTCCTGCCTGTCTTGCTTCCCGCCTTTGCCATCTGGCAATCACTTCCGGATGGTAAATAATACCCCCAAGTGTCAGCGCGAGAGGATCTGCTTTTGCCATGGCTTTGGCCAGCTCAACAGTTCCTTCTACCAGTTTACTTACCTCACCTTTTCTTTCTGCCATATGATTATTTAACTACAATAATGTTTTTCCTGTCAAGCCGTAAATTTGGAAGTCATAAAAAAGGCCCGGAAGTTGTATGGGCCAGGTGAAAACTACTGCAAAAAATCCCGGCGAGAAAAAAGAAAGCGGAGGCCAGTGGTAAAAAAGAGCATAAATTGAAGCGAAAATCACCCCTAAAATAAAATAAATAATGGCGAAGCTGCCAAGTTTTTTTTCCATTAAGTACCCTTACCTGCTTTTATCAGGAACACTCTTTGATGATACCACTGTCGCGGCCGAAACAAGTTCCCCTTCTTTCATTCTCATCAGTATCACCCCTTGCGTCTGCCTTTGCAGTGTCGGCACGTCTTTAAGGTCAATTTTAATAAGCTGTCCTTTGTTGGAAGTCATGACCAGCGTATCATTATCTTCACCCAGAATTTGGGCTGTCACAATCGGCCCGGTTTTCGCAGTAATTTGAGCGGCCTTTACCCCTGAACCTCCCCTGCCTTGTTTAGTCCACGCAGAAATTGGGGTTTTTTTACCCAATCCCTTGGCCATCACAGAGAGTAGTTGGTCAGTCTTTGGGTCAGAGATTTTGTGGGCAGAAATAACGAAATTATCTTTACTAAGTTTTATGCCCCGTACACCTGATGTATCGCGGTGGGTTGGCCGGATATCTTTTTCGGAGAATCTGATTGACTGGCCATTTTGGGACACAATGATAAGTTCATCCGTGCCGGAAGTTGTTGCCACCCATCCCAGGGTATCGCCGCTGTCCAATTTTATGGAAATTAAGCCATTCCTTCTGATGGACGCATACTCTTCCAAAGCGGTTTTTTTAATATTACCATTTTTGGTGCACATGAACATAAACTTGGCGCCGTTTTTCTGGCGCAGTGTTAAGATGGCAGTGATTTTTTCTCCCTGTTCAACGTTAATTAAATTGACAATGGCTTGTCCCTTGGCTACGCGGGATGCTTCGGGGATTTCCCAGACTTTGAGTTGGAAAGCCCGTCCGCGGTCAGTAAAGAATAAAATATTATCCAGTGTCCTGGTGTAAAAAATATGGGAAACAGCATCCTGTTCCTTAGTAGTAATACCGGAAACCCCTTTTCCTCCCCGGTTTTGTACCCTGAAGGTGGAAGGAAGTTGTCTTTTGATATAGCCTCCCTCGGTAATGGTGACAATAATGTCTTCATCAGCAATCAGGTCCTCTTCAGAAAACTCCCCAACTTTTTGTTTATAGACCCTGGTACGTCTGTCATCCCCGTATCTTTCCTTAATTTTAATAAACTCATCCCGGATGACTTTTAGAATTTTCTCGGGATGGGCAAGCAAATCCTCAAGATAGGCAATAGTTTCCCTAACCATCTTCAGCTCGTCCTCAATTTTTTGACGCTCCAAAGCTGCGAGCCTGCGGAGCTGCATATCAAGGATTGCCTGGGCCTGGATTTCAGTCAGCTTAAATTTGGCCATTAAGTTGGTCTTGGCTGCCTCGGCATCCTTGCTTTTCTTGATTGTTTCAATGACAGCGTCAATATTATCAACGGCAATTTTTAATCCTTCCAAAATATGAGCCCGGGCTTCGGCTTCCTTGAGCTCAAACTCGGAACGCCTGCGGATAATAACCTGGCGGTGTGAAACAAATTCCTCCAGGATATGTTTTAAAGTTAAAAGGTGCGGCACACCATCAACAAGTGCCACCATATTGACATTAAAAACAGATTGCATGGCAGTATGTTTGTATAAGTTATTTAAGACTGATTGCGGTTTTGAGTCCCTTTTAAGTTCTATTACTACCCTCATTCCCCGTCTGTCCGACTCGTCACGGAGGTCAGTTATTCCTTCCACTTTTTTATCCTTATGCAGTTCGGCAATCCTTGTTATAAGGGTAGCTTTGTTGACCTGGTATGGCAGTTCGGTGATAATAATGTCGAACTTGCCGTTTTTACCCTCTTCTATCTCGGCTTTGGCCCGCATCACAATTCTTCCTTTACCTGTGGCATAGGCATTGAGGCTTTCGGATACATCATAAATTGATCCGCCGGTTGGGAAATCAGGTCCCTTAATATACTGCATCAGCTCCTCAACTGAAGCCTCGGATGAGAATTTGCCATTGGCAGGCTCCTTGGAAGGATGGTCGATCATATGAACCAGGCCGTCAATCAGTTCTCCTAAATTATGGGGAGGGATTTGAGTAGCCATTCCCACGGCAATGCCGGAAGCACCATTCAACAACAGGTTGGGTATTACGGATGGCAGTAGTACCGGTTCCTCCGTAGTCCCGGAGTAATTATCAATCATGCTTATAGTATCCTTATTTATATCACGTAATAGTTCGTCTGCGAGGGCTGATAGTCTACATTCAGTATATCTCATAGCTGCCGGGGAATCTCCGTCAACCGAGCCGAAATTTCCCTGTCCGTCAATTAACATGTAGCGCATGGAAAAATTTTGGGCCATCCGGACCATGGCATCATAAACAGGAATATCGCCATGTGGATGATAATTTTTCAAAACTTCCCCGACGACGGCAGCAGATTTTTGGTACCGGCTGGTGTGATGTATCCCCTGCTGGTGCATGGCGTAGATGATTCGGCGCTGAACCGGCTTTAGACCGTCTTTGACATCAGGCAAGGCGCGGGAGACAATAACTGACATGGCATAGTCGAGGTAGGATTTTTTCATTTCCTCAATTATGGGAACGGGTTGTATTTTACCTATGTTCATAGCATACCTTTCTTATAAATAACAATTGCCCTTTTAGTCCACTGTTCATTGAAGTTCTCAACTGGCATGGTGTAGCTTGCTCCGTTGTGCCATGGGTCGTTGATAATATAATTGTTATTTTCTCTTCCCCTGATAACAACCAAATGTGTGTCGGCTGTATCGGCATAGGATTTCTTCATTGAGGCAATGATGGGTATTTGGTTTTCAAGTAAAGAATTAATTGAAGCTAAATCACCTTGTTCTCTAGCAAATTCAACATTTTCTCTAAAATTATCTATTTCCTCATGTATTTCCTTACGGACTCCACCCTCGATTGCAAAAATTTCGCACGCATTATCAATATCTTCATCACTGAGCATTGAATAGTTAATACGGAAACCCATAAGTCCAGCGTCTCTGGCAATATTAACTAATCCGGCATGTGTCCAGCGAGCATTCTCATCATAAGCTCCGACACGATTTGCCAATTGTTCCATCTGATTGATATTAAATGTTTGGCCATAAAAAGCCAGAACCATACGAAGCGATGTCAGGCCACAGGCTTTAGTACCATATTTACTTAAAGCTGTCTCTTCCGTTTGTGAATAATATGGTACATCTAGATTCACTTTATGCCTTTCTGTTAAATCTTCTGTCATTGTAATATTTTCAGCCTCCTTATGCCATCCCCTTCTTCCTTTTTGAAGCGAAACATTTTTAAATCATCCGGGAATTTTTCATCTTTAATTTGTGCAGTATGTACTCCATCCGGGTTTGTTTGGCGGCTGGAGTGGGCATAGGTAATAATACTATCCAGGATGACCAGACAATGAGGTATTCCGTCAACGGCTTTGCTGTCCAGTCTGATTAAATCTCCCGGCTGTGCGTTTGTGAAATTGTCAATAGGTACTGAAAATTCATCAGAAGTTAATATATTTACATTGGTAATGCCAACATGGGGAAAACCAAAATCTTCTAAACTCTTACCCTTAATTTTTTGGACTAAAAAATCAAGTATGCGGTAAGCAAAGCCTGAACAATCAATACCTAACTGATTCTTTCTCATGAACTCTCTTGTCTCTTCCATAGATGCTTTTTGAAGATCAAAATTTTGATTTCTGGCATCTTCCTGAAGTTGTTTTAAGATAACTTCCGGCGCACTTTTGCCCTGCTTTGCGGGGTGCTCATCGGGTGGAATATTAATGCGGTAAGGCATGGGAACTTTTTTATTAAAAACCGGCAATAAAAATTGCTCATAAGCTTGATAGAGAATTTGTGAATGATCTGCAGAATTTACCATGAGAATTATACATCAAGGATTGCCTGTTTCGCATTAGTCTGGATGAATTTTTTGCGGGGAGGGACTTCCTCACCCATCAGCATGGAAAAAACCTCATCTGCCAGTGTTGCATCTTCAATGGTTACCTGCTTTAACACCCTGTTTTCCGGATTCATGGTAGTTTCCCAAAGTTGTTCCGGGTTCATTTCTCCCAAGCCTTTATATCTTGAGATAACAATACCATCAGTTTTGGATACCCTCATTTCCTTGAGGGTGCTGTCCCGTTCTTCATCAGAGTAGGCATAGCGTAAATCTTTCCCCCGCTGGAGCTTAAAAAGCGGTGGTTGGGCAATGTAGATATAACCGCGCGTCAGGAGGTCGGGAAGATATCTAAAAAAGAAGGTTAAAAGAAGAGTCCGGATATGGGCCCCGTCCACATCAGCATCAGTCATGAGGACTATCCTGTGATAGCGGGTTTTGGAGTAATCTACAGTATCCCCGATTCCCGTACCCAGCGCAATCACCAGAATCTTGATTTCCTCAAACTCTAAAATTTTGTCCAAACGGGCTCTTTCGGTATTTAAAATTTTGCCCCGGAGCGGCAAAATAGCCTGGAACTTCCGGTCCCTTCCTTGTTTTGCGCTATTATGGACAAAAATTCCGCTCGTTAATGCAAAATTATGAGTCCCTGCTACTTCCAAATCATAAACATCAACTTTTTTCTTTAATTTTTCAATTTTTATAATTTTATGGTTGAAATTATAAACAGCTTGTTCTAGTTTTTCATAATCTCCACCAAAAAATCTATTTGCAATAGTTTCAAATTTAATTAAACTCCTATCTCCAGTCTGTTTTCGGATTTCATTATATCGGTCAATTTGGATTTTTCCTTCTTTCTCCTGAATTTTTTTTAATGTTATTAATGCTTTTTGAAGGTAAGTCTTACTATATGATTCTTTCCGTTTTGTCCTAAACTCTGGAGTCCATTGATTCTTTGTTTTTTCACTTCTCCATTTAAGTAAAGATTCATTATTCCATTGCTCTTTTGCCAGTTTGGACAATAATTGTTTCTGTTCTGGGTGAAAAATGTAAAATTCTTGGGTTTTATTTGATCGTAGAATGCGGTTCTTTTTATCAGTCCAATATTTCTGTTGTTCTTTATTTAGACGCTCATTATTTTCTTTGCGGTATTTAGCTGAAGAATTATAAAATTCCATGAATTTTTTTGTCATGTATTGTTTATATCCTTCATTTTCCCATTGTTTTTTAGCTCTATCAGATAGTGATTTTATCATTTTTGGTTGTGTCATTATTTTCTTAATTTTTTCTTTATATTCGGTTGTTTGGCGTAATTTTCTTACTTTTTCTTTAACATCCGGCTTGTGAAGAGTCATTTGTAAGTGCTGGCGATGATAATAAAGATGCTCATCTTTTGAAAGCTTGACTATGTTATAGGGATTATTATTTAGTTTATTAAAATCTTTATGGTGTCTGTGTCCGTCAGACTCGGAGTATATATTATTTTCCAGGTTATATTTGTCTGCCAGCAGATGGGTAAAAATCCAGCGGTGCATTTTTGTATCAAAGACTAATTCGTAGCCTTCTATAGTAATTCTTTTTCCCAGTCTGGATAATTGTTTGCGGAGAGGCATTAATGAGTCGCTGGTAGCTAATTTTGAAGCTTGCTTGTAAGTTCCATCCCTTAACATGAAGAGGTGATCCGGAGTACAGATAATTTCCTTTTTATTATCTAAGATAATTTTGATTACCTTTGTGTTTTTTTTAGTTATTCTTGGATTTGATATGGGAGCTAACCCAATTGTTCCATCTAATTTAATTGTATAGCAATAATTTTTCTTTCCAAGTTTATTTTCCTCAACAAGTTTTTTGAATGTTATATTTCTGCCGTCTGCCAGTGCGATCTGTGTATTGCCATCAAAACATCCTCCTGCAGAGTCTCCTTCTACAATATAAAGCTCGGAGTTGGCGGCTTCCTTTTCCTGGCAATCAGCCAGTTTTCCCGGCAAGGCGCCGCCTTCAAAAGCGCCTTTTCGGAGGACCGCATCTTTGGCTGCCCGGGCAGCCAGCCTGGCCCTGGCTGCAGTAATGACTTTTTCCATCACCCTTTTGGCATCTTGAGGGTTTTCCTCAAAAAAAGTATCCAGGCCTTCCTTGGTAATCTGGGAAACGACCGGACCCATTTCAGCATTGCCCAGCTTTTCTTTAGTTTGGCTTTCAAATTGCAGTTTATCCGAGTCCATTTTAATGGCCACAACTGCCGTAATGCCTTCAATGGTATCCTCCCCTGTTAAATTATCATCTTTTTCCTTAAGGTAGCCTTGTTTTCTGGCATAGTCATTGATGGAGCGGGTTAGGGCAGTTTTAAAGCCGGTCAAATGAGTTCCACCGTCAGCAGTGGTCTGGACATTGGCGTATGATTCCACATTAGGGTTAATAGAGTCGGAATACTGGATGGCAACTTCTACATCTATACCCTCCAACGCTCTGTGGATATAAATGGGCTTATGCAGTCCCCCCTTATTTTTATTGATATGGCGGATTAAGGCTACAATTCCGGAATCAAAGTAGTAGTGCAGTTCACGGTTAACTCTTTCATCAAATAAATGAAAATAAAGCCCGGCTACCAGGTACGACCTGTTCTTAATTTGCTTGATGATGGTATTTAAAGAAGGGGTGATGGTATTCATAATAGAAGGGTCGGCCCGGAAAGTAGTTCTGACTCCGGATTTTGAAGGCCAATCAAAATAATATTTAAAATCTTTAGGGAGATCGCATGCCTTCATTTCTTTAACCGTAAATTTAGGTTTGCCTTCGCAATATTCCTGGAAATGGACCTTCCCCGCGCGTTTAGTTTCCACCCGCATGTATTCGGATAAAGCATTGACTGCCGAGGCGCCAACTC
>CAYRCR010000018.1:0-14151 GCA_964422835.1 uncultured Gammaproteobacteria bacterium
CTTGATTGAGTTGTCTTAAATCCCGATAGATCAAACAAAACTATCGGGACAGCAACCTGACTGTTGTACATACCCTAAGTATTCCGTCAGATAGAGATAAACTTAAGATACCTTTATGCTAAGGCTGGAGTGAAACCTGGTTTCCCAAGTACTCCGAGCATAAACACTCGGGATGCTAATTTTGCGTTAGCATTTATTTTTGCAAACATATTTAACGTTTAAGTTTGCCTTAACGGCTTGCAGTTTTTAAAGTGCCAGAACGTCGAATCTGTACGTCCCCGTGATTGGTATTGTAGCAAACTTACGAGGTAAAATCAATTCATGGGACTGCTTGATTTTTTATTTCCCAGATTTTGTGTAGGTTGTGGGAAACTTGGCACTTATTTTTGTCCTAAATGTATAAAAAATATTCCCCAGGGGGATTTGGTTTGCCCAAATTGTGAGAGGCCGTCTATTGGGGGAGCGGTCCATCCGCTTTGTAAAAAGAAATATGGTTTAGACGGACTTTGGAGTTTGGGTGTGTACAGGGACCCACTTCGTCCTGCCATCCAAAAATTAAAATATAAATTGGTCAAAGAATTGGCCGAAGTTTTAGTGGATTTAATGGTTGAGTATTGGGCCAAATATACACCGGAATTTTTTGAAGAAATTAAAAAAGGTCGGGGAGAAAATTGGGTTATTGTTCCGGTACCACTTCATCCAAAAAGGGAAAATTGGCGTGGTTTTAATCAGGCAAAAGTTATAGGACAAATATTATCCAATAAGATTGGATTGGGCTTTTGTAATACCTTAAAACGTACTCGTGAAACACATCCTCAAGTGGGTCTGAAAAGCTGGCAGAGGAAGAAAAATATCAAGGGTGCCTTTGCTCTGTCAATGAACCATGAACCACGAACCCCGAACTATTTATTGATAGATGATGTCTGGACCACCGGGTCAACTTTAAAAGAATGCTGTTATATTTTGAAAAGGGGAGGGGCCCAAAAAGTCTGGGCAATTACACTCGCTAGATAAAATAATCATTTTGAATTAAAATTAAATAATGAAAAAATATAAATTGGATGAGAAAGAGAAACAATTATTAGAAGAAATTGAAAAAGGTGAGTGGAAACCGGTTAAAGATTTTCCAAAGCAAAAGAAGATGTATGAGAAATATGCAAGAAATTTTTTAAATAAAAATAAAAATATCAATTTAAGAATTTCGGAAAGGGATTTATCTAAAATTAAGGCCAAAGCGATAGAAGAAGGTATGCCGTACCAAACCCTGGCCGCTTCAATTTTGCATAAATTTGTTAATCAATAATTATTTCATTAAAAAGTCTGGGCAATAACACTTGCTAGGTGATGTAATTTCGCAGAAAATTATGCCCAGCCAATATTATCCATTCTATGCATTACCTCTTTATCGAGGCTTCGGAGTCTTTTAGATTTTCTAGTTACTTCCCGAAGATCAATAATTCCAAGTAAAGCTTCCTTTGGTGGGACTATAAATTCAAATCTATTAAAATTGCGTCCCATGTTATCACTGTCTCCTGTACATTCAACAAGGCCTGAAGATTTATAAACAAGCATGCAAGTTGCAGCTCTGCTAAAAGGGTAAAAAATACTTACAACGTGTTGATAGGGAACAGCATATATAAGGCTTCCTATTCCTGGATGTTGTCCATCAGAACCTGTCTGGGCTATCTTATCTAAATTTTCAGTGTGGCTGCCTCTTAGATGAATTTTCTCCTGCATGCCGTAAAATAGGACGGCTATTTCATTGTATAGTTGTCTGTGCCATGTTTCTCTATATCTTACGGCTGAGGTTTCGCATATATAAAAAGGGACTCCGCAAACTACTTTTTCAACTAGCATGGAGGGTATTTTATGAAAATTCGGCCCTATAGTCAAATAATGGCGGAGGAAGAGGGATTCGAACCCACATGTCCTTTTGGGACCCCAGTTTTCAAGACTGGTGAGCCACCATTGCTCAATTCCTCCTGGCGGAGGGTACAGGATTCGAACCTGTGTGGCACTTTCGCACCAGCAGTTTAGCGAACTGCCCCCTTAAGCCACTCGGGCAACCCTCCAGCTTGCATCATTTTACCAGAACTACCTCTTGTAAACCAGTTTTGATGAGCTTACACTGGATTTAGTATGCTTACTGAAACTTGGGTCAACGGCTTTTTGGCAGGGGTTGCTGGAGGTGGCGTGGGCATTATATTCCTTTTAGCTGTTTGGGAAATAATCTGGAAAGGGTTTGCCCTCTGGTCTGCTGCCAGAAGTAAACAAAGAAATTGGTTTATTGCCGTCTTGATCATTAATTCTGTGGGTATCCTGCCGATCCTTTACCTCAAATTCTTCCAAAAGAAAACTCATTAGTGTACAATTGAGCTAGTGATAAGAAATAAGTGTTAAGGTTCTATAACTTTTCACTTTTCACTTTTCACTTTCTTACCATGCCCGAGTTTTTTGTTAAAAAATCTGCCCCCGATGATTCTAACTTGCTCAAGACCTATCTTGAGTGGACCGCCCCTTCGCGACCTTTTAGAAAAAAAGACCGCTCCTATTACACCACTATTGCCATCTTGGTAATCCTTTTAATTTTAATTGCCGTATTACTACGGGAGATGCTATTAATCGGGGTGCTTTTGGCCCTGGCCTTTGTGGCCTATGTTTTGGGTTTTGTGCCCCCGGAAGATACTAAATACCGGATTTCAAGCCAGGGTGTGACCATTGGGGATCATTTCTATCTTTGGGTGGATCTGGACAGCTTCTGGTTTGCTGAAAAAGAAGGACAAAAAGTTTTGCATATTTTGACTAATTTAAGATTTCCGGGGGAGTTAATGTTGGTACTTGGTTCAACCTCGGAAGAGGATGTTAAAAAAGTGGTGGCCAAATATTTACCCTTTCATGAAATTGCCCCCAAATCCTTAATGGATAAATGGTCAGAGAGTTTGCAAAAACATTTTCCCTTGGAAAATCCCCATAAATAGTTATTAGTTCATGGTTCATGGTTTATCGATGAGAAAAAGAATTTATGTTCGCCGTGTGCTAAAATTCACACATAAGCGCTCGTAGTTCAATGGATAAGCGAAGCTTGCGATAACTTCGTTATCTTAGAACGCATGAGTTTTATGCCCTCGTAGGCTAATGGATAGACCACGGGATTGCGGTTCCTGATATGTGGGTTCGATTCCCGCCGAGGGCACTTCGCTAACGCTCAGTGTAAACTAGGGAGGAGTGCAAGAGTGGTTTATTTGGCCGGTCTCGAAAACCGAGCGGGTCGCAAGACTCACAGAGGTTCAAATCCTCTCTCCTCCGCATCTTGACAAAAGTTATTTATGGGATATAATACCCTCAAATATGGCAAGTATTGCTGAAATAGAAAGTTATAGAGCAAAAATTTCTCAATCTTTGGAAGAAGCCAGGAAAGCAGAAAAGGGGCCTTTTCCCACTTGGAATATTCTCCCGTTAGATTTTTATAACTTAAAACAGAGGGGGCATTTCCAGACAGCAGACGCTATTATCACAAGAACAGTTGGGGATTTTATGTCAGAATTGGGAGCAGCATGTAAACTATCTCGCTCATTCAGGAAAATTTCAATTCCGCTCTTTCCTTGGGCAGGCAGCAAAGATATGTGGTACACAATTAAATTTGGTGAAGTGCCATACAAAGATGAGGCGCATATTAATTATTTGCCCGGATCTTGGGGACGTGAAGATTCTTTGTATATGTACGGTACCCCCGTACTGGTTCCTAGGGACAAAAAAGATAATTCAACCATTGAAGCAGGGGAGGCAGTAAAATATTTGTATTTACCGGAAGCTCGTTTTGTTAGCTACCCTGGGATTCGGACAGCTCAAATTACAGAAGATGAAATTAGGAACTTATTAACCTTAATTGTATCTAACCCCGCAGTACATATTCCTGTATTAGTAGAAAAATAACTATCCCCAGGAGACTTGCTGGATTTTAGCAGAATTTTAGACTTTAAATTGGACCTGCAAAGAGGCGTCTAAAACTCCGGCTAGTCTTTTAAGAAAAGCCAGAGACGGCATGGTTCTGGCATTTTCCACCCGGGAAATGACAGACTGTTTAGTCTTCATCATCTTGGCCACTTCAGCCTGTGTTAAGCCTTTTTCAATCCGCGCCTTAATCAAAGCCCTGGCAATTTCATATTCAAGGCGTGTTTCTTCCTGTGCCTCTTTAAAGCCAGGCCTTTTCATTAAGATTTTTCCGTATTCTTCCCAGGTCATCTCTTGTTTGTATTTAGCGTAATTCATAAAGTCTCCCTTTAATTTAGTATGATTATATAGCAGAACTGTGATAATATCAACCCCCTAACTTTTTTGTCCTTGACCTGTATTCTGCCAACCTATCCTCTGCTGTTCTTATTTCTTTGGGTGGGGTTTTGTCCTTTTTCTTCTTAAATCCATGCAAGAGTAGAAATGTTCTTCCTGTTACGGCTACATAGAGTACCCTTATGCTATCGTTCCCTATGATACGCAGTTCCCATAAATCCGTACCTGTGAGTTTTTTAATATGCGGCAACCCCAGACGGATGCCAAATTCTTGGAGCATATAAATGGCATCTTGTGCCTTTGATTGTGCTTTTATTTCCAAACTATCAATGAATTGTTGGACAGGATGAACGCCACTGGGGCTTCTATACAAAATCACTTTCCACTTTTCGTCCACAATCACATTATATCAAGAAAATTTTTTAAACTGAAAGTCACAATAAGCGTAGATTGTGGCATTATTATCACGATCGTAATATTATTGTCTTGATGTGGGTGAATCCTGCTTCCACCGCTAAGATTTGCATAACCTGTATTAGAAGTTTATAATCACGCATTATGAGCGCTGACCAAGAACAATCTATTAAGGTAATTAAGGATATGGCAGATTTTGCCCTTTGTGATCTAGAGCAGCCAATTCGGTTGCCAAACCATGAAGGTATAGGAGTCTTTGTTGGAAGACCATGGGTAGCTTCTTGCAGCTGCGCATGTGGTGGTACTCTTACTCAAAGGCCGGTTGTTCTTTGTTTTAGAAAAGGTGAGGATGGGGATCAAGAGGTTTGCTTAGAAACTTTTTATAATTTACCCAAACCAGAGAGTCTTGAAGTAGAGCCTTTGAGGGGCCGCAAAAGGCTAGGTCTTACAGTAATTGCAACAATTGAAACTATCAAAAAGGATGATAAAAGATATACTAGCGCAAAAGAGCTTTTAGAAGAAGCTCAAACAAAAAATCCTTCCTAATTTCATCCCCAGGAGACTTGCTGGATTTTAGCTGAAGCATCATCAATCCTGAAATAATCCAGGACTGCCTTTTTAGCTACATCTTGTTCATATGGTTTGCAGGAGAAAATATCCACCAGGGCCTCATCCGAATTGGTAAAGGTATGGATGGAAATATGGGAGTAATCAATAATGACAAAACCTGAAAGCCCCGGGTTTTCCGGAATCCCCTCGGCAATGACAGGCCCTTTCAAGACATGCATGCCAATTATCCCGGGCAAATCGTTCAAGAATTTTTCCAGGCCTTCTCTCTCCGATAATACTTCCTTGGAAACTCCTGCAACATCTATTAAAATATGATATCTTTGAGCAGTCATTTTTTGTTTATTTTTTTAAAAAATACTTACACTATAACTATTTAATTTTTTTCACTAAATGTCAACATTTATTTTGAAGCTAAAATGAGGCAAAATTATCTAAAGATAAATAAAGTAGTTTAAAATTAGAAAAAATGCGCCTGTAGCTCAGCGGATAGAGTACAAGTTTCCGGAACTTGGGGTCGGGCGTTCGAATCGCCCCAGGCGCACACCATATGAGAATTTTAGAAACAGAGGAAATTTCTCGATTGAGACATGTTTTTGATGAGGCTGTCAATCAAGCTAAACTTTCGCCATGCCAAAAATCAAAAAGGGGAGCAGTGGTATTTAAAGATGGCCTGATTTTAGGGAGAGGTTTTAATGCTCCGCCGGAGCCTTTTTCCTGTGATGGAGTTTTTTGCAGGCCAATTTGTTCACAATTTGCCATTCATGCAGAGCAGAATGCTATTTATGATGCGCTGTTGCGACAAAACACAGTAAAAGATGCCTCGATATTTCACATTAAAGTTAAAGATGGCAAGTCACAGATTTCTAATGATTTATCTTGTGCTGAATGTAGCAAGCTAGTTTTAAGATTGAAGTTGCATGAATTTATTCTTTTTCAAGATCAAGGATTTGTGGCCTATGAGGCATTAGAATTTCACGAGCTAACATTGGCTTATCTTAAAGCTAAACAATAAGATAAAGCCTTGGAAATAAAAAGTAATTTACAATGAACAATGAGCTAAAAACCATGAACCGTTTTGTTTCCCGGGGAGGGATTAAGCTACAAGAGGCTTTGGATAAATTCAAAATTGATGTCAAGGAAAAAACGGTTTTGGATGTGGGGTCTTCAACAGGAGGGTTTGTGGATTGCCTGCTGCAAAACGGAGCCAAAAAAGTTTTTGCAGTCGATACCTGCTATGGGGAATTAGCCTGGAAACTCCGCAATGATCCCAAAGTAGTGGTGATGGAGAGGACCAATATTCTCCATCTGGAAACCCTACCTTCTGTCATTCCGAGTATAACGAGGAATCCCTCGCGCATGCGAGACTCAAACCAGTTGAGAGATCCTTCTCTGGCAAAGCCGGATCAGGATGACAAGGGAAAAGTAGACCTTGTCACTATTGATGCCGGTTGGACAAAACTGGAACTTATTTTGCCTGTTGTTAAAAAATTCCTAAAAAAAGACGGTAAGATTATTGCTCTTCTAAAACCCCATTATGAAGCAGAGAAAAAGGATTTAGTAAAAGGTGTTTTGCCTCCCGAAAAAGCTGAAAAAATTAAGAATAAAGTAATGGAAGAGATCCCGGGTTTAGGATTTAAGATTTCTGATCAAATAGACTCACCTATTTTCGGCGGTGGAGGAAATAGGGAATTTTTATTAAAGATTGCGATTTAAATTCTGCATTTCATTATTTTTCCAGCCTTTGGATAGTGGAGATTTTGTCAAAATCCCGGTCAAAAGAATAAATTTTCTTAATTTTATTTTTATTCATTAAGACGGCATGATAAGCATCAATAAAACTGATATTCTTTTCAACATAGAGTATCAGTATTTTAGGGAGTAGATCATGTTTTTCAAAATTAATATTTGGAGATTTAATGAGCCCTAAAACCCTGTCGGTAATTTCAGATTTTAGTAGTTTATATGACCTTTCCAGAGTAAATGCTACTTCTGAAATTGTCAGCAGAGTAACATCAACTTTAATTTCTCCTCGATCTATTTTTTCAAAAATAGCCTTGGCTTTGGGTGAGAGGTGAGGATCATTATCCAGAATGAAACGTAGAATTACATTGGCATCAAGGAAAATCATAATCGGCGCATTATTCTGCGGTCTCTTTCGACTGCTGCTTCCGGCCAGGCCTGCTCTTCCCATTTAATTAACTTTTGACCAGAAAGTTTTGGTTTAACCTTCGGTTTTAATGATCCGTAAAGGCTCATAATAGAAAAGCGCTTGGCAGGTTTAATCTCAACTTCTTTTTTGGGGCCGACAGTGAATTTAATTTGATCACCGGCTTTTAAGCCGAGTAACTTTCTGATTTCTACAGGTATGGTGGCTTGTCCTTTCTGGGTAATAGTTGTAGGCGCAATATTCATAGGTAATACCTATTTTATAGTATTACTCAAGGTCTTGTCAATCTTGGCGGAGAGGGAGGGATTTGAACCCTCGATACCTTACGGCATACGCGCTTTCCAAGCGCGCGCACTAGACCACTATGCGACCTCTCCAAACCCACATATTATACACATTTAATTTACAAATTTCTTACCCCTTTCTCTTACTAGAATGCTAGAATGAAGAACATGGAAAGAGGGCAGATTTACCGCTGTAAAGTTTGCGGGCATGTCATAGAAATCCTTCATCCTTCCGAAGGGCAACTGGTTTGTTGCAATGAGCCGATGGAACTTTTGGAAGCAAAGACTCAAGATGAGGGTTATGAAAAACATGTGCCAATCATTGAAAAAACTGAAAGTGGGGTTAAAGTCAAAGTTGGTTCTGTTCCGCATCCTATGGAAGAGGCCCATTATATTGAATGGATTGAAGTTTCCTTTAACGGTAAATCAGACAAAAAATTCTTAAAACCAGGGGATGTCCCAGAGGCCGAATTTAATGTTTGGTCAGGAGATCTTGTGGCCCGAGCTTATTGCAACATCCATCTTCTCTGGAAATCCGGGTAACTACTCTTGCTACGTTCAGCTTCATGAACGTAGCTTGCCATTTGGGTTGTTTCAGGGTACAATTCCACTATCAATTTCTGGAAGCTGCCCCGCCGTGGCGGGGGGCCTTTGGATAATTGCCAAAGCTATGGACGATATAGAACTTATCAAACAAAAGGTCAGTATTGTTGACCTAATCCAGGAATATTTACCCCTCAAAAAAGCCGGAGTTAATTTCAAAGCCCCTTGCCCCTTCCACAATGAAAAAACCCCTTCTTTTATGGTTTCCCCGGAACGGGGGATTTTCCATTGTTTTGGCTGCGGAGTCGGCGGTGATTGTTTTAAATTCTTAATGCTTAAAGAAGGTATGGATTTTCCCGAGGCCTTACAAACTTTGGCCAAAAGGGTGGGAGTGACTTTAAAAAGGCAAAAAAGTGAAGTCCGGGATAAGCGCGAAAGATTATTTGAGGTTAATCAGAAAGCGGCTCAATTTTTCCATTATATTTTAACAAAACACAAATTAGGTAAAAAAGCCCTTGAATATCTAAAAAGCCGGGGGTTAACCCGCGCTACCAATGATGAGTTTAATTTAGGTTATGCCCCTAATTCCTGGGAATCTCTGGTCAGGTTCTTAAAAAGCCGCAAATTTACTATTGAGGAAATAATTGAAGCAGGCCTGGCGGTCCCGGGCAAAAGGGGAGGGTATGACAGGTTCCGTGGCCGGGTGATGTTCCCGCTAGTTAGTGCCAAGGGGGATATGATCGGCTTTGCCGGAAGAGTCTTGGGTAAAGATGAGCCAAAATATATCAACACTCCCAAGACACCCATTTTTGATAAAAGCAATTTCCTGTTTGGCCTTAACCTTTCCAAGGGTGAAATTAAGCAAAAAGGCAGTGCTATTTTGACAGAAGGGGAAATGGATGCAATTTCTTCATACCAGGCAGGAGTTAAGAATGTAGTAGCCTCAAAAGGAACTGCTCTAACCTTGGGTCAAATTGAACTGATCAAGAAATATACAGACACAATCTTACTTTGTTTTGACATGGATTTGGCAGGAGACACGGCTTCCCGCCGCGGCATTGAAATGGCAGACCGGGCAGGTCTCAACATCAAAGTCATACATCTTCCGGACGGTAAAGACCCGGCAGAACTTGTAAGTCGCGATAAAAAACTTTGGGATGAAGCTGTTTCTGCAGCCGAGCCAATTTACGATTATTACCTCCGTTCAGTTTCAGGCAGATATAAAACTTCCACGGCCGAAGGTAAAAAACGGATTGCCGAAGAGTTAATTCCTATTTGGGCCAAGATCTCTGACAATTTCAGCCGTGAACACTATATCCAGAAACTGGCATCATTGCTTGAGGTGTCTGACACACTTATCAGGCGTGAGGTTGTAAAGCATGAAAGATCGCCCAATATGGGTTATGAAGCAGCTGTCCATCCTAAAACTTCTGATATTACTCTTTCTGCCAAAGACAGACGTGAAAGATTGGAAGAATATCTACTGGCCCTGCTTTTAAAAATCCCGGCTGATTTGGAATATGTGCCTAATTTTCCTGAGACCATTTTTCTTTCTGAAACCTATCGGTCTATTTATGTCCTGTTGGTGCTATACTTAGATGCGGTTTCGTTTAAAGCGGGTTCGTTTAGTATTGGTGAATTTGTCAAAACGCTCCCGGCCGATTTGGTGTTGGTAGTTGACAGGTTGTATTTGGTGGAAATTGATGATAAATTATCAAATTCCAAGCTTTGGAAGGATGAGGTTGGGAAGGTGGTGGCAGACTTGAGGAAGACTTTGGTCAAGGCGTCTTTGGAAAAATTATCTGCCGAGATCAAAAATGCCCAGGCATTTGATAAAATGGAACTACTGGAAACTTTAAACAAAAGGTTCCGGGATTTGTCGGTAAAGCTTAAGAATTTGTAAGGAGTTCAAAATAACTAACATATGGGTAAACAACAAAAAAATTTACAGCTTGATGAAAAGAAATTACTGAAGCTCGGTAAAGAGCGGGGCTTTGTCAGCCAGGAAGAAATCCTGCAGGTTTTTCCCAACCCCGAAAATGATATTCTCTCACTGGATAACTTTTACTTAAAGCTTTTAGAGGCGGGTATTGATGTTTTTGAAACAACGGCTGAAGAGGTGGCAGAAGTAGAAAAAGGGGCAACGGAGTTGGAAAAAGAACTGGAAATGTTGGCCACCATGGAAGGCGGGTCTGTTGCAGATCCGGTCAGGCAGTACCTGCGCGAGATTGGCCGTGTATCGCTGCTTACTGCAGCCGAAGAGATTGAGCTGGCCAAACGGGCTGAACAAGATGAACAAAGGGCCAAAGACAAACTTATTTCTGCCAACCTCCGACTTGTTGTCTCAATTGCCAAAAAATATGTCGGCCGCGGCATGTCTCTCCTGGATTTAATCGAAGAGGGAAATATGGGATTGATGCGGGCTGTGGAAAAATATGACTGGAGAAGGGGTTTTAAGTTTTCCACCTATGCCACCTGGTGGATCAGGCAGGCCATTACCCGGGCACTGGCTGACCAGGCCCGGACTATCAGGATCCCGGTCCATATGGTTGAAACCATTAACCGCTTTAACCGGGCGCAGAGAAAATTGATGCAGGATTTAGGCCGTGAGCCTACCCCGGAGGAAGTTGCCAAAGAATTGGGAATAGAACCTTCCAAGGCCCGGGAAATTATCAAAGTTTCACAAGAACCAACATCACTGGCTACTAAAGTGGGGGATGAAGAAGACAGTGAGCTGGGTGATTTTATTGAATCTGCTACGGAAAAGCCTGATGAGCAGGCCACCCGGGCACTACTGCGCAATCACCTCGATGAAGTTTTGGACTCATTATCCCCAAGAGAGAAAAGGGTGTTACAACTTCGTTTTGGCATGGAAGACGGTAAACAGAGGACTTTGGAAGAAGTAGGGCGGGAATTTGGGGTGACACGGGAGCGGATCAGGCAAATTGAAGCCAAAGCCATCAGGAAACTTCGTCATCCCACCCGGGCGAAGAAGTTGAAGGACTATCTGGAATAGCTGATTCCTCAAGTAAAGTTATCCTGACGGGTGTAATATCCCCTCCGCCGATGGCCTCACGGAGTCCTCTGCTGAGATCGGCAATTCTAAGCCAGGGTTTTTTCTCAAAACCGCCGGTATCAGTAATTTGAGCCACTGCTTCGCCAACAACCTCGCCCGTTTCTCGACTGATGTGCTGAACCAAAACATGCCGGTTAAGAGGAGCGCGCATAAAGGCCAAAGTAAGATCCTCGCTGTTCATCGGCATGCCATTTGCTGTGTGAGGAGGGTAATGCTTCTTGTCGCAGCCTATGCAATGATCCTCGTCATACCAGCTGGCATTACCTTCCCAAAATTGAGAGGTTGGTTCGAGCCGTAGCCCTCCTCTTGAAGTTAACAGCGGTGGGAGAGATTCCCTGGCTGGTTCTTCGGTAGCTGGTCCCTGTTCTGGTTTTGGATCTAGTGTAGGATTTATTTCTTGGGAAAAATCAGCAGCAAATAATGGGATAGAAGACGGAGTGGGATGATAGACAGCCAAAAGTTCGTCAATTTTAGGGACTACACTTTGACCCGGTTCATAGGTTGCAAGGGGATGCAGACCTCCCGATACATAAATATTAAAGTTTGTTGGAAGAGTACCATGCCCAAAAGGATTAGCGAGCATGGAAAAGCCAAATACCGGCCGCGCCGATGTTTCCAAGAGTTTTCTGATCAGTTTTAGTGATTTATGTATATTTCTTTCCATAATTTTACCCACGCAAAAGCGCCAAAAAACACTCAATCAGATTAGGGAAAACTCACAAATAGGAAGAATTCCCTCCATATCTCGCCGCGGCGAGGGTGCTTTCTTGGTACCCATCAACACTGTTTGGTTACAGCTACGACGTCCACCTAGGCGGATTTGTACCATTTGCTCAAGAAGGTTGAGCGCTTGTTCCTTCGATTTCTCTCAGGATAGTTCTAGCACCAGATTTTCAAAAGAACTCCCATATTATATCAAAATTTGGGGAGAATTGGAAGTAAATTAATAACCCAAACTACCCTTGGCGATTATGAAGTAATAAATCAGGCCATAAATTATTGCCCCAACACCTAAGTATATTAAAACCCACTGCCAAAGCGGCCTTTTACCATATCCATAACTTTTATTCTCTTCAGCCATCAGGATTATATTATTTAACTTTAGTGTAAGGGAAGAATAATAAAAGGACAAGAGTAATGAAACAAAATGGTACTTTTTATGGTTTTTCTTCTAAGGACTTCATCTCATCCCTAATCCATCCCACCCAAGAAACATTCCCGGGATAGTGGCTACAATAAAAGTTAATTTGGCAAATTGATATGCCTTGTTATAAATACCACCCATAAAACTTTTTTCCACAAGCTGCCAAAGATAGGCCAGGGCAAAACCCAAAACAAAAGGATAGGCAAAATAAATCATCATCAAAGGATCAGACCAGGATCTAAATAAACCACCGGTTTAATATTCCGCTCAAGTATCAAGGGGAATATTGCGTTGACTTGAATATTTTTCCTATATCTTGTATACTACGCAAATTATGCCGGAGGGATTGCAAAATGGTCATGAAATAAAAGTTGAAGATGCTAAACCTTCAGAGGTAGTCGCTGGTGTTCCGGATTTTATCCAGGTAACTGCAAGGACATTTCCTGCAATGATGGAAAATTGTTGCTACTGGGATGACAAAAGACATTTTGTAAATGTTGAAGAAGTGGTTCAACAAATTATATCTTCTCTTCCATTGAGGGCTAAAATAGTAGATGTAGGCAGCGGGGTATATCAAGAACTAGCCAGATTTTTTAAGGAAAAAAGACCGGATGTGACAGTATTTTCTCTTGACCCAACTTTATCAGTAAATCCGCAAAGAATTGATTCCGGGGAATTAATTGTATTTAGAGACATAGATGAGGAATGTAAAAATAAAGTTTCCGAAAGAGTGACTTATGCAACAAGGCCATTTCTTGCAGAGGGGATTGATCATTTTAGATCAGATGACAATAATTTTTTTGCACTTATAGCTGATCCCAGGAAGAGTTTGCTTAGGACATTTGGCGAGCAATTACCACCCGGAGAAGCTTTAGCTATTCATAATAAAAGACTCGAATCTGCTCAAGAATTTGGGGGGATACCTTTTGTTTATCCTTTTTTCCCAAAAGGGCTTGTAGATATTGATTGGATATTAGAATTTTGTGGGCCTTTGTATTATGCCGATGTTAAAGATCCCAGAAAATATACTTATTTACGTGCTTTAATAGAATCATTGAAAAATGGGGGAAAGGTTGATATTGATCCCTGGCAACGGTTAAGTTTTAATATGGATGAATATTATTATATAGATGGAAGTCATGAATTTGAAAAAGAGTTTTATAAAAAATTAGGTAAAGTTGATGCCCAAATTGAAATTGAGTACCCGAACTCATCAGTATGCTCAGTAAGACCACGAATACATCTTGTCCGGACTGCCTAATTAGTGCTCTAGATTTTCACCATATTGATGAATCAGAAAAATAATTTAGCCTTTCAGCAAGGGGTCTAACCAGGAGCTGGAAGAAAATTCAACTAATAATAGACAAATATTTACTGGTTTGTGCCAATTGCCACAGGGAGATTCATGGCGGAGTAATAATTCCGCAACAAACAGAAAAACTTCCCTAAAAGGACTAATTATAGTAAAATAGGCGCACAATCCTCGGTGGCGCAATGGTAGCGCGGCTCGCTGTTAACGAGATGGTTGTAGGTTCGAGTCCTACCCGAGGAGCCGATTAGTCGCTAATATACCCAAATTAGCCTTGTTTAGAACGTCTATTACTGGTTGGTATTCGATACCAACTATTTTCCTATCTTCTACTAGGATTTTGTTAAAAAAGAAGTT
>CAYRCR010000019.1:0-11704 GCA_964422835.1 uncultured Gammaproteobacteria bacterium
ACCAGTAAAATTACCCCAATACTTCCCTGATTTTTCATCCTGATTTCACTTTATGTCAATAAATTCCCCCTGTCAACTTATCTCTTTATTAGCGGTTAATGTTTTGCAGGAGTAATTGATAGTCAAAAATATTGGCTGTTCCGTCCCCGTTAAAATCGATCCTTGATAGAGACAGGCCGCTTCTCCAAATCTGCTTAAAAGCCCCCACATCCAAAGTGTTTAACAGTTTATCTCCATTTAGATCATATTTAACTTTTTCGGCCGGAAGTCCGGGAGTTGGAGTAGCGGTTGGCTTGGGAGTGGCGGTCGGAACGGTAGTCGGGGTTGCAGTTGCCCCGCTTTGGGCTGGAGTAACTGATGACTGTGTCCCTGTGGCAGTAGCAGCTGGAGTAGTAGAAGGGCTAATTGTGGGAGAAGCAGCTAATGCGTTATAAGTAAATTCCAGTGGATAAACCGGGGGGGTCAGCTCACCCCCGCCGGCATTCCGTTTGCCGAACTGAAGATATATTGTCACCTTACCGTCGGCACCAATCCTAACCGGACATTTTTTAGTATCAGTGGAAAATTTCTTCCAAGGTGCGGTTGTAATATTACCTGATGTGCAGCGGTACCATGTTTCTTCCGTTGCCCAAACGGATTCGGTAATAAAAAAAACTGACAGAACTGTGCAAAGTACTATGACAATTTTCTTTATGGGCATGTTGCTTCTCCTGTTGCAAATTCGCTGCAATTACTGCTGTTGCCATTGCAGGCCGCAACATAAATAGTAGTTTTCTTATTTGAGGAAGTTAATGTTTTACTTATACTTGTACTTGGTACTCTCTCGGTACCGCCCCCGGTATTGAGATAATAAAAATCTGGCGCAGGACTGGTACTCCATGTAAAGGAAAAATTATACTGACCGCCATCCCCCGGAGCGCAGGAACCGCTAACAGTCGGCTTAGACGGCCTGGTTTGGGCAGGGGTAGCGGTAGGTTGCCCCGCCGGCAGGGTTGGGACAGGGGACGGAGTTGCAGTCGGGGCGGTAGTTGGCCCTACTGTTGGTACCGGTGTAACTGTAGGTCCCGGTGTGGCCGTCGCCTCTACCGTAAATTCATCCGGAGCACTGACAAGCTCTATATCAAACTCCTGGCTTTTGGTTGTACATATAAAAGGAGACCTAGAAAAATCGCAATTTGTCCCTTCCGGAAGTGTTAAATTAGCTGCAGCCAGGCTGGCAGAGGTGGCCCTGGATCTTAAAACCTGGGTATTTTGAAGCATAAGCGTTGCTGCCGGAATACCCCCCAAAATCAGGATGAAAAATGCAGTTAGGATCATACCTTTCCTGGAGGAAGATTTTTTTAATGGCTCCTCAAAGACAAAGAGTGGGGGAGAGGAAGTATTTTTTTCTGCAGTTTCCATACTGGTACTTGCCATTTATTTTACAGTAGTACGAACGGAAAGGAATGTCAACAAAAGCCAGGTTAAATTTCAATTAATATTGTGCGACGATATGTGGGAAATTTATTTTCTGTCTTCTGTTTTAGATAAAGGGTGAAATTTATGATGCGTTTCTTCTGCAAATTTATCCGAAGCATTTACATAGCGGGTGGTCGTATTTAATGATTCATGGCCTAAAAGTATTTGGATAGCGACAGGGGAGGCCCCTTCTTCGGCCAAGTAGGTAGCAAAACCATGCCTCAAAGCATGCGGGCTAACCGGTAAATCTATTTTTAATATCTCCCGGTATTGTTTAATTTTTTCCTGAATATAGCGGGAAGTAAGGCGCTGTTTCCCGAACCCGATGGTTTTGCCTTTTGTGGGTACAAACAAAGCTTCATGATTATCTTTCCGCAAATCTAAATAGGCATTCAAAAGATTCATCGCGCGCTCTGTCAGATAGACGAACCTCTGCCTGCGTCCTTTACCGGTTATAAAAATTCTCCCGCTGCTGTTAATGTCCCGCTTATTCAGAGCTACGAGTTCAGATATCCTCATGCCTGTGGCAAATAAAACTTCCAAAACCGCACGGTTTCGGGCAGAAATTATCGGATCAGCTTCCAGTTTTGACGGTGATTCAATTAAGGCAGTAAGATCCGCCAGTTCTGCAACATGAGGATGAGGCCTATCTTTTTTGACCATTTTAAACTGATCCGGAGATACCGGGCATTTGATATCGTTGTCAATAATAAACCTGATATAAGCCCTGACTGCCGATAAACACCGATTTACGCTTGAAGGTGAAAGCTGCTTCTGACTTTCACCTTCCAGAGTGGCTGTTTTACGGCCGTCTGATGCTAAATAGGCCTTAAATTCATTGATCAGTTTTTTGTCCAAATTAAAAATATTTATTTTTCTAAGTTTTAAAAAATAGGCAAAGATTAAAAGATCTTTTTCATAGTTATATACGGTTTTGGGAGAATAGTTGTTTGTTTGAAGATAAATAAAAAAATCGTCAACGCCTTCTAAACTTTTTAAATTGTCTTCCAGAGAATCATTTGGCTTATGCATATAAGAGTGATTATACGAATAATCATAACTTATGTATTTTATTCAAGTCAAGTAATTCCACAACTATAAAGAATCTCACCACACAGTAGTAATCATCCTTCTCCCCCAGGCACGTATGGGCACGAGGCGCTAGAAGGGCTCTAAAACGGTCGGAAAGGGGCGGAGCTGTATGGTACGTCATCTTTGATTAGCTTGTCAGGACAATATAAACAACTTATAGGGTCAAAAATATTTTTTAAAATTTTTATTTAAAAACCGGTCGGCAATATAAGGTTTTAGCCAAGAAAAGTTGGGAGTAAATTTTGGCCTATTTTGGTATCGTTTCAGAAACATATAACTGCCATCAATGAATTAATGCAAGACACCTATATTTTGCTAATATGTATATTGTACGACAAGACAATTGGGAAGTTGAAAAAGTAAGAGAAAAAGACAGAGAACGGAATAGTGCCCATCCCGAAGTAAGAGTGCACCCATCTCTGCCTCAACATCCCGGTACTTTTCCTTTGCGCTTCATTCATACTCTATTCCCTGTATGGGCTTCGGCTTTTTTTCACGCGTGTAAAATGCAGCTGGCAGTTATCCACACTGATTAGTAGGTGCGGGCATTTTTGTCCAAACCCTTAACCAATTAAAACATAGTATCTCATAGTTTTTGATACTCCGTGCCTGGTAACTATATCATACTATATCGTTTATTTAGCCTATTCTAAAGGCTCAAACTCCTCTACCCTATCTTGTAATCAAAATATATTTCCCGCAAAAGGCCTTAAATTTTTCATCCTCTCCAAGAAGTAGTCAGAAGGGCAATGATAAAAACTAGCACCCCCACCAGTGTATATTCCATAACGGCCCCCCTATTAAGCCGATCTTTTAAATGGTCGCTGCCAATCCCCAAAATAATATACATCACAGTTGACAAAACCACAGAAGCCATACCTAAAGTTATAGGCCAAAAGGACAAAACCAGCCCTACCTCCCCCATCACCAAAGCCAATACTGCTGAATAAATTAAAATAAAAGATGGTAAGCCCTCAAGTTCAATAGACCAGATCATCTGTAAAATTAAGGGTAAACTGATCAAAAAAACTGCCAAACCGTTTAAGAGAAAATTCATTTTTAAAGAGAAAGCCACATTAAAAAGCAAGGAGGCTGTAATAATAGTAAGGACAAATGCTACAGTATAGGCCACCCTATATAAGGGGATAGTCCGGATGGATGAAATATTGAAGATATTTTGCGAAAGCAGTAGAAGATAAAAAGCCACCCCGAAAAACGCGGCGGCAGGAATCCTTGTCAGCCAACGCACCGGCAACAGGAAGTAGTATCCCGTCACCGCCATTGTAAACATAGTCGGCAAAATCATTAAAATAACTACCCGGAGTTTGCTGATTCCCTCCCAAAGCGACCACAAGGAAAGAAGATAAGATAAAGCCCCAAATCCTAAAATTATATGCAGTTTATAAGTTATATAAATAGATAAAGGAAAAAGTCTTGTTGAAAGAAGGCCTAAAGACAAAATCACCGATGAGACAACAATCTTTTGCCTTATATTTAATCTGGTGCTAAGCTCTAATAAACGTTTTAAATTCATTTTGCGCAGAGTTTTAAGACATGGCAAACGGCTATGGCAACCGCATCCGTGGCATCATCCAGGTGTCCTCCTTTTGCGATAGAAAGTTTTCTCCTTTTCCTGCCATTCTGGCCAAACCATTTTCTTACTGCCTCATGAACTTGTTTCTTATCCGCCCTGCCCGATCCTGCCACCATCAGTTTTACTGACGGGCCGGTGTATTCATGTATAGGCACGCGGTATTTGGCGGCAGACAGCATAATCACTCCCCTCGCCTGCCCCACAGCGATAGCGGTCCTGGTATTGGCCCCAAAAAAAAGCATTTCAATCACCATCAAGTCCGGCTTGTATTTAGCAATGACATCATTTAACTGGCGGTGGATTTGTAGCAGCCTATCCTGGGCAATATGGTCTTTGGGAGTGGAAATATTGCCGTATGCCACAAGCTCCATGCCATAGTTAAATTCCCTCCCCAAAATATCATCAGGAATTCTGATTACTCCATATCCGGTAGTGGCAGTGCCGGGATCAATACCTAAGATAATCATATTGTTTGTAGTACGTTCGCTTCGCTCACTTTAGTTCATAGTTCGTAGAAAATTATCCATGAACTATGAACCATGAACCAATAACCCATCCGGAATGTCAAAATTTGCATAGACTTTTTGGATGTCATCATGTTCTTCCAGCTTTCCCGTAAAATCCAACACTTTCCCGGCTGATTCTTTCTCGTGAATATCCACGGTAATATTTGGTTTCATGGTAATTTCCGAGGATTCAACAGTATACCCTGCCTGGGTAATTTTTGTACCCATAGTATTTATTTCCGGGCTCTCCACATATACTAAATACTTTCGCTGTTTGCCCCGCGAAGCCAATTCGGTCTGAACCTCATGGTCGATGACTTCAGCGGAGTGGGGTTCTTCTTCGTCAAAACTTTCGATATCCTCTGCCCCAAGGTCAATAAGCTCCAGTGTTTCTTCCTCTTCATTTTTAATTTTGAACTTTGAACTTTGAACTTTTATTATACCTTTCTTATCAAACATGTATGCGGTTGACCCCTGCCCACCCAAAGTTCCCCCCACCCTTTCAAATATGTTCCTGATTTCCTGATTGGTACGGAGCTTATTATCACTAACCCCCTCAATGTAAAAAGCTACTTTGCCCGGCCCAAAGCCCTCATACACAACTTCCTCCAAAGTTTGCCCGGGTAATTTACCTAAGCCCCGGTCAATTGCCCTTTGAATATTACTTTTCGGCATATTAACTTCTTTGGCTTCTTCAAGAGCCGAGCGAAGCCTTGGATTGGAATTGAGATCCCCTGAACCCCCAGCCCGCGCCGCAATGGTAATAGCATTGGCAATTTTAGTAAAAGTTTGTCCCCGTTTGATATCCGCCACACCCTTTTGTCTTTTAATTGTTGACCACTTGGAATGCCCCGACATAGCTTTTAGATAATACCTTTTACCTGCTCTTTTTTCAAGGCCGCGGGATGTTTGGCATTTAGCGGTAATTTTTCAAGTTCTACTCTGTTTTTCTTTAATGAAAACTGCCAAAGCTTCTTCCTGGTCAACAGGATAAAAAAACATTCTTTCCCGGTCATGGGAATTGGGACGGGTGTAGCGGAAAATAGGTTCAGGGCATCCTTCCAGTAGTTTCTCAACTTTAGGAGTCCCTGTTCCCGGGAATATGCCAAATCGGCGAAGAAGAGGGCTGATGCTTTTATATGATTCACCCTGTAAGGCCCAAAGAGTAGGCAATTTAGCAACAGATTCTCCATAAATTTGCTCAACTGAATTGACGCAGAAAGGCGTTAAACCGGGATCCTGCATAAAAGCATCCCTGGCTTTTGCTTTATCCGCCTCCCTATTCAGCATATAATAGTAATAATATACTCCCGCCTGCGGCCCTGACTTGACCTCATGTTTTATTTTCCTGTGAGCGATATTGGCTTTTTCCAGCGCTCCTGCAAAAAGGCGAGTTTTGGAAGCAGGAAAATGAAAATCGGCCGATAAAGCCAGTTTTTGGACAGATATAAAAAGAGAATTTTCATGTCCGCGATTTCTAAGGAAGAATTTTCGCCCCATGCCGGACATTATTTTGTTAAGTTCATCCGGATCCTGGGTTTTTGGCAATTCCTCCAGCAAAATTTGGTCGGCCCGGACAGTTTTTTCTTTACCATGTTTTTTTTTGAGGCGCGGTTTGCCAGTTCCTAATCCCGATTCAGGAAATTCCCTTTGAGTTTTTTTTGAACAATTCTGCCACAGATGCTTGATACCTGTCTTGAGTAGTTTGTTGGGCCTTTCTTTATTCGTAAATCCATACATCCGGCTGATATCTGAAAGGACCGCCGGGCTGCCAAAATAAATGCCCAAAATATTTCTCTGCCTTATCCATTGTTCCGGAGAAATCTTTCCCTTCTTTACTTCCGGCAGTTTTAAATGGGCACCCTCCTTAATAGCTGTTTCCAAAAATTCCAAAGTTTGAAAAGTTTCTTTAGGCATATTTGCAAGACTTATAGTCTATCATACCTTTTGCTATCTTGCAAACATTTTCAAAACTGGTATATACTCCCCAAGTAATGGATGATTCCTCTTCTGCCCTCACCAAACAAGCCATTGATGCGGCTCTCACGTCTCACTGGGAAGAGGCTGTCAGGTTAAATCAAGAAATTATCTCTTGCAGTCCTGCCTCGGCTGATGCCCTAAACCGTTTGGGCCGGGCCTATTTTGAACTGGGAAACTTATTAAAATCCAAAAAAAACTTTGAGGCTGCCCTGAAATGCGACCCTTATAATCAGATTGCAGCCAAATTCTTAAAAAGAATTGAGACTTTTAAAAAAAGCAAGCCCCAAAAAATGAATAACCAAATGAATGGCCAAATATACGGAAGCCCGGTTTCAGGGGATATTTTTCTGGAAGAGCCGGGCAAAACTAAGGTAATAGGGCTACTAAAGATAGCAGAGCCTCATAAATTATCCCTGCTTTCGTCCGGTATACCGGTCAATTTAGTCCCTAAAAACCGCACTATTTCCATAACTGACAATGCAGGAGGCTATCTTGGTGTATTGCCGGACGATTTATCCCATCACCTCTTGCGCCTCATCCATGGCGGTAGTAAATATCAGGCTTATATTAAGACTATTAAAATCAACAGTCTTTCGATCATTATTCAGGAGGTATACCGGTCCTCACGGTTTAAAAACCAGCCGTCGTTTTTGGATAGTGCGCCTTCCCTGTCTGCTCTTTCCTCCAACAATATTATTATTGACCGTGACGGAGAAAATGAGATAGAAATAAATACTGATGATGAAGAGAGCGTTTAGGTTAGAAGGTTAACCACATCCTTATTTTCCGCGCCATAGAGAATTTTCCTGCTTGTTGACCTTTCATGATAAAACTTTCCAAACTGTAGATCAGAATAAGCTTCCGGAATAGTAATCAAACCGGATTTTCCTTCTGCTTCCAGCTCCATTTTTTCAAGCTTTTCTGCCCTTAAATTATCTTCTGCCAAAACTGCAGTCCTCATAACAGAGAACCATCCTCCATTTTTTTTAGGCAAAAGCAGAACTTGTCTCCAAATCTGTTCATTGGGTAAAAGTTCCGGAAAAGCAACAGACTGGCTTACTCCCTTCTTAAAACCCGCCTCCCAAAATCTTGCCTTTTTTGTCTCTTCACTTTGTTTACTGTAGTCTTCAAGCTCTAATAGGTCCAAAGGGACTATAAAGGCGCGAAGGATGGCAGCGGGCCCAAAGATTGTCAAAGCCCGCTTTGTCCCTTTCATCAGCCCTTCAAAGGAGATAAGCGCTCTTTCGGGAGTCAGCTCCTGATGCACTTTTTCAAGCAGGGCTTCTGTTAAACCATCCTCCCTACGGATAAGATACAAGCCATATGTTAAATTAAAATCTTTAGGACTTTCCTGCAAATCCCTCATGGAAGAATATGCAAGAATAAACGAGATGCCCACTATAACAGCAGCCAGGATAATCCAAAGAGTCATCAAGGGGTATTATACCTTAAAAAGTAGTCTTCCCCCAAAAATACATTAATATCAGCCCTATTTTGTCCTTGCATTTCTTTTTTACCCTGGCTTGGAGCAAAAATTCGAGACAGAAACCGCGATGTTTTAGAAGGCTCACCGGAAACAGCGCTTTTTCCAAGAGGCAAATCGGCATTAGCAGTAAAAATCACCCTTCCCCCCATATTGGAAATCATCCTGGCAGCTTTTTCTGCTAAACCCGGGTGGTCTGTGGCATTATAAATGCCAATAGACAAACCTTCATCCTTAAGGCCCGAACTTTCAAAATTGGTTTGGACAAAACGGTCGATCTCTGCCGGATTGGGCCGTAAAATTTGGCTTCCATCAGCCAATATTTCCTCTTTAACCAGGTTTAAATTTTCCAGGTCAAAAGTTTTTATTTTATCAAAACGGACTCCACGCACCCCCCAAATTAGGCTCCAGAGTTCCCGAGAGGTCAGGTCTGTTTTACTATTTCGGAGCAGGCTAAAAGAAGAAACAGGGTTGGAGCGGAGTTCATCCAGAATCTTATTAATGTCCAAACTTGCAAATTTGCCTTCTGGTAAAAGATAGCCGTCAACGTGAACCCCCAACACCGCAGCCGTAGTGTCTTTTATTAAGTTTGCCCCAACTGGTACTTTTTCAGACTGGCCCAGTGAGTAAACACTGCCCATTTTCCAAAACCCAAAGGAAAAAGGCACCAGAGTAAAAGTTTGGTCCGGGATTTTTACTGCCGTAATTGTCTTTTGAACAGGATTAAAAGATACAACATAAGTGCTATCTGACTTGATAGCCAAATTAAGATTTTCCCGGCCTTCCCATTTAAAAAGTCTTGCTGTTTTGGTTGAATCAGGGGCAAAAGGTTCATTCAGATGAACCGTAAAATCAAGTATTTTGCCAAATATTACAAGAGATGCGAGAATAGATAAGGCAACAACCCCCAGTTTGACGCCGTTAAATTCCGCACCACGCTTTTGCAATCTTTTACGGGCAGATCTTCTCATTGGGATTTATATCTTATTTTTACCCTTGCCTATAACCTGGGGCTGGGTAAAAACGGGCGCAAAACTGCTCCTTGCACTCCCTTCTCCTTTTTTCTTCTTCTTTTTTTCACCTTTATAAAATGATCCAAAACCCATAAATTCACCTCCTATCCAAAAAAATATAGCAAAACTGCCACAAAAAGTAAGGCTAGCCCGGCATACAAAATTAAGCTTAATGAAAGTTCAATCAGTCCCAAACCTGCCAGAGTCAAAAGTAATCCCGCCACGGCAGTCAAACCAAAAAGTATTAGTTTTTTAAACCTACCCAAAATACCCATATATTTAGTTTAGAAAATCGTGAAAACTAAATCAAGAGGCAGGCTATAGATGTTGCACCTCTGGTGTGTGATATTAAGACTGACGGAAGTCGGCATCTAGGACACAGTAACCTGCCACTACTAAGAAACTATAATCTTTTAATTCTAAGGGATCATTAATTATTGAACTCAATAGTAATCCATCTATCTTTATATATCTTATCCCCATAAATTCAAATAATTCGCCGGAAGAAAATTCTTGCGCCGAAATTATTCGAGGGCATCGGCCAGAACGCTCAATTCTTCCATTTAGCGGCTCCATTAAGTTGGTATGTGTTTCCAAAATATCTGAGGCTATTTCTAAACACTGAGACATTGGATGATACAGAATTGGGCGCTGGCTTCTTAACCATGGAGCCATAGAAAATACACTTTCCAGAGCTTGTTCTTGGTCTTCTCTCTTATGTGAAATATGATCTCCTATTACCCCCGTTCTTATCCGCGCAATTTCGAGCACATTATATGTGACAAGAAATGGAAGAAAGCTAAGTTCGGTCATAGGGAGCTATTTTACTCCAGGATAAGCTTATATGCAATTTGCCTTGATAATTTATTCAAAAGACAAATGGGAGTGGGCGAGTTTTTCAAGCTCTACCGAGGCGCGCTTTTTGAAAAATTCCATGTTGGGCCAGTGGGCTTCCAGAATATGGGCCACAAAATCACCTGAAACCACAGCCGGAAGTATTACATAATCCGCCCCGGCCCGGTAGAGCTCTTCCGCATCGGGGGCAGATGATGCCCTGACAATTGCTACAGCTTTGGCTTTTCTCACTTTCATTTCCGACAGCAGCATTAAGTTATCGTCAAGGTTTGAAGCTGTAGAAATTACCATTTTACTCTTTTCCAGATTTAAAAATTCCAGAATTTCCGGATCTCCCAAATCCCCGTAAACTACATGGTTTTTCTGCTCCATTAAATTCTCTACAGTTTCCGGATTAAAATCCAAAACCAGAAAGGGAATTTTTTGCCTTTTCAAAAATTTCATGATTTCCCCGCCCATCCTGTGTGCACCCACCAAAAGTACATGATCCTCCATCTCCACCTCCTGGCTTCTATCCTCCGTACGGTGGGTTAAAGCCTGGCTTTCAAAAAAAGCCACGGCAGGCAGGATAAAATTATAAATCTGCCTTGAGAAAGCAATCAAAATTGTTGAGGAAATAATGGAAATTACACCGGTCAAGGCCATGGCAGTCAAAGCTTCCTGTGATACTATCCCCTGCTTTAGCCCCACAATTAACACTATCAGTGAAAACTCGGAAATTTGAGACAAATTAATGGCAGTTTGAAAAATGGTATGTTTTTTAAAGCCAAAAGCCCCCAAAATCAGCAAGAAAATGATTGGCTTAACTATAAGCGCATACGCCGTAAAAATAGCAATCAGAGGGGCAACCTTACTAAGATCTTCAAATACCACCTGTGATCCGAGATAGATAAAGAATAGGGTTACGAAAAAGTCGCGGAGAGGTTTGACCTTTCCCTGTATTTCAAAGTGGTAAGGGGAAGAGGCGAGTGCAACGCCGGCCAAAAATGCCCCGATTACCACCGAAAAACCCAACATAACCGAAATAGTGATAAAGATAAAACACCAGGCAATGGCTGAAAGAAACAGGAGCTCGGCAGACTTGGCTGCTGCAGTAAAAATTTTGGACAAAACATAACGGGACAGCCCCAAAGCCAAAAGTAATAAAGCACCGCCTTTAAGAAGAAGTGTCAGAATCGGCAGGCTGTTTTGCAGGCCTAGGTTTAAAACCGAGCTGCCAACCGTCATCATCATCAAAAGTACTATTGCCACCAAATCTTCTATTAAAAGGATCCCGACAGAAAGTTTGCCGTAAAGGGAATTCAAATCTTTTTTCTCAAGGAGCATTTTTACAACCACTATGGTTGAGGAAAAGGCCAGGCCAATCCCCAAAAAAATGCTTTCCGTTTCAGGGAACCCTAAAAACTGGGCAATTATAAATCCGGCAATTAGTGAGATAACAATTTGCCCCAAACTGGCTATTGCTACTGCTTTACCCAAAAACCTGATTTCTTTTAAATCAAGCTCCATACCCACAAAGAAAAGTACAAAAGCAATGCCAATTTCAGGGAGGAAAGTTAAAGCTTGTGATGTATGAAGGTCAAAAATTTGAGCAAAAGACAGGATAACTCCTGCCAAAAGATAGGCTACCAGAAGCGGTAATTTCAAGAACCTGACAAAAAAACCTACCCCGGCAGCCAGACCCAATACTACTGCCAACTGAAAATATAATGCGTTTGATTCA
>CAYRCR010000020.1:0-10874 GCA_964422835.1 uncultured Gammaproteobacteria bacterium
GGCTTCGGACGGGCAGGTCGGCGACCTCGCTCCCATCAGCGTTGGAAATTTTCGCCGTTTTACTTTTAGTTCTTTATGATCCACTTCTTTTGAGTAACTTTTGTCTGTGTAATACTTTTAAGACTCAAGCTACATTCACTCGAAACTACAAAGCCCCCTTTGTTCAAAGAGGGCTTTATTTTTTGATGAGACTTTCGGGAGAAACAAACGCCAATGTTCGGATTCTGATTGTCAGGATTCCAGTTGTTCACGTTCACCCCGTTCGAGTCAAAGTTACCGAGATAAACGAAGTTGCCATCGGACGTACGCTTCAGTTGCCCCTTTCCCTCTTTTCACCAAGGATTTACTAAAAAATATCTCCTTTGTATTTTATCCGGCAGTATATCTGCACTAGAAAAGGGCAAGTAGTTTCATCAATTAATGCCACGCTCCTGCTTGTACTTGCCAAGCAGAATTCTGGGCAAATTTAGAGTAGCATAATAAAAATAAGATAATCAACCTGAGGATTTAATCCAGCCGCCTAACATTCTACCTACTTCTTCGGTTTGAGATTCTAATAGCTGATATTTTTTATTTTCTATAGCTTTTACATCTTTGGCTAACCTTAAAAATACCCTGACTATATCAAGCTTCATACTGGCTTTTTTTAGAATAGGTAACTTTTCTTGTTTAGAAAGATTACTTGCAACTACTATTGCCTCTAAAACTTCAAGTATAGCCATCTCACACTTTTGCCCTAAGGCATATCTATCCTTTCTAGGCATTATTGCTAAAATCTCATAGAAAGTCTTATAAAGCTGATAAGTTTTAGTAAAAATAGGAATATCCTGCCATGAAGCATGAAAATCCAGCATAATTTGTACCCTAAGCTTATCACAAAGAAAAACATTTTTCGTGGTTGGAAGGAATTTTTAGTAGGTAAGAAGAAAAAGAAAGATGTAATTATTTTCCAAAGTAATTTGGAAGAAAACCTCAGTAATTTATATACATCTTTGAAGCAAAAAACATACAGGCCAGGAGGCTATACTGGTTTTTATGTCCGTGATCCTAAAATACGTCTGATTCATAAAGCAACTGTTTCAGATAGAGTTGTTCATCATATTGTAAGCATCGTTTTAGAGATAATCTACGAGCAGACCTTTTATGCACATTCATATTCTTGCCGCAAAAATAAGGGTACACATAGAGGGGTTATTGCTCTTCAAAAAATGGCACTTAAGGCCAGCCGTAATAATACCAGAACTTGTTGGGCTTTAAAGTGTGATGTCAAAAAGTTTTTTGCATCAGTTAACCAACAAATCCTTTTTGAGATTCTTAACAGAAGAATTAAAGATAAAGATTTTCTAGATCTGCTCCATAAAATTATTAATAGCTTTTATTCAGATAGAGCTGATGATTTATCAAATAAAAAAGGCATACCTATAGGAAATTTGACTTCTCAACTTTTTTCAAATATTTATCTTGATGATTTAGATCAGTTTATTAAACACAAACTTAAGGTTAAATATTATATCCGTTACGCTGATGATTTTGTGTTCCTTTCTCATGATAAAAATTATCTTGAGAATTTAGTTACTCCTGTTAAAGAATTTTTAAAGAAGGAGCTGGATTTGGAACTACACCCTGATAAAATTCTTTTTAAGAAACTGGTAGGTGGAATAGATTTCCTGGGTTATATTATTTTCCCTTATCATATTCTTCCAAGAACAAAAACTAAGAGAAGGCTAATAAAGAAAATCAGAAGAAGAATTAAGGAATACAAAAGAGGCAAGATTACTGAAGATATTCTAAATCAAACAATTCAGTCATATTTGGGTTATCTTACTCATGCCAATACTTATAAATTTAAGCAGAAATTGCAAAATCTGATCTGGTTTTGGTTGACTGAGTAGGATTTATCTTTTCAAAAATTTTGAGCGACCCCACTTTGCGGGGTAAAGAACCAAGGAACCAAGAAATCAAGTACCAACTACCGGGAGAAACAAACGCCAATGCCCGGATTCTGAAGGCCAGGATACCAGTAGCTCACGCTCACCCCGCCCGAGTCAAAGCCACCGAGATAAACGAAGTCGCCATCGGACGTACGCCTATTAGTCCAGTTAACTGTTGCAGGAAGTAATTTATCACCACTATTTTGGAAATAAGCCAAAAGACGATAGGCATCTTCAACAGGAGAAGTTCTAGTCATCTGTGTTAACTTTAAGGCAGCTAATCTTTTTCCAGCCTCACCCCAATCGCTACCTAAGAGTTTGCCAATATCACCTTTTTGTATCTCAAACTCCCTAATGGCCTCTTGATACTCAGGAGGTATAGGTTGACCTTTAAAGACAGTATTTTTGACAAAATCAGCTAAAGCTTCTGTTTGCTGCAAGTAGTTTTTATCGGTAGAGTTGGGAATGAAATCCTTTCCTACTAATCCCCATTTAGCTTTTGGCGCTTCTTTTTTAAAGAAATCTTCATCCCGACACCACTCTGTATTATATAAAACCCCACCTTTGCCATCTTTATCAAATTGTGGCTTTAGAAGAACAAACATCTTTTCCATGGTTAAAGACTGACCATCTGGAGCTTTATCAGTATAAAGAACCAGCATTTCGCCACGATCTTTAGCCTGCCTTAATTCATCTAAGCTAAACTGGATCTCCGGAACATCATCAATTTTTATACCAAAAGCCTTTTCTATTTGCTCTGGACCCAAGAAATCTTGACCAAAAAGTGTTTCTGCTTCCTGCAGAACAAAGTTAAATTCACCTTCTTTTTTAAGCTGCTCTAGATCAACTACTCTATATAAATCTTCATTTGCCAAACGCACAATGGGTCTGCCATCAGGAGAAAAACCCGCAAAACGGAATTTCTCTCCACCAAGTGTTACTAAGGAACCATTTCTTAGAGAAATTGCTCTCCCTTCCCTTTCAAAATCTAAAACACCTGGCTTGATCAAGATACGGGAACTATCTTCTAAAAGACCACTTATATCGGTATGTAAATCAGGTGTTGGCACTTGAGCGGGTGGCTCTGTCATAGGTCTTCCTGCTTCAGCTGAAAGATCAAGATGAAGAGGTCTGGGCACCCGAGGAGACAAATACCCAATATCCTTTGGGGTAAGTGGCCTTGCATGAGATAAATCAGGGACTGGATCAAAAAGATGAAAATAATTAAAGATTGCTTCTATCTTATCCTTGTCAATTTCATCTACTTGGTTAAGGTAAGTTTTTAATTTAAGTTGCACCCATTCGGTCAAGGTGTCAACTTGATAGTTCGGGTCATCTTTCAAGCGTCTATCCCTAAAACCCTGCATCCAACTGGATATCTCTCCTAAAGTGATAGTGCTATTAGATAAAGTAAGAGGTTCACCACCAACCTCCATAATTTTAATTACTCCATCGTTTTGAGTTTCAAAATGCAATGTCTCACCCGAAGCTATCCCTTGATTGCCTGCAATAAATGAATCCTGTAGAGCTCTTATGGCATGGCTTAATCTATATAAAGTTCCATGCATAGGGGCATTTTCATCTATTATGAGCTGCTGCTCAGCTTGGACCTGTCTTCCGTCAGGCAGTTTGTCATTTCTCGCCATTAAGGTATAAGCGGGTGCTAGCTCTTCTTTTGCAGCAGCAATATGCTGGTTATTATCCATTAAGGCTGCAAGCATAAATTCATAGAGTTCTGGGTTTGTAGGAGACATATCTGGATAATCAACGGTAATATAGGAAAGCTCACGTCTTAGAGCAGCATCGGGCTCTGTTCTATCTGGGTAACGTGATCCTTCAGGATTGGTAGCAAGAATTGCAGCAAAACCTGGCAATACTGGTTTTCCATGAAGCAGCTTATCAGGATCAATAGTTTTACCTTCTTTAAAGTTTTGGATATCTTTTGGGGTTGCTGGTCTTTTTTGTCGAAGCTCTTTAATAGTCGAATATCCGTCTTTGCCTAACCGTCCCGATTCATCAATCCTTACCATTCTGCCAGTTTTAAATGTGGATTCAGATTGCCTAGAATCATTGTAACCGGTTGCAGCTTGCATCGCTTGACCATAGAGCTCATAGCTTCCACCCGAAGGATCGATCTCTTTATCAGCAATTAGCTGTCTCTCTCCGGTTTTGTCACTGGCAGCTAAATGAGTAGGTTGTTCTCCTGTTAAAACTAAGGCTGCCGCGTCGGCTTGTTCTGATTTACCTGTTCCTGCTTCTCCCCGAAGTACTGGCCAACGGGCATTTTGTAATGATTGGAGAGTACTAACATGAATATCCAGACGGGTTGGAAGCCAGACAAAACCTTGATTTAGCTGATTATGATACATACTTAAAGTTTCATGCATAATGTTTGCTGCTACATCAGTATTCTCAGCGGTATGGGGTAACCCATCTAGAGTGATAGTTTTTCGTTTCTCCTGTTGTAGATTAATTAATTCTTTAGCTAATCTAGCTGTTCTTCCTGTAGCTGCTGAAATTTGATCGGGACGGGTAACATGTTGCAGAAATAATCTCCTTGTTTCTTCCTCAAATACTCGACGAGTATCAGCAATATCTGCGTTAATTTCTTTCCATTTTTTCCCTGTTTCAGATACTCGGTAGAGTTTTTTGTCAATTAAGGCTTCACCCGCGCTTTCAACAAACAAATTTCTCGTTTGGGGGTCTTGCCATAACGTTCTTATTTCAGCTACTAAATATGGATCAACAGGTTCTGGTTTTACATCCGGATTACTTTTTCCCTCCTGCCTTATGATACGTTCTGTAATGGCAAAGGCCATGAGCTTATCGTAAAGCAGATCTGCCCTCTCCCTGGGTGGAAGCGTATCAAAGGTATTACCAATATCAATCTGCTGAGAGTCAGGTGAGCTTGATAGTACACGTCCATCAATAATTCTTTGAAGCTGGTGTACTCGTCGGGTGTGTTCCTCAGGATGAATCTCTTTTGTAGTTTTATGTACCAAATTTTCAACCATAGTTTGATCCGGCATAAATTTATTCTAAGCCAATGTGATTGAATTTAGCAAGGATAGATTCTATAGCACGTTGATATTGCATTCTAGCACGTTCTGGAAAAAGTTTTATGGCTTCCATAACTACATGCTTTGCTACAATTGCTGGTAAATCATTTAAATCTCTTGCCAAATCTCCGCTGGAGTGAGGGGTATTAAAAATAATAGGAACTTGCGAGGCAGTTTCTGTTAATCCAACGCCTACTACAACTGCCCCAAATTCACCAAGTTTTTGAGCTGTTTGTTGTACGCCTGCTGGATCATCTGGCATCCCATCAGAACAGGCAATAATGACACGGAGTGTATTATCTTTTTTCCCTTGAGCAATTATCTCCTCTTGCTCTTTTTGTATTTGATCAAGCAAAAAATTTAGAGCTGGCACATCTCCATTCCCAAATCCCTGGTTTCCTAAACTCTTCCAAAGTCTAACTTTATTCTCTGGAGAAAATTCATTAGACAAGGGTTTATCTTCATCTATATCACTTTTATTTCTAAAAGATATAACTTGACTATAAACATCTAACGGTTCACGCATACGGGCTTTTACTCTAACAAAATTTTTCTCTGCTCTATCCAAAGAAGAGAGAATCAGGTACATAGCACGTCTTTGTAAATTCCATTTAGTTACACCATCCACTGTTTGACCCATTGAACCTGATTTATCCCCGATAATGCGGACTTGTAAGGCGCTCATTACTTGTTCCACGATTACTTGCTGTTGCTCTCTTCTTCTCGAGGCTGGATCAGTCTCACCAGCCGTAATACCGATTTTATGGGCAACTATATCATCTATCTCTTCTCCTCCCTCCCTCTTTCTGACAGGTCCTGTATACTCCTGTTGATAACGTATTCTGGATTCTGCAAGAAGTGTCCAAACTTGAGATAGAACATCTACAATTCTTTCTCCATTAGGCAACCTAGTTTCTTCAGCTTCCTGGATCTCTTTAAGTATTTGTCTTGCTTTTTTTAGCCCTACACCCGTTGCTTCTGCAAGTTGCCTTTCTTTATCAGTGTAACTTAGGTTTTCTGCTACCTGGCTAAGTTTTTCTTCTAATTGTTGTAGCTCTTCATCGGTTGGACCAATTGCTTCTTCATCTCCATAATCGCCCGGAATTCCTTCTCCCTGTTCATCTTGTTCCAACTGAGGATCACCTGGTGGAGTAGCATCAATTTTAATCCATTTTTGACTATGTTCATCATAAACCTCAGTCCAAGCATGGCCTGTTCCAGAGGTAATTCTGGCATTACCTTCACTATCTTTTCCCTTAACCATATGACCAACTGCGTGTCGTGCTTTAATGCCCAATTTTGCACAAAGTGCTGCAAAGTAAGTATTAGCTACATCACAATCGGCCATTTTGTGTTTATCAATTGATCCTGCATATCCATCCGAATCACTGTTATAAACTGAGTTTAAAGAACTGTCATTGGAGTATTTTAAGTGGCGCCTAGTATAGGCAGATAAAGCTCTTGCTTTATCATTAGTTGTCTTTCTGGTATTTTGTACCTCCTTTAATTTTTCTTCTGTTTCTTCTGTAAAGGTTGAGGGTATGAGAATAACTTGTGGTTCTTCACGAGATATTACTATTTGATGTTCTTTCTCAATAGCAGTTTTTTGAATTTTTACCAGCGTATCCTGTCTACTTGTGGACCTAACAATAAAATCATCATTCTGATCTATTAAGACTTGACCATTACCTTCAAGAACTTGAAGATATTCATAAGTATAAGGGGAGGGAAGACGGGCAGAGCGTCCAGCTGGAACAATAGCAGTCATTACAACAGGGTCTTGAGGATTTCTAAGATCATCAGGGCTAATATATGGTTCTTTAAAATCATATTTTGACTGTCTCCAGGTATTTGTATGGGCATCCCAAGTATCAAATGACTGCTCTTTATAGTAGCCACCATAAGCAGGGCTAATTGACCAAATAGCAGGTGCTTGTTCTCCTTCTTTTAACCTTTGCATCTCGTCCATGCCAGGTTTACTTTCATCTCTTGCATCAGGAGGACGATCTACTTTAGGAGCTTCAGTTTGCTGAGTAGCTTCTTGAAGCCGTTTATCTCTTTTATCTAAATCCCTTCTTCCTTTTAGCTCACTTTCTATTCTCGTTTCCATTCGGTTTAATTTAACGTTCCATGGTACAAATGGATTTTGCAAAACACGCAAGTCTCCGGATTCTTCAAGTTCCTTAAGTTGGGAATCTGTCATTCTTGCAATTTCCTCATTTGCATTAGGTGTATGAGTGCTTCCATCAAGTTTAGTAAGAAGGGCAGTATATAAATCACGTACCCGAGGAGGGAAATGTTGAGCATTTATACTAAGTTGGTCAACAACCGCTGCCCGTTCAGTGGGTGTGGCAGAAGCTTGATTAAGAAGTGTCCCTGCTTCTATTAACTGATAAAATTCAGGAAATGGTGATCTGTGAGCAGCGTCCCGCCAATTTTTTAAAGAGCTTACTTGGCCTCGCGCTGCTTCTGCTATTTCAAATTGATCTGTTTGCAGGGCAGAGTTCCAACCAGTTTGTAAAAAACGGTTAATTCTATCTGTTGCTCCAGGACTTTGATCCTCCAGCCTTTGTTGGGATTCTCCTTCTCTTTCTGGTTGCATATCTGTTGCCACAAATCTATTCTAGCAAATTTAGGGGATAGTTTCCTGTAGTCCAATTCAGCCTACCTTAAAAAATTGCGCAAACCTCAATCTGTAAAGATTCTCTAGGAAATCTGTTCCAGCGTAACCTGCAAGCAAAGATATTCTCCAATCTCCATCGGCAATAATACCAGACATTACACCAACTACTGCTGAAACAAACATGGTTGTTGCAAAGTATTTCCATTGAAAGGTAAATTTATCAGGAGTGAATGTCTGGTTTTTGGTTATTCCAACTAAACCTCGGATAAGACCACCAATCAATCCAGTAATAACATGAAGCAATGTAACTTCCATTGTCATTTTTTAACACCCCCTTTCGTTTTCTTTCCTAATGCTTTTTGTAGTCCACCCTTGCCGTACTTAATTACCTGACCGACCTTAGAGACAGTAGAAGTACTAGCGTTTACAAGCTCTGCTATCTCATCGTAGGTTTTGCCGTCAAGAATGAGTTCTGCAATTTTGATTCTTTGAGCAAGATCTAAGATTTCTTCTTCGGAAAAAAGATCGTCAACAAAAGCGGATAAATCTTTTGAAGATTTTAATTTTTGCAAAGCTTCAGCAACTAGCTTTTTATCTTTTTCTAAATTCGGTTTGTTCATAATTTTATCCTAGTAATCTTGTAACCTTCTACTCTTGTACCATTGTAGCAAAGTACAACGTCAATACAAAGCTATTTACTCCAAATCCCTCGACGATTTTTTCTCGCCTCGGTTTGGGCATTCAGTAATTCTTTTGCATAAATAAATGGTTTCTTTTTCTGATAAATTACAACTTGAGCTAATCCTTTTCTTGCCATTTCGACCGAAACATTTTTGCCGTCTACAATCACATACGCCAAGATTCTGCCAAACTTATCTCCTTTGTAATTATCATACTCAAGGATAACAGATTTTCCTTCAACTAACTTTTTGTTTTCTTCTGAAGATTGCTTTTCAAAAGGCTCGTTGTTTTCCGGAGCAGTAATTCCAACGTATCGGACAACTGAACCATTAGCCAACACAATAGTATCTCCATCAACAACTCGTTCAACTTTTCCTTTCATTGGGAAATATGAAATATTTTGAGATTGATATTTTCCTGTATTTTCCAAAAGCTCTTTGATTTCCTTTTCAAACTTTGATCCTTTAACAAAGGGTAAAATATTTTTTAGCAATTCTTCTGGAACTGTGATGAGTTTTGATTTCATAATTTAGGCTTTTTTGTTTGATCTTGCCCAAAATGGGCGTATTTGGTCAAAACTTTTAAGCTGAATACTTTGTTCCAGCCCGTTCTCCCATCTTCTTGAGCATACCACGGTCTACTAATTCTGTAAGGTAATTTGTTGCTGCACTTCTTGAAACATGGAGTAAATCCCGAATGTCATCATTGGTAACAACTTTTCTTTCTCTCACAAATTCCAAAATCTGATTGAGGTTATCTTTTTTCCTCTGCGTTCTTGCTTCATTGGCTAATTTTCTTCTTTCATCCTGTTCTGTTTTTAATCTCTCTTGTAATTTTTCTTCAACTTGTTTGTTCACTTCTTCCTGATTAACAACCGGAACTTCTTTAATTACTTCTTTTATAATTTCTTTAACTTCCGGCTCTTGTTTTTGTTGGCCCTCCTTCGCTGAAGCTTCGGCGGGTAAAGGAGGTTCGGGAGATTGGGATGATTGGGGGGATGAGGGTTCTTCAGTCGGTTTAGTTTCTTGCGGTGGAGTTTCTGTGGGCTTTTCATCAACTGGTTTTTTCTCCGGTTTTGTTTCTTCCAGTTTTCCAAAATATGGTGAGGGATCAGAAAAACCTAAATATCCATTGTTTGCGTCAGCATCTTTGAGTTTAATCCCAAAATGTAAATGCTCTCCAAAAGCTGCTCCTGTTTTTCCAGATAATCCAATTGGTTTTCCAACTTCTACCTCATCCCCAACATTTACTTTTGTTTCTTTGAGATGTGCATAGATACTTTGACCCCATGGATGTTCCAAAGTTACGGATATTCCCCATTCTCCATTGTCTCCTGATTGGATAACTTTTCCTGTGTCTGCTGCTACAGCTTCTGTTCCCTCCGAAAGTCCGTAATCTATACCATGATGTCCTGTTATTCCCCATTCCTGAAACTTCTTTTTGATTTCCTCATTGTCTGAAACTGCACCGAATCCAAAAGTAACTGGATAATCTCCATTGAAAGGTAAACGAAGTTTAGGCTTCATGAATTCAATATATCATAAATTTTGCCCAAATTGGGGGAAAATGGTCAAGGCTTGGGAAAAAGATAAACCTAGGATTGTGGCGTTTCCGACGCCCCCGCCCCTTCGGGATAATTTTACTTAAAGGAGGGCTGCCGTCAGCAAAAACTTTCAAGTAAGGAACTAAAAGAAAATCTCGGATAGGCAGCCCGACAAACGCGAGCCCCGTGAGAATAACTAAATGTTTTCAAAAAAAGACGGGGCGAGCCATCGGAATTAGTTACGTAGCGAAGCTCTTAAGAGCGAGCAAGCGGTGGGACACGAGATAAGGGTATAAATTCGCGGCGGGGGCGAAAGCGGAATACCCCCGCAACGGCAGGCGATACTAAAACAGAAAAAAGGAAGGCGAGGAGCGGCCGAAGGCAATTTTGTTTTTCGCTCCTCGCCGTGGTAGAGACTGTAAAGCCATAATAGAAAACCAATGATATCGGCGAGTCGCCCCCTAGGGCGACCTCTCGCCCAAAAGCGGGGGTGCCGCCACAATTAAAAATGGGTTGGGTGGGGGTTTGGAATTTAGTACCAACTATATAAAATTATCTTTTGAATTTCTCATTTTGTTTCTCCCCTTTGTTTTTGACTTTTGAATTTTGTTTTTAAGGGAGCAAAAGTGTCCGCGTATGGGAGGGTTGGGACAAGGACACTATAAATAATTTCTTCCTTTTTCTTCCCCTTTCTTTTTTAGCGAAAATTTCCAACGCTGATGGGAGCGAGGTCGCCGACCTGCCCGTCCGAAGCCGAAGGCGAAGGAGGGAGGCGACCAAGCAACGACAATATGTTGCGAAGGCCGAGCGGAGCGAGGCCTGAGCATCGACGATACAATGCGTCGATGAAAGCGAAGGCAGCAGTCGGCAATTCCTTTTCCCCTTTAACCCCTTTTCCTTGCCGACGCTGCCGAGCGACGATTGCGACTAGGAAGTGTTAGTAATTTTTGGTAAAATATGTTCGAGCGAAGTCATATATTCGCACAGAGTCCCGAGTTGGCGGGGCGGCACGCAGTGCCGCCCATGGGTTTAGAGCT
>CAYRCR010000021.1:0-8522 GCA_964422835.1 uncultured Gammaproteobacteria bacterium
TTGCTGTCCCGATAGTTTTGTTTGATCTATCGGGATTTAAGACAACTCAATCAAGTATTGAATTTCCCGTCAGTAGGTTACATTCAATACTTAAAAATTTGCTGACTACGCTTGTAGATGTTGTTAAATTGTTAGTGCACACAGGGCTCAATGCCCTCGTCTCCACCAATATTATTCCCTACCCTTCAGCTCTTGCTCAATTCTTCTCTGATGATCCCGAGCCTTAATAACTTTTCGTTTATCAAACTCTTTTTTACTTTTACCTAAACCTAACTCTACCTTAATCAAGTTCCTTTCCGTATAAATTGACACCGGGATCAAGGCGGCCTTTTGGCCGGATAATTTACCAAAAAGGTTTTGAATCTGGTTTTTATGAAGCAGTAATTTTCTGGTCCTATTGGCATCATAATCCTTAATGGGAGCATTCTGATAAGCGGGAATATGGGCATTAATTAAAAATACCTCCCCGTTTAGAATCCTGGCATGAGATTGTCCCAGTTCCACTCTTCCTGCCCTGATTGATTTGACCTCGTGGCCAAAAAGCTTAATTCCGGCCTCAATCCGTTCCAGGATATGGTAATTATGGAGAGCTTTTTTGTTAAAAAATTTCATGTTTTTTGCTAGATGTCTTGATGTGAGAAATGGGAAGTTTTTGATGTTGAAGTGAGATATTTTGAATTTTTGATCAATAAATCTAAATATCAAATATTCAAGTTCAAAGAAATCCCACTTCCCATTTCAAAACTTCTGCCCCTGACCATTATTTTAAGTCCATGGAGTAAATTTTACTACTTTCCAAAAGATAAACCTTCTTACCTTTCTCATCCACTACCAAATCAGAAAAACCGGCAAATTTATCCGACTGGTATTCTGCTTTAAAATTTCCCTTTTTGTCCAAAACAACCAGCCTTTTATCAAATGTATCCAAAAGATAGACGTGTTCCGTGTCATCCGCTACAAAAAAACTTTTCAGGTCGCGGATAGGCTTGATAAGTCCGGAATAGGAAAAATAGTCAGCCACTCCTTGTGTATATTTCAAAAGCTGGCCGCCGCTTTTTGATATCCAGACAGAAGAATCAATCTGCATCTGTTTAGCACCTGACAAATCTACCTTTGTATCTTTGGCAAAATAAGTCTGTTTATCAGAATATCCTGCCTCCACAGGAACATATTTCCAAACCTGGCTTTTCGTGGAATCCAAAAGATAAATATTGTTGGCAAAACCCGTAATAGCCAAAATATTACCCCATTCTTCATCATCCTTTACCGTTACCCCGGTTTTATTTTCAGCAGTTTGGGTTTTTACCAATCCTTTATCAGACAAGACCCAAGCCAGGCTACCATTTAGCGAGGCCAATTTTGCAGCACCCAATTTTTCTTCTCCCGCCAGTATCTGGTTTGATTTATTGGCAAGGGACACAGATGCCAAAGTTTTACTTTCTTTGTCCAAAACCAGAATCTTCCCCCGGGAATATGATAAATAATCTGTCTTAAAACCTTGCTTGATTAAGCTTAGATCAAGCCACAGCTGTATATCGGGGTTTTGATAAATTTTTAAAATTGCACCTGTGCCTTCCTCAATTTGTTTTTTCAAATCCTTGGCCCGGGTAGAGTCAGGGTCAGTTTTTAATGCTTCGTCCAAAGATAACACGGCTGCGGATAGGCTTTTGGCAGCCTCACCGGGCTCTGCATCTGCCTTTTCCCTGGCTTCTTTAAATTTTGCCTCTGCCACTTCAATATTCTTTGCAAAAAGGGCAGAAATTTCTTGAGACCGCTTTTCCCGGTAGGAAAATACCGTGGCGGAAATTGCCGCTATAAGTAAAATTGCTCCTAAAATAGCCACCTTTCTACGGCTTTTGGGCAACAGTTTTCCCAAAAAATGTCTGCCCGGGGCAGATGCCTTTTTTTCTTCCACAACTTCAGCTTCTTTTACGACCACCTCTTCTTTTTCAAAAATTACCGCTGCCACCGGCAAGTTCTCCGCTTCAGGCAACCGGAGCGATATCTCATCCTCAAGTGACTCTATGGGCAGCTTTTCTAAAACTGCTGCATCCTCCCCTAAAAAATCAAACAAACTGCCGGTTGCGATTACCACCCTGTCCCCTGCTTCTAAAATGCCGGATATAACTTGGCCCTCTGAAAGAGAGCAAAGGTCAATTTCCTGTCCCTCTCTGAACAGTACCGCTTTCAAAGACGGACCCCGGTTTAGGAGATAAAGTGCACAGTGCTCTCCATCTTCTGAAACTGCCCCTAAAAGTACCCTGGAATCCTCTCCGGCTGATAAAGTTTTCAGGAGTGTTTCTCCAATCTCTGTCAATCTTTGAGGCAGCGCTTCATGAGAGTCAAAAAAGGCACTTTCTGCTTCTGTTAAAGCTTGCCTGATGGAGGTGAAAGCATCGTCCACGGAAGAAGAAGCCAGGGCAAAAAAAGAAGAACCTGAAACCGTCGAGGCAATAGTAAGGGCAGCGTCAATGTCAGAATTTAGGCCTACTATCTTGGCAATTTTAAGCATAACCCTAATCTTAGCCAAACAACATTCCCGTTAGAAGTATTATAACCCCTAAGGCAAGCCCGCTATGTAAAACCCCAAAGAAACGAAAGTACGGGCCATCATCAGAAATCACAGTTTCATTCATCAGTGAAATTTGGCGGAGTACAATCAAACTGAAAATAAAATAAAATACGGCCAAAAACAAAATCCCAAGCCTGAAAAAAAGAAAAATATCAACTCCTCCTTCAACCGGCATTTTATCCGCCTCCCCCTTGCTCTTCCTGCAAGTCCTGAATCCTATCCGCTACAAAATCCGGCTTTGGCACAGAGAGAAAATTAACCGATTGGACTTTGGCTGCGGTTTCAATTGCCACATCGCCAAAATTAAATAAAGCCCCCATTATTCCGGTAATTTTAGACTGGGCGCTTTGCAAATCATCCAGGCACACTTCGGTGATGTCGCGGGACAAAAGGTTCCAAAAATTAATATCAACCAGATGCTTATTGGTAACAATGTAGATATTGAAATACCAATGGAGAAATTTTTCTATTACAAAAGCCATAAGGAAAAGGTACCAGAGTATCACGGCAGCACCGGAGATATCGGAAGGCAAAGATACACCAAAGTTGTCTTGTAAGATCTTATCAACAATAGGAAACAGCAGCGGCACAAAAAGGCCTAAAAAGAGAGTGATAATCCAGGGTACATTAACGATAAAATGCTGCCGCAGGAACAGTTCAATATGTTCATCCGGCTCCTGATGCAAAAGCCGGAGACGTGTCGGAGTAATAATAAATGAAGAAAAGAGATGAGTACTCATTTTTTCTCCACATTGAACAATGGGGACTTAATAGAAACGTAGCCGGGCGCGCGCAGGTTGAAGATGGTTTTAAAGTCGGCACCGGAGAGAGAAATGTCACCGCGGTTAGTGGCAAAATTAACATTGGCTGTACTGCCATTTTCAGAATATGACACCGACACCCCGGATACAGAAAGTACAGCCCCGGAGAAAGCATTGGCCTTATCTTTCATCTCACCCATAGAAAAAGGGTTACCCGACCAGCAGGAAGTATCAGTTGGAGAAATTCTGTCGCGGTCCGACCCGGACTGGTAAACAATCCAGGCATTTAAAATATCCGACATTTCATCACTGGTAAGCCAGGGGTGGGAACGGCCGCAGGAGGCACCGGTGCGGTCCTTGTACCAGCCTTTATAAAACCAGGGTGAGGCGGCCATTTTCTCAAAAGCCCCGGCCGTCCAACAAGTTCTGTTACCGCAGGTAGTATCCCAACCGGAATTATTGCCGTATCCTCCGGTAGTGGAAGAATATTGGGCATTAGGCCCGCCTTCCAAAACCCAGCCCCGGGTGGCGCGGACCGCATCAGCCCAAGCCCCGCCCTTATCGGAATTTTTATAAACCTGACAGGATTCTGTGGGACAAATCGAGCCGCCGGAACGCACGGCATAGGTCCTGGCTGCCACGGCTTGGGCTTTTAAAGCCTCCGTCGGGAACGAATTGGGCATTTCATAAATCCGCATCATGTATGTATCCTCAAAAGGCATTGAGCCATATCCCGTAACATTGATCGTGCCCGGCACTCCATAACTTTTATTCAAACTGGCCCCCGGATAATAGGCCGACAAAATAGTTTCAGCAGACTGCCCGGCTTCTGCCCGGCCTTTGGCCCCATACTGGCTCATGCCGTTCCTGTGGGTGTATGCCCCGAAGGAAAACATGGCAAAGGCGGGCGAAAACCCGGGGTTAAAATCCGGCCGGGAGGCAGGGTCATCGGCCAAAGGCACATCTCCCACCGATGTAGTAAATGTTCCTGATTTGGCTGCCAAAATAGCCTGCTGGCGGGCAGAAAGCTCGGCAATTTTCCCGGCTAAATTGGCTTGATAATCCTTGGCTTTTTTAACCTCACCTCCGATAAATTGAGCATTTTTATCAACCTGTACCTGAAAAGATGCCAGAGAAAACTTGTCTTTTTCCAGCTTGTCTTTTTGGGTTAAGAGATCCACCATTTCCGTGGTGATAGTGGAAATAACCCTTTGATCCTCACGGGTAGCTGACTGGCGGTAAGACAGCTCCCTGAACAAATCGCCTGATGCATTTGATGATAGGATCACTAAAAACGGCGTGGCCATATATGAGCGAATGTAATAAGAGCGGACCCGCTGTGAAAGCAGCGCCTGTTGGGTCACCAGTTTATCTTCCCTGACTTTTAAGTCTTTCTCTTTTTGTGAAATGTTGGCAGAGAGATTATCCAGTTTGGCCTGAATCTGGGCCAGTTGTATTTTTAAAGCCCCCAGTTGCCCTTCCAGGGGTTTAGTGGCATTAATTGACAACTCCCGGGCTTTATTTAGTTCATTGATTTGCTTTTGCAAATCTTCAATTTCATCGGCATGGGTAGTTAGGGGCAGGTAGTTCATGGTTATTAGTAAAAATAATAAAACAATAAATCCACGAACCATTTTCCCCCGAACCATGAACCATGAACAATGAACTTGCTTGGGCATATCCGAATTTTACCACAAAAAGTTGCAATAAAGATTATATTTGGGTAAGCTGAAAGTAATGTCCTGGCTTATCTATTTCATTCCCAAACTTATTTTCCTTTTTATAATATTTTTGATGTCCACAGGTACTGCAGATGCTCAAACAGCTCCCGCATGTTCATTCACTTTTAATCCCACCCCTTCTCAAAGCATGGATGACCTACAAATTAAGATCACATCAAACCAACTGGTTGGCGGTCTCTATAGGTTCCATTCAATGAGAGAGGGAGGGGGTGTTGAAAATCAGGGACGTGATGTTTCTTTTAAGGGAGAGACTACTCTAATTTTCAAAAAAAAGCCCTCCGGTTGGGTACCAGGCAAATATAGTCTTGATTTTGCGGAACAAAGTCAGATGGGAGATATTAAAAATATTACTACTAATGCCTGCCATACCTCGTTTATTATTACTGAAAAAGGCAGTCAGGTTAGTTGCACCACCGGTGTAGAAAATCAAACTATTGAGCCAGATACTAAAGTCCTCTTAAATATCAAAAATTTGGAAAAGAAAAGTTATGTCGTTCATGTCAACGATAAAGAGGTAACTCAATTCACGGTCACAACTGATAATATTGACACTGCTATCTCTCTAGGAAAATTCGGGCCCGGTAAATATATCGTGGCAGTCAAGAATTGGTGCGGGTCTTTAGGAGCTGAATGTTTGGGTAAGCCCCAAGCTCTGCAATGTCCTTTGTCCGGCTTTTGGGTTGGAGAAAGAGGATCTGGGGGAGGTGGAGCTATTAGCCCAGGGGTAGTAGCCCAAGGTTGCAAACCCGGAGAGTCCGGCTGTTCTTCTTCTGCCGGTATATCATGTGATCCCGGGACAGGAAAAGCTGGCTCGGGGGGAGTTTTGACCGCCATAGGGTGTGTGCCCACTGAACCTACTGCCCTAATCCAGGCTGTTTTAAAAATGGCTACCATGGCAGGAGGAGGCATCGCCCTGCTGCTGATGATTTTTGGGGCATTCCAAATGATTACTTCGGCCGGAAACCCAGAGGGGGTAAAAAAGGGGCATGAACAGATGACTTCAGCCGTCATCGGGCTTTTATTTATTATCTTTTCCACCCTGCTTTTAAAAGTCATCGGAGTTGATATACTAAACATACCGGGATTTAGTCCATGACAAACCTAGCTTTAAAAATTAACAATATACCTGTTCCGACTGCTCCGGGGCTGACTTCCGATATTACTAACTTGGGCTCATTTGTATCTATGGCCTTAAAAGTGGCCATCTATGTTTCCGGGACCCTGCTTTTGGCCTGGCTGGTGTGGGGCATTTTCCAGTATATTTTTGCCGGAGGCGATAAACAGGGTTTGGCCAGCGCCCAAAAAAGAATTACCTGGGCCATAGTCGGCTTTATTATTGTCCTTTTTGCCCTGGCCTTAAGCCAGTGGGCACAGGGCATTTTTGAACCGCAAAATATCAATATAACGCCGGTCAAGCCGCCGTAAAATGAACCAAGTTGATCTGGGAGGACAATACCAATTCGGCCATGTCAAAACCTTAGCCCAGGGGTGGGAATATTTAATTATGCCTGCTTTTTCCATTGCCGCTGCTGCCGTGGTTATTTATTTTGTCATCGGGGGGCTGCGCTACCTTTTATCCGGCGGGGATAAGGAAGCTGTTTCTAAAGCGCAAAAAATGATCACCCATGCTATCATAGGGTTTGTACTGCTGATTGTGATGTTTTTGATTTTACAATTTATTCCCGAATTTTTAGGGATCGAAGGGTTTAAAATAATCAAATGAAAGTTGAAGATGTTTTTGGACAAATAACTGCACCGACACAAATTCAAAGCATAGGGAGCGGTGCTGCCGGGATAAGCAACCTTTTGTCTAAAATTATTGAGCTTTTATACATTGCGGCCGGGCTGATATTTGTTTTTATGGTGATAACTTCTGCCTTCCAGTGGATTACCTCCGGCGGGGATAAGGAAGCTGTTTCTAAAGCCCGCGGCAGGCTGACTTATGCCATTATCGGCATTGTCATCATGGCCCTGGCTTTTGTGATTATCAGGTTAATCGGGCAAATCACAGGTTTTACTAAATTTTTTGGCGGGTAATTGAACTATTGACAACCGCCCTTTGGTTTGCCTAATATAGGGATAAGCATGAAAAAAATTGCTCTCTCAACTGCCCTTCTAGGATACCTTCTGCAGGCAGGGACCGTTTTGGCCCAAGGACGGGACGTGGTGGTAAACATTACCCCCCCGGGCAGTGCCATTGTCGCTGACCTCTCAACCGTAATAAAAAATGCTCTGGTTATTGTCTTTTCGGTTGCTGCTTTTTTGGTGCTGATCTTTCTTATTATTGGGGCTTTTCAATGGATTATGTCCGGCGGGGATAAGGAGGCAGTCGGTAAGGCCCGCTCCCGCATCACCCATGCCTTGATTGGCCTGGTCATTCTCGCCTTGGCCTTTGTCATCACCTCCGTTGTCGGACAAATAATCGGCGTTGATTTCCTCCAGTTGAAACTGCCTTTCCTGGGCAGCAGATAAAATGGTGCCTGCCGCTGGTATCAGTGAGCTTCAACAACTTTTACAAAGGATTATCAACCTGTCTGTGGGCGCGGCTTTTATTGCCGTAACTGTTGTTTTGGTGGTAGCCGGCATTAAATACCTGACCTCGGGCGGTGAGCCAAAACCTTTATCGTCTGCCCACTCTGCCGTCACCTGGGCGCTTCTGGGCATAGTTTTTCTGGTTATAGCCTGGCTGATATTAATTTTAATTAAAGCTATGACGGGAGTAGATGTGACTAAATTTTGTTTAGGAGTAGCTCCTTATTGCCTATGAAATGGTTCATAGTTCGTGGTTCATGGTTCGTGGCTATTTTTTTTGTTTTACTAATGACCGTGAACCGTGCACCAATAATCCTTCTGGCCCTGGAAGCTTCGCCTTCCCCCAGTGTCAATACCGAAGAACAGGCTATTTATAACCTGAATAAAACCCTATTACCGGAAAGTGCCCTACAGGATAAACCCGAAGAGCAAAATATTTTCCAGAAAATAATTTCTTTTATTTGGCAAGGCCCCCTCTTTTTTCTTAGGGCACCGGGTAACCGTTTAAAAATGTTTGCCCAATCAGAAAGCATCCAGAGCGCGGAAGTACCGGGAGAGTTAAAACCACAAGAAGCCACTGCTCCGGCTCAACAAGTCCAGGGTTTTTTAGGGGGTTCTGGGGGCTTTTATGGCGTAATTTTACCAATAGAGTCCCAAAGCAATAGTATTCAGGATTCAGAACGAAATTTTGAACGCGCCAATTTCCCGGAAGGGATCAACCCCATTACTGGACAATAACTCAAAGTTTGTGCAAGAATGAAACTATGACTGCCCTGAAATGGTTCATAGTTCATAGTTCATGGTTCATGGTTCACCGGCTGGTTCTTATTATTCTTTTCCTCCCCGTTTTACTAATAACCATGAACTCACAACCAATAACCGCTCATGCCCAGGAAATTAAAACTGAAAAAATTA
>CAYRCR010000021.1:8532-9308 GCA_964422835.1 uncultured Gammaproteobacteria bacterium
AACAGTCCGCTTTTTCCCTCAATACCCTGCCTTATGCCGGGATCTGCCTACTGGCCCAAATTGCAGGCTGCCCCGTGACTGTATTTGACACAGTGACCAAAAAAACTACCACTGAATTGATCAGCCAGGGTACAGGCGGAGGGGCTGTTATGGCTTTGGCTAATTTAACCACTACCTTTTACCAAAGTCCTCCCGCATCTTCCACCGAGTATCTGGCTCATTTAGGGGAGCAGTTTGGCTTAGGGGAACCTGCTTTTGCCAAGGGTGGTGTTGGAGGGTCAGGCGACGGCATCATCGCGCCTGTCTATAACTTATGGATGGTAGCGCGCAGTATTTCCTATATTGCCTTTATTTTAATTTTCATTATCATCGGCTTTATGATCATGTTCCGACAAAAAATTTCCCAGCAGGCAGTTATCTCTGCCCAGGCAGCCTTGCCGGGTTTGATCGTTAGCTTGGTCATTATTACCTTCAGTTATGCCATTTCTGCCTTGATGGTTGATACCGCTTTTTTAGGAACAAAACTAATGGGTTATGTGTTCTCAAAAGATCAAGTCCAGATAGAAAACAAGCTGGGGAACCCAATAGAGATGGCTGATAATTCCAATATGTTCGGGATGTTTTTTTCGGCCATGGGTAATGCTTTTGGGGCTTTGGGGGAAGTGACGTCGGCTGTTGTCCCTGGCGGAATGCCTATTTTGGGAGGAGTAGGAGGCATTGGGGTAATTTTAGGTGTCTTAATAGCTGCCATATCCGGCCCGCTTGGCTGGGAAGTC
>CAYRCR010000022.1:0-405 GCA_964422835.1 uncultured Gammaproteobacteria bacterium
TTTCAAATGAGATAGAAAAATCCCCGGAAAAGTATGTTCTAGATGGTTTTCCCAGAAGTTTACATCAACTTGGATATCTTGAACCTGATATTGATGCTGTGATTATAATGGAAGTCCCAGACGAGGAAGTTAAGCGGAGACTTCTTAAACGAGGTCGTGCTGACGATACCCCAGAAGCGATAGAGGAAAGATTGCAAATTTTCCACGATCTTACAGCACCAGTTATTGATTATTTTACCGGAAAGGGTAGAGAAATAATAAAAATTGATGGGTTAAGGGATAAAATTTCAGTAGAACAAGAAATAGAAGGACATTTTTCGTGCCAATCGATTGAGGGATCCTTATCAGGAGAAAATAAATTATGAATACAAAAAAAGTAGCGGTGAGAGATGAGGAAGAGCTGAA
>CAYRCR010000022.1:415-9011 GCA_964422835.1 uncultured Gammaproteobacteria bacterium
ACAGACGAAAAGTGAGTGTTAGATCAAAGATAGAGCTAGAACTGATGAGAAAAAGCGGCCGGATTACGACTTCTGCTTTAAAGAAAGCCATGGAGAGTGCCAAGCCTGGAGTTTCTCTCTTAGAGTTGGAAGAAATTGCCGGCAGTGAAATAAAAAAATTGGGAGGAGAGGCTTCATTTAAAACAGTGCTGGGATGGAGTTGGGCTACCTGTTTGACCATAAATGAGGAAGTAGTCCATGGTATTCCCCGTGATATAAAACTTCAAGATGGAGATATCTTAGGTATTGACGTGGGAGCAATTTATAAAGGATGGTGTACGGATGCGGCGTGGACAATACTAGTGCAAAGTGAAAAGTGCAAAGTGAAAAGTCAGGGAGAAAAGGAAAAGTTTTTGGAGGCGGGGGAGGAGACTTTGTGGAGGGCAGTGGAAAAGGCAAAAGATGGGGGCCATGTTGGGGATATTTCGGAAGCGATCCAAACCGGAATTGAAGGGGCAGGTTATAGTGTAGTCAAAGCTTATGCCGGTCACGGAGTGGGAAGAAAACCACATGAGGAGCCGACAATTGAAACTTATGGAAAAGCAGGAAATGGGTTAAAATTAGAATTAGGGCAAACTCTGGCCATCGAGGTAATTTATGCCGAAGGCCAGGGAGAGGTTGTGGTTGAAAGTGACGGTTGGACAGCTTCAACCCGCGACGGGAGTTTGGCTGGACTTTTTGAAATGACGGTAATTGTGGGACAAAAGAAGGGGGAGGTTATAACTCGCCTGGTCTAGCCTCTAGTATTGCACTAAGGGTGACGATTTGGTAAAATTATTTGTTTGATAAGCAGATTATAGATGGATAACAATACAAAAGATACAATTGAAGTTGAGGGTAAGATTTTAGAAGTCTTGCCGAGTACCCTTTTCCGGGCAACAATAGAAATTGCGCCGGATTTGCCGGAACTTGTGGGGAGAGTGATTTTAGCTCACATTTCAGGTAAAATGCGTTTGCACTATATTAAACTTTTGGAGGGGGACAGGGTAAAAATGGAAATGAGCCCAAAGTATGATTTGGACAAAGCAAGAATAACATTTAGGTTGAAATAAACAACGTGAAAGTACAGGCAAGTATTAAAAAAAGATGTAAATTTTGCAAAGTGGTAAAAAGGGAAGGCGTGCTTTTTGTGATCTGCCCGCGTGACCCGAGGCACAAGCAAAGGCAGGGATAGAATTAAATTATGGTTAGAATTTCAGGAGTAAATTTACAGGATAATAAAAGAGTTGATATAGGTCTGACCTATATTTTCGGTGTGGGACGGTCTAACGTAACAGCTATTCTTGAAAGTGCCGGAGTGGAAGGAAGCAAAAGGATTAAGGATTTGACTGATGAGGAAGCGGGAAAGCTGCAGAAGGAAGTGGATAAACTCAAAGTTGAAGGGGATTTAAGACAGGAAATTAACCAGAATATCAGACGGCTGGAAGAAATCAACGCTTACCGGGGAATCCGCCACCGCAAGGGACTTCCTGCCAGGGGACAAAGAACCCGTTCCAATGCCAGAACCAAACGTGGTAAGAGAAAGACAGTCGGAACAGTCAGGAAAGAAGTGGCGGCGAAAGTGGAAGGAGGAGCTAAGTAATGCCTAAAAAGACACAGATAAAAACAAAGCAGGTTAAAAAACCTGCCAGCCCGAAACAGATAATGTCCGGCCGTGTTTATGTAACGGCTACTTTCAATAACACGCTGGTTAATTTAACAGATTCGAGGGGTAATACCATTGCCTGGAGTTCTTCCGGAGCAGTCGGTTTTAAAGGGACACGGAAGTCTACACCATTTGCTGCCATCTCCGCCGTAGAAAAGGTGGCTGCCTCTGCCAAAAATGTGGGAATGAGCTCTGTTGAAGTTTATATCAAAGGCCCGGGTCCGGGTCGGGATGCCGCCATCAGGGCGCTACGTAATGCCGGGTTAAATATTACCATGATTGCCGATGTTACTCCCGTTCCACACAACGGAGCTCGGGCAAAAAAGAAAAGGAGAGTTTAATGGCACGCTACATAGGACCAAAAAGAAAATTATCAAGGCGTGAGGGAACAGCCCTTTTTGCCAAAGACACTCCATTTCTGGAAAGGAAAGGAGCGCTCCCCCCGGGCCAACATGGCGGCAAGAGACGCCGCAAGATGTCAGAATATGGCCTTCAGCTTCGGGAGAAACAAAAAGCCAAAAGAATGTTTGGGCTTATGGAGCGCCAGTTCAGCAATTATTATAGAGCTTGCGGTAAACACAGCAATAAGGGTCTGGCACTTCTTACAGCTTTGGAGATGCGCCTTGATAACATTGCCTACCGTTTGGGTTTTGTAAGAAGCCGTAATGGAGCAAGACAGCTGGTTTCACATGGCCATATTAGTGTAAATGGCAAAAAAGTTAATATCCCCAGTTTTTCCGTGAAAGTTGGGTCAACTGTTGCTATTTTGGGGAAAATGTTAGATAATACTGGGGTTAAGATCAGTTTAGAAGAGACAAAGACCTTGCCGGAGTGGCTTGAAAGAAAAGCTACCGTTGGCAAGGTTTTAAGGTTACCGGCAAGGGAAGAAATGGAGCCGGGTGTAAACGAACAAATGATAGTAGAATATTATAGCAGGTAATATATGATTAATTTCAAAGTTAAAGCAGTGGCACAAAAAGACAATGAAGGGACGTTCGTTTTGGAACCTTTGGAGGCGGGATTTGGCCATACTGTCGGGAACTGCCTCCGCCGGGTACTTCTTTCGAGCCTTGAAGGCGCAGCTATTGATTCGATTAAAATTGATGGCGTTGCCCACCAGTTTTCTACTATCCCGGGTGTTTTGGAAGATGTCACTGAAATTGTTTTAAATCTTAAAAAAATCCGCCTCAATATTTTTTCTGATAAGCCCATTAAAATATCTCTTAAAGCTTCAGGCAAAGGTGAAGTAAAAGCATCTGACATCGATACCCTGGGCGGGGCAGAGATTATCAATAAAGAAGCGCATATTGCTTCCCTGACGGCACCAGCGGCTAAACTGCATATTGAAATGACCGCCCAAAAAGGTATGGGGTATGTTATGGCGGATGAAAAGAAAACTGCCGAAATTGGCGTTTTACTGATTGATTCAATCTATACACCGGTTTTGTCGGTAAGCTATAAAGTGGAGCCAACCCGGGTCGGCAGAAGTACCAACTTTGATAAAATTAATATGCAAATAATTACCGACGGAACAATCAAGCCCGAAGATGCCCTTTTGAAATCAGCCAAAATCTTAAGCGATTATTTCAGACAGGTATACGAGCCTATTTTGGAAGTGGAGGAGGTAAATATACCGGCTATCTCCAACGAAATTTTGAAATTATCTGTTGAAGAACTTGATTTGCCGGTTAGGATTACCAATGCCCTGAAAGCTTGCGATATCGAAACGGTGGAGGATTTAGTGGCCGCACCAAAAAGCCAACTTCTAAAGGCTAAAAATTTAGGGGTGCAATCTATCAACCTGATTTCCCAGAAACTGGAAGAAAGGGGTATGTCCTTGCGTGAAGCATAATGTCTATGGTAAACACCTCGGCAGAAATAAAAACCAAAGGCAAGCCTTATTCAGAGGTTTAGTACGCAGCCTCTTTTTACAGGAAAGTATTACCACAACAGAAGCAAAAGCCGCGGCAATCAAGGGGTTGGTTGATAAATTAATTGCTAAAGCAAGGAACGGTTCAAATGCCTCCAAAAACGTCATTTTTTCCGCTCTCCCGCAAAAAGAAGTAAGCGATAAGTTGCTGAAAAGTATTGCTCCCCGCTACGGCACCCGCGTTTCCGGCTTTACTAACTCGGTAAAACTCGGGATCCGTCATGGTGATGGGGCAATGATGGTGAAGATGAGCCTGATGGAAGGGGACAAGGAAGTGCAAAGTCAAGAAATAAAAAAGCAGATAAAAAGCTCAAAAATAAGAAAGGAGAGACTAGCCCCTAAGCGCTAGTCACTTAGCACTAATATTATGAGCACTAATAAATTATCGGCTAAAGATATCAAAAGGGAATGGCATTTAATTGATGCCAAAGGTCAGATTTTAGGCAGGCTTTCAACAGAAGCGGCTAAACTTTTAATGGGTAAAAATAAGCCAAATTATGTGCCATACCTTGATTGTGGTGATAACGTAGTTATTATCAATGCCTCTGAAGTACGTGTGACTGGAAAGAAAGAAACCCGGAAGAAATATGTTAGGCATTCAGGCTATCCGGGGGGGCTGACAGTTGAAACTTTGGAAAAAATGCGTGCAAAGAAGCCGGAAAAGATTATAATACATGCAATATCCGGTATGCTCCCCAAAAATAAATTAGGAAGGGTTATGATAAAAAAAATGCATGTATATGCAGGGGGTGAACATCCATTTACAAAAGAACTGAAGGGAGAAAAAGATGGAAAAAAGTAATGGCGTACAAAGTATTGGAAGAAGAAAAGAAGCAGTTGCCCGCGTCCGGTTAATGGAGGGTAAAAGTCCTATTTTGGTCAATGGCAAGCCTATTTCTGAAATTTTTAAAGGTGAAATTAACCAGAGAGCTTATCAAAAACCCTTTATTCTAACTAAAACTTTAGGTAAATATACTGCAACTATTAAAATTGTGGGAGGTGGTTTTTCTTCCCAACTCGGGGCAATTATTTTGGGACTTTCCCGGACCCTTTCCCAAATTTCTCCGGAATTTAGAAAAGTGTTAAAACAGCAAGGGTTACTTACCCGTGATGCCCGTGTTAAAGAAAGAAGAAAATATGGCCATGCTCACAAGGCAAGGGCTATGAAACAATCTCCAAAACGGTAACTATCTCCGGGAAAAAAGCTTAAATTTTTGCCCGGTTAATTTTGTTAAATAAAATATCTGTAGCAAAGAAAAAAATAAGGGCATAAATGGCCCCGGCCAGAAGGTCAATAACATAATGTTCACCAAGATAGACCATGGAAATCCAGACGCCTGCTACATAACTTAAAAATAATAACCCTTTCCATCGGAAAAGTTTAATGGCAAATAAAAGGACGAGGAAGGGATAGGCTCCATGCATAGAAGGCATGGCTGCTACGGGGTTTGGATTCATATTATGGTAAAGGGTGGGCAGTTCTACAGCCGCCGGGAAGCTGGCTAAGGTTTGGTCCAAAATTTTAGTGACACTCGGCAAAAGGCCATCTCTTGCTGCCATCCAGGGGGGCGCGGCCGGGAAGACCAAAAAAGTTGCCCAGGCGGCATACGATACAAGGGAAATGGTAATGACAAATTTTTTAAACCATTCTTTGTTGCCCATCCAAAGTAAATAACCAAAAGCCAGAGGCAGGGCAAAATGCAGAAAATAAAAAATGGTAGCTAAAAAATCCCACCACTGTAAACTCCCTGACTGAAAATAAAGTGCCTGCAGGGTTTGAGTGGGGATTGACCCAAAAATAAATTTTTCGGCATCAATTAATTCTGTGAAATGAACATTTTTATTTATTAAAGGCACAAACCCGCGCAGGAAGTCATAGGAAATTAAGATAAAAAGAAAGGGCAGCCAATCCAGCAAAAAAGAACGGGTTTTGCGGATTAAAAGCGCTCCAAGGAGCAGTACTAAGGCATACCTGTCCGGGGCAATACCAATGCCTTGCCAAATCATCAAAGTAGTTGCTCCCACCAGATATGTAATAAATAGGGCAAAAATAAAAATCCGGTACTTCATGGTGGATGTCTATTATATATGATAATATAAAGTTATGTCTGAGGATAAGCATAAAAAAATTGGTATTTTTCCGATGATTCTTATTGTTGGGGGTTTTTTAGAATTGGGAATTCCCTCTATTATCGCTCTTTTTATCCTTCCTAAATTATCTGGACTTTACACAGAAGCAGGTGTTAATTACAATCCAATTTTTAGTTACTCTGTATTTGGTTTTGTAATCTTTTTTTACATTGCGCAAATCATTTATGGAATAAAATTGTTTACCAGTCAAAAAAAAGATAAGACACTCTCCAGCTCTCAAGAAAATATTGGCATAATATTAGGAGTGGTTGGGATAATATTGCAGGTTTTACTCGTGCCGATCATGATAATGACCATAATTTCACCTATTTATCAGTTAACAAATTCAATTAATTAGCTATTATTTATTATGGGTAGCCGCAAATTAGGTAAATTTTCAAGAATAATTGCAGCAGTATATATTTTAGTCATTGGGATATTCATCTTAATAAATCAATTTATTGAACTGGCTGCCCCGCAAAAGTCTGGCGATAGTATAACTGATTTACTTAAGTTGCCGACTTTAATTATTTCCACAATAATGGCATTTGTCTGGTCAAGCCTTTGGATTTATGCGGCATATATTCTTTTTAGGAATAAAAGGGATAATTTCCTGACAATATTAATTTTAATAATTTTATCTAGCTTGGGTGTGGTTGGGTTAGGTTATATTATTGCCCAATATCAAGCACCCTCACAAATTGTATATAATCCTTTGCCAATGTTAATTTTTTATCTGCTGCCGGCATTTTTAATTTTTATAAGTTTAAAAAATGAGCCAGGTAATAAGGAAAGTTCGGTTGAAAGTGCGAGGAGAATATTAGGCGAACATGTTAGACACTTGAGTGATGAAGAACTCCATAAAAGTTTGAAATAATACCTCAAGTTTTGCCATAGTTGTGATAGTATTAATTCATGGGGCAAAGTTTTATCAAAAAGCTGGAAGAATGCGGGATTGAGGATGTGCCGGAAGTTGGGGGTAAAAATGCCTCCTTGGGTGAGATGATTCAAAATTTAACTCCATTGGGTATCAAAATTCCCGGTGGGTATGCTGTGACTGCTTCTGCCTACCGTTATTTTTTGGAGGAAACAAAACTTAAGGACTTCATAAAAAAAACCCTGCAGGGGCTTGACACTAAAAATCTGGATAATCTCTCAAAAAAGGCAAAAGAGATACGGGAAAAAATCAAAAAAACCAGTTTTCCCGAAGATTTGAAAACTGCCATATCTTTGGCCCACAAAGAAATTGAAAAAAGGTTTGGAAAAAATACTTCATTTGCTGTCCGCTCTTCTGCCACAGCCGAAGATTTGCCGGATGCTTCTTTTGCCGGGGAACATGAAACATATCTAAATATTTCCGGCACGGAAAATATTTTGAAGGCAGTCAGGGATTGTTTTGCCTCGCTTTTTACAGACAGGGCCATTTCCTACCGGGTTGATAAAAATTTTGACCATTTTAAAGTGGCCCTATCAGTTGGGGTGCAAAAAATGGTGAGGTCAGATAAGGCTTGTTCGGGTGTGATGTTTACCCTTGATACAGAATCAGGTTTTCCGGGAGTTGTAATTATCAATGGCTCATGGGGTTTGGGGGAAATGGTGGTCCAGGGAAGGGTCACCCCGGATGAATTCCTGATTTTCAAAAAAACCGATGCCATTATTGAAAAAAAATTAGGAGTTAAAAATCAAAAGATGATTTATGGGGACAGGACTTTTACTAAAACTATTGCCACGACCCAAAAAGAAAAAGACACTTTTGTTTTAGACGAAAAGGAAATTTTAAAATTGGCCAAATGGGGGGACGAAGTTGAAAAACATTATAGTAAGAAAAAAGGAAAATGGACTCCAATGGATTTGGAGTGGGCCAAAGATGGGGAATCGAATGAGCTTTTTATTGTCCAGGCCCGGCCTGAAACAATTCACTCAAGCAAAGATTTTTCCAAAATAGAAGAATATAAAAGATTGGAAGAGGGAGAGTTAATTGTAGAAGGTGCTTCAGTGGGTAATAAGATAGCCTCGGGAAGTGCCCGAGTCATCTTGAGTCCTTCGGACATAAAATTGTTCAGAGCCAAAGAAATTTTGGTAACTTGTGCGACAGACCCTGATTGGGAGCCGATTATGAAGATCGCCTCGGCGATCGTGACGGATCAAGGGGGGAGGACTTCTCATGCTGCCATAGTGTCGCGGGAACTTGGGATTCCGGCAGTGGTAGGAACTGTTTTTGCTACAGAAAAAATTAAAACCGGAGATAAAATTACAGTTGATACAACAGGATCTGTGGGTCTGGTTTACAGGGGTGAATTGAAATTTAAAGTTGAAGAATCAGACACAAAAAAATTGCCAAAAACAAAAACAAAAATCATGATGAATATTGCAACTCCCGGGACTGCTTTTGAAAAATCATTTTTGCCAAATGATGGGGTAGGGCTCTTGCGTGAGGAATTTATTATTGCCGGGGATATTGGCATCCATCCTCTGGCTTGTATAAATTATCATAAATTGCCAATTTCCATAAAAAATCAAATTGATAAAAAGACAATTGGGTATCCTGATAAAGTTGAGTTTTATATTGCTAAACTCTCGGAAGGAATTGGCAAAATTGCGGCTGCTTTTTACCCCAAACCTGTTGTAGCCCGGTTTTCTGATTTTAAAACTAATGAGTACCGGACTTTAATCGGCGGGGATTTATATGAGCCAGAAGAGGCCAACCCCATGATTGGATGGCGGGGAGCGTCCCGCTACTATCACCCTGAATTTGCTCCGGCTTTTATTTTGGAAATAAAAGCATACAAGTGGGTAATTGAGGAAATGGGGCTTACTAATGTTATCCCGATGATTCCTTTTTGCAGGACTCC
>CAYRCR010000023.1:0-9003 GCA_964422835.1 uncultured Gammaproteobacteria bacterium
TGATGCGCGGGTCTGTAAAACCCGTTTAGCCTAGTTCAACTCTAGGACCCTGGACACATAACCCTATAGTTTGCATTTCTTTTCCGATTCAGGTATAATTCTCGTAATCTATGGAGATATTTAGAAGGATACAAAGAATACTTGCCGAGGAAGGGGGCCTTAGAAATATCCCTATCGAAAGGGTCTATGGTCAGTTTTTAAAATATCATCAGGAATTGAGACAATTATTCGCTCCCCAAAGTACTTTAAGTCCACCACGACTAATTATGTTTGAGCCAGGAGTAGGGATAAGACCGCCCAAGGGAATGCCTGCTAGGCTAGACCGCGAAGAAGCGGAAGAAATGACTATTTTTATTAATACCTACCTGCCATTTGGGTCCGATGCATTTTATGCTCCCAAATACGATGGAGTTTTCATCTGCCGGGGAGGGCTAAATTCACAGAAAAGATTAGATGAAATTCTGGCCGAAGAGGCAGGCCATCACATTGTTCAACTCCCAAAAGACCATGTCTCCTTAACAATCAAGGAAATGGAAACACTTAACGGGCCAATGCCAGATTTTGGAAAGAAAATGGTTGCAAATTTAAAAACACATCCGCCCTTATCAAGGTTAGTTGGGGACAATTGGTATGATCCATATCCACTGTCAACGAATGAATTCTTCGCACCCTTATTTCTTACCCACTTAACCAGACAGGATTTTTCCGTAATTCCTGAATATTTTACTCAGGGGAGACTAGATGAATCGGGGATTGAGCATTTACCTTATCTTGCCGGGAAAATGTTGGTGACTCAATACCATGGTGATGTAGCGGCAATTATCTCTGACCATCCGCAGTTAACTCAACTTGACGGCAAACAGTTTTGGGACCAGTATTGTCTGCCGATTTTGACTCGAGGCATGCTACTGTTATAATTCAAGGTATGAACAGCTATAAAAGACAGATTCCATTAACCTCCGAAATTCCTTCCCTGGAATATGCCCAGATTTTTACAGCCTCATCAATTATGTTTGATACCGGTAAAGGCAAAGAGTTGGCCACCTTTGATGTGACAGTCCGGGAAATGCCGGGCAAGAAAAATTTTTTGATACTGGGTGGCATTGAGGACATGATAAATATCATTTCCAACTGGGGATATGATATTAAATTTATAAATTATCTGCAGGAAGAGAAAATTATCAGTCCAAGTTTTGCTAAACATCTTAAAAACTTCAAATTTCAGGGGGAGATTATGGCTATGCCCGAGGGAACAATTTTCTTTCCGGGAGAACCGGTGATCAGGGTTACAACTTCACTCTACGATGCCAATTTATTCACAGCATTTTTAGTTAATGTAATTTGTTATCCTACACTTTTCTTGTCCAAGGCCGTACGGGTACGCTTAGCAGCCGGCGGTAAAGCTTTCTATTTTGCCGGAGCTATGAGGGCTTTTAGTTTTGAAAATATCCTGAAAATTCAAAGATATTCATATTTGCTGGGAGCGCCGATGCATGTACCATACGCCAGTTATCATTTTGGTATCAAGGGGAGAAAACCGGCAATTGGCTTTTATCACGCCCTAATCAAATCTTTTTCAAGCGAAGAAGAAGCTTACCGCCATTTTTTACCATGGACAGAGGGGTTTAGCGTCTCGACCAGCATGGTTGATACTTATGATGTAAAAACGGGGATTGCCAATTGGATTAAGGTCGAAAAGGAAGCGAGACAAAAAGGGATGTCTTTGGGAGCGGTTAGTATTGACTCGGGCGATGTTTTTGAAATGGCAGAATTTTTCCGCCAAAAACTGGATGAGGCAGACCTCAATGACACCTTAATCTTGGCTTATTCCAACTTGGACGAATTTAAAATTGCTGATTTAGAGAAAAGGGGAGCAAAAATAAATGGCTACTGCGCTTTTACAGAAATCAGTTCTGTCTCGGATCGGCCTGTCCTGGAAGTAGTTTATAAGCTCGCAGAGAGAATAGACAAAAATGGCAAAGTACAATACACAGCTAAACTTACTCCTGGGAAAGTAAGCCTGCCTGGGAAAAAACAAGTCTTTAGAAAATATAATCCAAATAGGACTTTTAAAGAAGACACAATTGGTCTGGAGGAGGAAAAGTTGGGCGGGCCCCTGCTTGTTTTATATATCAAGAACGGGAAAGTTGTGCGCAAACTTCCTGAATTGGACCAGATAAAAGAATATATAGATCAGCAATTAAATAGGCTTCCGGAAAAATTAAAAATGATTGAGGAAACCAAAGCTTATCCAGTTTCTACCAGTAAAAAAATACAATCTATCCTAAATCAAATCAAAAAAGAACACTCCTCTTCTACCCTATAGGTTGTTTTTCATTCTAATTTAAGATATAATTCCTAGATTAATTTATGAACTCTTTAGAAACGGGTATAGATTATTCTGCAGGGATAAACAGAAGAAAATTTTTTGCGCTTATTCGGCCACATAAACCAACTGAAGATGAACAAAACCTGGCTGTAATTGATGAAGCCTTGAGTAAAATCCGCTGGCCTGAACATGCTCTATGCAATCCCACCCGTAGTGATACATTAGACCTAATCCCCGGTGTAAAACTGGTAAGGAAGGGTGTCGCTGAAAATGAAGAGGTTGGACTGGCCAAACTAATACCTTCCTGCGGAGAGAGGCTACGGGCATTCTTTGAGACAGCTCAAGAGGCCTACCCCATGCATAGAAGAACTGTCTGGAGATTTGCAACACACGGAGCTTTAGTTGCAGGAGTCTTACTGGGTGCAACTGTATCTGTAACCCAGGGAAAGGCCCAAGCATCAGAAAATCCCAAACCTACTATAGCCGCGACATCCGAGCCTCTGATGCCTCCGATTCCTCCAGCTGACTCATTGCGGGGAAACGTCGCAGTAAGATTATTTCCTGAACCCGATTGGTTGGAGCTAACCCCAACTCCCGCTGAACCCATTGGGGAAACTTTGCAAACTGCTACAGCGCAACCAATTACTGATGAAGAAATAATTCCGGAAAAAGAACAAAACCGCGACAATATTTTAGTACCGGAAACACCGGAAAAATATAGGCAGACAATTCTAGATGCTGCAAAAAAGGAAAAAATTTCTCCCAGATTTTTGTCAGCACTCTTATCCGTAGAAAGCATGGGGTTTAACCCGGATGTCATATCCGGAAAAATAGTTTCACCGGCAGGGGCTCTGGGAATTGCCCAGTTTATGCCCAAAACCGCTAAAAGTTTAGGGATTGACCCACTAAATCCTACACAAGCGATTTATGGGGCTTCAAAATATTTATCCGATATTAGAGAAATTGTCGGTGATAATTTGTATATTATGGCGGCGGGGTACAACGCCGGACCTTTTGCAGTTAAGGATTACCAGGATGGAACAAACTTTACTGAAAAAAATCCGAGAAAGATAAAAAATGATGGTAACCCCATAGATCTTGTGGAAACGCAGCGTTATAGAAAACTAATCAAGGAAAAAGTAGATAGTGAAGCTGAACCAAAAAATTAAGTTTATTGATATCCTTTGGCTTGGAGTTTAAAAAGGGTGGCATATTGACCGTTCTTGGCCATCAACTCTTGGTGATTTCCTGATTCCATAATTTTTCCCTTTTCAATCACATAAATTTTATCGGCATTCCGGACTGTTGAAAATCTATGGGAAATAATAATCACTGTTTTATCGCGGGATAATTTTTCCACACGGTTGAAAACTTCAGATTCAGCCTTGGCATCAAGGGATGCAGTTGGTTCATCCAAAATTAAGACAGGGGCATTACGCAAAAATGCCCGGGCCAGGGCAATCTTTTGCCATTGACCGCCTGATAAATCTTTACCCTTTTCAAAAGTCTTACCAAGCATTTGGTCATAACCCTCGTCAAAGCTCTTAATCATTGAATCCGCCCCTGCCATTTTGGCCGCTTCCTTTATTTTCCCCAATCCCACATTGTCAAAAATTTTGCCAAAAGCAATATTGTCTTTAACCGGATACTCATATTTATTAAAATCCTGGAACAAAACCCCCAGCGCGTTATACCAGCTTTCCAAATCCAGATTTTTGATATTTATTCCATTAATCAAAATTTCACCGGAATCAACATCATAAAATCTGGCCAAAAGTTTAATTAGAGTTGTCTTACCAACCCCGTTTTCTCCAACCAAGGCAATCTTTTCCCCGGGGTTTATTGTCAGGGAAAAATCAGAAAAAATCTTATCCTTGGAGTCAGGATAAGTAAAGGAAATGTTTTTAATTTCAATCAGGGGAGTTTTCCGGTAATCTATTTTTTTAGGATGTTCAGCTATTTTAATAATCGGTTCCGTATCCAAAAGTTCGAACAAGCTTTTAACATACAGGCTGTTTTCAAAAATACCGTTCATATTGCGGAACAGTCCACCCAAACCATTTTGAAAGTTGGAAACGACCCCTGTATAAAAGTTGATGTCTCCGACAGTAATTCTTTTGGCAATGGCTTCCAAAATTACGAACACCTCCACCCCCACGAAAACAGCCGTGGACAAGGCATTAAAAGTTAAACCAAAACCGAAATTTTGTTTAGCCAGTTTTGACATGTCAGAATAAAACTTTTCCTGCAAATGCTTAACTTCCCCCAGAAATACTTTGGCAAGGCGGAATATTTTTAACTCTTTGATTGTCCATGAATTTTGTAAAAGTCCTGACAGATACCAGAATTTTTTCCGATGTGGGGAATGGTTTCCCCAAACTCCCCATGAAAGTTTGGATTGCTGGGTCTGGTTTAAAAATTCAGGAATGGAAACCGCTGCAACTAAAACTACCAAAAATATGTTCAACTTGGCAATGGCTCCAAAAGCAATCAGGACCTGAACCAAACTTTGCATCCACATAAATGAAAATTCAACCAATTGTTGAGGCCGCCAGACCGCGGCGTCACGCACTTTTTCTAAAAGATCGCGGAATTTGGGATTTTCAAAATAATGGATATCCAAACTTGAAGTTTTACCAAAAACCATCTGGTTAAAATAAATGGGCATTTTGGTCCAAAGAAGTCTGTGCAAAAAATCCTGGGTCCTGAAAGATGCGTCCTGAATGAAAAAAGTGGCAACCCGCAGTCCGATCAAAAAGTAAAGCCTTTGAAAATCAATATTTTGTCCGGAAAATGAAGCCACTACCAAATCAATGATCAGTTTATAGATATAAAAATTTACAAAGGGGATAATGGCAGGAACTATGGAAAAAAGGGCAGTACCGGAAAAAAGCCAAGGCTCAAATTTAAAGACCAAAACCAGCATCCTCCACGAGGTTTGCAAAGTTTGCCTTACCTGGTCAATTTTTTCGGATTGTAATTTTTCGAAAACCATCACCTTCATGATAGCAAAATTGTAAACAAGATGGCACTGGGATATAATAAATACATGACAAATGATGATAAATTTAAATTGATTACCAGAAATCTGGAAGAGGTTTTAACCCGGGAAGAATTAAAAGTCTTAATTGAATCGGGAACTCCCTTAAAACATTACATTGGCTTTGAAATTTCCGGGAAAGTGCATCTTGGAACGGGGCTTTTAACGATGATTATTATTAATAATTTGCAAAAAGCAGGAGTGGAAACCTGCGTGCTTTTAGCAGATTGGCACACCTGGCTTAATAATAAGCTTGATGGACAACTGCACACAGCCACTAAGCTCGCCCGGGCCTATTTTGAGGAAGGCCTAAAAGCCGCTGCTCTCTGTGTTGGAGCCGACACTGACAAAATTGAATTTGTCCTGGGAAGCGAACTTTACGAGTTAACAGGTTTAGACTATTGGTCAGCAGTCATTAAAGTTTCCAAAGCCACCACCGTAGCCCGGATGATACGATCCACCACCATCATGGGAAGACGGGAAGGGGAAATATCCGATGCTGCTATGCTGATATACCCGGCCATGCAGGCAGCTGATATTTTTACCATGGGGATAACATTAGCTCATGCCGGCACAGACCAAAGAAACGTTCATGTGGTAGCAAGAGACACGGCCAAAGAAGCAGGCTACCCTAAACCCATAGCTTTACATCATCACCTTCTACAAGGGTTACTTAAACCCCCGGTTTGGCCAATTCCAGAGGGCAATAGAGACGCGACAATCGAGGTAATTAAGATGAGCAAATCAAAACCGGACAGTGCTGTTTTTATCCATGATTCTCCCGAAGAGATCAGGAGAAAAGTGGGTAATGCTTTTTGTCCCGAAGGTGAAACAAAATACAATCCCATTCTTGATTGGGCAAAACATTTAATCTTTTTTGAGGATAATTCCAGACTGGAAATTAAAAGGGATGAAAAGTTTGGGGGGGATATTATTTACACATCTTATGAAGACCTGGAAAAAGATTATGAGCAAAAAAAATTACATCCCCAGGATTTAAAAAATGCCGTAGCAGAGTGGTTAATCAAAAAACTTGAACCCGCCCGCAAACATTTTGAAGACCCCAAAAGAAAAGCAGCCTTGGAAGAAATGGAGAGCTTGACTAGAAAGTAACTTCTAATTGACCTAAATGTTTAAAAATTAGTAATTAGTACTTAGAAATTATTACATATTATGATGTACTCGAAGAAATTTAGGATATTTTGGATAATACTTTCAGTTATTGCGGGAGCAGCAATTTTGCTTTTTTCACTCCTGCCACTTTTAAGCGGATTTTAAGCCCAAAATTATTTTGGCAATACCCCAAAGGCCCAAATCTACCATGATGGGAATTGCCAAAAATAAATCTGCTTTATAAAAAAAGCTGACAGTTTTTGAAGCATTTAACATTTCCAGTAAAAAAGCCGGGGAGAAACCGCTAATGTAAAAAGCTCCGGCAACTGCAAGAATTAGAAAAAACAGTACTGATAAAAATACCGCTATTCCTTCCATGTCTTTCCTGCTGGAAAACATGGTGTTGGAAATGGCAAAAACCAGATACATCAGGACGGCCGACCACCAGGATAATAATGGCAGGGAAAACAACCCAAACGCAATCCAAAACAAAGACAGGATTACTCCCGTGCCGAAAAATAGGGGAGCAAGGCCAATGATTGCCCTCCTAAAAATATCTGTCTGGGCTACTTCCACACTGCCAAGATGGACACTGTCATTTTCTATTTTTGGTAAAATCTCAATTTCACCCACCGGCACCATCATCATCCCGGCCGAGAGAAGATGGGCCAGTTCATGAATAATTGTCCCGGGCAAAAAAAGGATGACTAAAAGGCTGATTGATAATTTCCTGCTCCTTGTAAATAAATGAATCATACCAGCAAGTGACCCTGTGACAGCCCGAGAGAAAAGGAACAGGATCAAAAGCTCCGCCAGTAAAATTACGGTAAATTGCGCACCCACAAATTATTGTTCCGGGACAGGAATTTCTCCCAGATAAACACCCCTGAATTCTAAAAGAGTTTGAGTCAAAAATGAGGTAAAATCAGGGATATTGGTCGTGACAAAAGCCTGAACTTCAGCCTCAGGTTTTCCGGATTTGAGCATTTCTTCAAATTTAACCACATTTTCATCAGAAAGTGCGGCAATAACCCTGGCCGCAATAAAATCGTCGACCCTTCTTAGCAAATCCCTCTTTATCTCCTCATGCACCTCCGGAGAAATATCAGGAAAATCTTTGTCTTTAACAAGTTGTTCGATAAACTTTTCGATGGCCTGCTTGTCCATATACTAAACATAAGCTCTCTTGACATGATTGTCAATTGTTACTTGCAAGCATTATTTTTTAGTAATAAGATAAAATAAGGGGTATATTAATGGGAGAAGAAGATTATCCGCCCGGTTTTGGAGTTACCGAAATACAGGCTGATGAATTGAATGGGAAATTAGGTGGAGAAGTAGAGCGTCCTAGTAGGGCGCAGGCGTTGACGGCACTACGTTTCGGGCTGAGGCTATTAGATAAAGATGTCAAAGCTGTAGAACAACAAGGTCAAACACCCGATCCGAAATTATTATGGATTTTAAGAGCAGTAAACGATGCCCGGGCAAAGATTTCAAGATCAAAAAATAAAGATGGCACCTTCTTAAATGGATGGAACGATCCGGAGTTGAACCAACCGTTTGAACTTAATGAAGGTATCCCCACTGATGACTTAATTGAGTATCTGGACAAAAAATCTAAACAATATCCGCCAAATGACAAAAGGGGCGCAAAACTTCTGCAGGCAATTAAAGTTTTGGAGGATGCCAGTGATCCTTTTGATAAAGTTCATGCAAAAGAATTGGCTGATGATCCGACCGGTAAATTAAAGGATGCAAGGATTAAACAAGAAGCCAATTTAATTTCAAAAGAGCCTTGGCGAGCCAGCCACAATCCGGACAATCAACAAAGACAACTGGAAGATTACTGGAAGGGGTTGGAAGATATTAAAAAGAGAAAAGAGTTGATTCTTGCGCCTGAAGTTCACAAACCCGCCAAACCTGAAACACCCAAACCGGCAGAGCCCGATAAGCCCAATCAGCCAAAAGAACCGGATGCTGTAAAACCGGAAGAACCCAAGAAGCCTAATAAACCGGAAAAAACAAATCCGGATGATCCGGAGAAGCCCAAAAAGCCAGAAGAACCCAAAAAACCTAGTGAGCCCGAAGAACCTGATAAACCTAAACCTGTCCCGGAAATGTCTAAAGAAGTGGAGATCGGACTGGCTTCTTTAAAACAACACATAGAGCATCGGCGTCCCGAGGGAAAAGGAAAAGTACAAGGTATGGAGCTTCTCGAAGAGAGATTGAGAGAATTTTCCGGAGCGCGGATGACAGAAGACCGGGAAAAATGGCAGGGCAGGCTTGGCTTTTCAAGGCAAGCAATCCCCAGATTCTGGAAATCCACCATTGGTGAAATTGCCACATCCAATAAAGAGAAGCAACATGGGCTACGGCTTCTGGCTGAAGGAGGTCTGCAGATGGGAGAACTACCTTATCCGGTCTTCAACGCCATTGACCAAGAAGCCAGAAACAGAGTTTTGCAAACAATAAAGAGAAGCAACATGGGCTACGGCTTCTGGCTGAAGGAGGTCTGCAGATG
>CAYRCR010000024.1:0-5287 GCA_964422835.1 uncultured Gammaproteobacteria bacterium
GTCCAGGGTCCTAGAGTTGAACTAGGCTAAACGGGTTTTACAGACCCGCGCATCAACCGCTCTGCCAACCCTGGGTTGGAAACAAAGCTATTATATCAACTTGAGTGTGCCTTGGGCAACTGATATACTTGTGCCATGGGACTTAGGCGTTTACGCGTTGGCACTTACCGTTCTTTTGGGCGGGCCAAGTTTTTCTCCCGGCTATCCAGTTTTATATTGTTCTCTATTCTACTAGGCTTGGGTCTTTTTATTGTCATGGTGGTTATCTTTACCATCCAGGTTCCCTCTCCGGAACAACTTTCCAACAGGTCTATTGCCGAAGCCACCCGTATTTATGATAGGAACGGAGAGCTCCTTTATGATATTTTCAAAAATGAAAACAGGACTCCTATAAAACTTGCCGAAGTTCCGGATGTAGTTAAAAAATCTACTATTGCAATTGAGGATAAGGATTTCTACACACATAGTGGATTTGATATGGCCGGCATTATCCGCTCATTTTTTAAGCTTATTGTTTCGCGTCAGGTTGAAGGAGGTGGCTCAACCTTAACCCAGCAGCTGGTTAAAAATGCGCTCCTGTCCCCCGAGCGGAGCATTATCAGGAAAATTAAGGAGTTTATTTTAGCGATTCAGGTTGAGCGGGCTTATTCCAAAGACCAGATTTTAGAAATGTACCTTAATGAAATTCCCTATGGTGGTACGGCATACGGGATTGAAGCTGCTGCCAACCTTTATTTTGGCAAACACGCCAGAGAGTTGAATTTAGCAGAAGCCTCGCTTCTGGCAGGCTTGCCCCAGAGGCCGTCTGTTTATTCCCCCTATGGTACTCACCCTGAACTTTCCAAAGAGCGCCAGTCGGCGGTACTGCGGAGGATGGTTGAGGATGGTTATATTACCAAAGCCCAGGCAGATTCAGCTTCCAAAGAAGAGCTAAAGTACAGGACTGCTCAAAATGAAGTCGGCTTTAAAGCCCCCCATTTTGTTCTCTATGTTAAACAAAAGCTGATTGAGCAATATGGGGATAAATTGGTTGAGCAGGGAGGCTTAAAGGTCACTACGTCTTTGGATTTTAAATTACAGGAAGAAGCCCAAAAAATTGTCAAGGATGAAATGGAGAGGATTAAGGATTACAAGGCAGGAAACGGTGCTGCCGTGGTTTTAGATCCCAGGAGCGGGCAAATTTTATCAATGGTTGGCAGCAAAGATTATTTTAGTGAAAGTGAACCGGAAGGATGCACGGAAGGGAAAGGCTGTACTTTTGAGCCCAATGTCAATGCCGCACTCTCCCTTCGCCAGCCGGGAAGCGCCACTAAGCCGATTACTTATTCCGCCGCTCTGCAAAAGGGCTATACTGCTTCAACAATTTTGGTTGATGTCAAAACAGAATTCCCGGGCGGAGACCAGCCTGAATATATTCCTGTCAATTACGACGGGCAATTCCATGGTCCGGTACAGGTAAGGTATGCCTTAGGTAACTCTTACAATATTCCGGCTGTTAAGACCCTGGCTTTAACAGGAGTGAAGAAAGTGATGGATTTAGGGTATAGGATGGGGCTTTCTACCTGGGAGCCGACAGAGGAAAATGTAAATAATGCCGGGCTTTCATTAACCTTGGGAGGACGGGAGGTAAGGCTTCTGGATTTAACTTCTGCTTTTGGGGTCTTGGCCAACTTCGGAGTAAGGCATGATCCGGTGTCAATTTTGAAAGTGGAAGACAATAAGGGCAAAACATTGTATGAATATAAAGAAGATGATGGAGTTAAGGTTTTAGAGCCGGGCATATCTTTTATTGTTTCCAATATTTTGGCAGATAATGGGGCAAGGACTGCTGCCTTTGGTTCAAACTCTGTCCTAAATATTTCGGGCAAGACTGTGTCGGTCAAAACCGGAACCACGGATGAAAAACGTGATAATTGGACATTAGGCTATACACCATCTGTAGTGGTGGGGGTATGGGTTGGCAACAATAACAACAATAAGATGAATCCGGTGATTGCATCCGGTATTACCGGGGCCTCCCCTATCTGGCAAAAAATTATGAGAGTCGCACTAAAAGATAAGTCGGATGAAAAAATGAATCAGCCGGATGAGGTTTCATATGTTGATATTGATGGTCTAATGGGTGGTAAACCCAAAGATGGGACATCTGCCAGAAAGGAATATTTTATTAAAGGGACAGAACCGGGGGGTGTGTCTTCCACTTATCAAAATGTAAAAGTTTGTAAAAATAATCCCCACAGGTTGGCCAACGACAGTGAAGATGGGGATATGAAAGATATGATAGTTCTAAAAGAGGATGATCCGACCGGAGCCAATAAATGGCAGACGGGAATTGATGCCTGGGTTTTGACAGCTGCCAATCCCGCATATGCGGGGGTAACCAAAGGCTGTTCAGGGGTTCCAGGTTTTACTGACGCCGGAAATCAAGGTGGGGTAATTTCTATTGCTAATGTTTCAAATGGGGCTAACGTGCCAAGAGTTTTTGATGTACTGGCCCGGGCCAATTCTCCGGCTGGAGTGAAGAAAGTGACTTGGACAATAGATGGAGCAGAAAAAAATGTTCAAAGCAGTGAGCCCTTTGCCCAGCATGTTGAATTTCCGGATGGAGATAAGGGTTCGCATACAATTACGGTAACTTTGGAAGATAACAATGGTCAAAGCTTTTCTGTTTCAATTGGAGTGACTGTTAATTTATAAATTTCTAATTTTTAAAGACCAAAGGTCGCAAGCTTGCTTATTACTAATTTCTAATTCTATAATCGCCACTCTTTTTTCTATCCCAAATTTGTTTGTAATTCTAGGATGAACTTCACCAATTTGACCGACTTGTCTCCCGCCTTTCATTAGTTGCCACGCCCTCACCGGGTGAAATAGTTCCGACTCCCCTGCTTCTAATTTAGTATCCCCAAAATATTCATTTAGTTTCTGAAAAATTGTGTAAAGTTTCTGGATGGAATCGTCACCGTCGGCTATTGCTATTGCCAGTTTATATTTTTCTTCCGGCAGATCATTTTCTCTTGGCACATAAACTTTTCCCACCTCAAAAATGGCAATACTTTCATAGCCCTGCTTCAAATTAAAAGCTACTTTTTCCAAAAGATTAGGCCAAAGCATGTCCCGCAAATATTCTGTTTCAGAAGACATGGGATTTGAGACTTTGATTAAATCCGAATTTCTAAATCCTAAATCCGAAAGGATTTTTGTGGAGTAGAAAGAATAGGTCTGAACTTCTGTTAACCCCAAATCTACCAGAGAGATTTTTAAGTTGTAAATAAAATCAAAAAGTTTCTGGTCAATTTTTTCAGGGATGTTTCCTTCAAGTTTTTTTGAGGGGATTTTTTCATACCCATACATCCGGGCAATTTCTTCAATGACATCCGCCTCAATATTTACATCAAGTCTATAATATGGAACTTCCAATTCCCAACCATTTTCTATTTTTTTAACTCCGAAATACAATCTTTTGAGGTAATTTTCAATATCCTCGGGTTTAATGTCTACCCCAATTAAGGAATTAACCCTCCCCTGATTTACAGTAATTTTTTTTGTTGGCTCGGAAGTGTCACCAATTATGGAAATGGCTTCCAAGTTCCCACCCAAATCCTGATACATTTTGATGGCGGCGGACAAAGCTTGCAGCAATCTTTTTTTAGTCAAACCATGCTGGAATCTCCTGCTGGCCTCTGATGGTAAATTTAATCTTTGGGCAGTTTTTCTAATAAAAATCGGGTCAAAAATGGCAGCTTCTAAAAGTATGGTATTTGTTTCATCCGTGACCTCGCAGTTTTTGCCCCCCATCACTCCGGCGAGCCCCAAAGCTTTTTCACTATCGCAAATTAAAATATCGGACGGGATAAGATCCCGTTTCTTTTCGTCTAAAGTCACAATCTGTTCCCCATCTTTAGCAGTCCTGACAATCAACACTTCGTCCTTAACCTGACCTGCATCAAAGGCGTGCATTGGCTGACCATATTCCAACATCGCCAAATTAGTAATATCGGCCAGATTGTTAACAGAACGTACGCCGCAATCTTCTAATTTTTTAACCCAATCTTTGTTAGAGGGTTCGACCCGAAGTCCTGAAATTTTGGCAATACAATATAAAGGCACAAGTTTGGGACATTCAACTTCAACTTTGGCTTGAGGTAATTTGTTACTCTCCCAAATGTACTCATTTTCATCTGTTTCATCAAAATTTACTTTTGAATCTGTAATGGCAGCAACTTCATATGTCACTCCCCTCATGGACAAAAGATCTGCCCGGTTATATCCTTTCATGTCCAGCTCAATAAAGTCCTCTGTGATTTCCTTGGTGCCAATAGTGCGGAGAGGCAATAAACGGACAACCTCGTCGAGGGATACTTCCAGTTTTGTTAATTCTAATAACCAGCTTTTACTGACTTTCATATTCTCTCTTTCTGTCATTCCGGCCTCGAGCCGGAGTCTATATAGATCCTGAATCCCTTCGGCCTCGCTCAGGGCGGGCAAGTTCAGGACGACATTAATATTTCTCCAAAAACTTCAGGTCGCCCGACAAAAACTGTCTGACATCAGGAACACCATATTTAAGAAGGGCAATTCTGTAAATTCCAAATCCCCAGGCGATACCCGAATAAATATTTGGATCGATTCCTCCGTTTTTTAGTACTTGAGGATGAATCATACCAGCCCCAGTAAGTTCAAGCCATCCTTTACTGCAAATTTTACACCCCTTACCTTTACAAAAAATACATTGTCCCTCAACAGCAGCGCCAGGCTCCACGAAAGGGTAATATTTAGGCAACATTCTTACCTTAATATCGGTACCAAAAATTGCTTTTAAAAAATATTCCGAGAGATATTGTAGATTGGTCATGTTTACCTTCTTATCAATGTAAACAATCTCAAACTGGTCGAAAGTATGTTCATGTCTTGCATCGAGGTTTTCATAGCGGAAACAACGGTCAAGGATCATCATCCTAATTGGGGGTTTATTTTGTTCCATTATTCTTACTTGCGCATTAGACGTGTGTGTACGAAGCAATAGTTCACCTGGATTAACATTGCATTTTTTGCACTCTACATACAATGTATCCCATAAATCCATTGCCGGATGACCTTCGGGAATGTTTAATAACTCAAAATTATATTTGGTCGTGTCGATATGGGGAGCATTGAATTGCTGGAACCCTAATTTTCTAAATAATTCAGTGATCTCATGTTCTAGTTGAGTGATCGGATGCAAATGGCCTCCATCTGATTTAATTTTAGCTTGCAACCTTTCAGGTTGAAGCACAGGTTGAAGCAC
>CAYRCR010000024.1:5387-8849 GCA_964422835.1 uncultured Gammaproteobacteria bacterium
CATCTGATTTAATTTTAGCTTGCAACCTTTCAGGTTGAAGCACAGGTTGAAGCACGATTTTCTCATCGGAAAGTTTGGCATATTTTTCCTCGCGGACTTCTTCGCGTCTTTTTTCGATTGCCTCTTCCAGTTCTTTTTTTGTTTGGATAAATAAAGGGGCAATGGTTTTTAAATCCTCTTTGGGAATTTTGGAAAATTCTTTGGGGATTTGGGTTATTTCACCGCTTTTCCCAAACAGAGCCAAAAAAATTTCATCCAAATCTCCCAAGCTTTTGGCAGAAGATATTTTATCTAAATATGTTTTTTTAATCCCGGAAATCTTATCTTCCATACTAGCCTCAATTCTAGCATACCATATGGACATTACTCTAGGGATGAAAATTATTTAACTTCGGAGATGACTTTTTTGAAAGCTTCCAGATCATGAGCTGCCAGTTCAGCCAGCATTTTTCTATTTAACAAAATGTTTTTAACTTTTAAGGTCGCAATAAATTTAGAATATGATAAACCTTCATTTTTTAAGGCAATGCCCATTTGGGTAATCCAGAGCTTGCGCATGTCACGTCGTCTTTGTCTCCGTCCTGCAAAGGCATATTGACCGCTATGAAGCAAAGCCTCTTTGGCTTGTCTGACCAGCTTACTTCTGCCTCCCTGGAAGCCTTTTGTTAATTTATGTAATTTTTTATGTTTCCTGTGGGAGACAATTCCGCGTTTTACTCTAGCCATGATTTAGTTATTAGTTCATAGTCGGTAGTTCATGGTTTTGTCCTTCGACGAACCACGAACGAATAACTACAAACCAGACCTTCCTTTTCCCCTGATCTTCATTAGATTCGCTATTTTACCATACCATGACCCCATTCTGTTAATTTTGGCAAAGTTGCGCGCACCCTGGTCACCCGAACGTGACTGGTTTGACTGCCTGAAATTTTGAGTAATTTTGCCCATATTTATATTCCCAGAAGCTTTTTAAAAGTTTTAGTTAAGGATTTATGTAAAACTTGTGGGCGGGCATGACGGCGGAGAGCTTGTTTGCTTTTGTGGCGTCTCAAATGTCCGGAGCGGAGCTGGTGAGAACGCAAAATTTTACCGCTCCCGGTAATTTTTATTCTTTTAAATAGCGCTTTTTTTGTTTTCAATTTTGGCATAAACTAGTTATTGGTTCGCAGTCGGTAGTTCGTTGATATTTTTATCTCCAAACTATTTGGTAGGCCCGACGATTGTTGTCAGATGCCTTCCTTCAAATTTTGTTTCGCGTTCAACTTTAATATTTCTACCCAGGAATGCTAAAGCATGATCAACTACTTTACGTCCTGTTTCCGGGTGGGCCATCTCCCTGCCCCTAAACTTCACAGTCAGTTTTACTTTATCCCCTCTGCCTAAAAATTCCTGTGCTTTCCTCAACCGTACTTCAAGGTCATGTTGGGCAATCCGGGGAGATAGCCAAATCTCCTTAATTTCCACTTCCTTAACATTTTTCCGGGCTGCCTGTTCCTTTTTTTCTTCCTTATACCTGAATTTTTCAAAATCAACAATCCTGGCAACAGGAGGATCAATATTTGGGGCAACTTCCACCAAATCAAGTCCCTTCGCTCTGGCTTTTACCAGTGCCTCTGTGCGGCTGATAACTCCAAGTTGAGTGCCATCAGCATCGATCACACGAAGCTTTTGGGCTTGAATTCTCTCGTTGATTCTAAAAAATTTACTTATTTGTTACCTCCGGAACAAAAATATTTTATCATAACTTTCTAACTTTTTCTATTTGCAATTTCTCCGCTGATTTGGGCAATAAAATCGGACAAAGCTATTACCCCTAGATCTTTTCCGTTGCGGGTTCTGACTGCAACTTTTCCTTCCTTCTCTTCTCTGTCTCCGATAATTAACATGTAAGGAATTTTTTGCATTTGGGCATCCCTGATTTTGGCCTGCATTGTTTCTGCCCTGCTATCAAGCTCGACTCTAATATCTGAACTCTTTAATTGTTCGAGTACATTTTGTCCATATTTTAAGTTTCTATCCGTAATGGGTACAATTTGTACCTGAACTGGAGATAGCCAAGTCGGAAAAGCCCCTTGGTAGTGTTCAATGATCATTGCCAGAAATCTCTCATATGATCCGAAAGTGGCGCGGTGCAACATGACCGGTCTGATTTTTTTACCGCTCTCGTCAATATAGCTGATATCAAATCTTTCAGGCAAATTAAAATCTACTTGAATAGTTGATAATTGCCAGGGTTTTCCCAGTGAGTAGGTTACCATTAAATCCATCTTGGGACCGTAAAAGGCCGCTTCCCCTTCAACTTTTTTATACTCAATACCAAGCTCTGTCAAAGCTTCTGCCATCAGGTCTTGCATTTCTTCCCAGATTTTCTCGTCGCCCAAATATTTTTGGTGGTTTTTAGGATCCCAAGCCGAAAGCCTAATCCAATACTCCAGATTAAAATCTTTTAACATTTGTTTATTTATTTCAAGAGCTCTTCGGAATTCTTCTTTAACTTGATCAGGCCGGCAAAAAACGTGTGCATCATCCAAGGTAAGTCCCAGAACCCTGGAAAGACCTTCTAGCTCACCGGATTGTTCCGAACGATATTGCGTCGTACTTTCCGCATATCGTTGAGGCATCTCGCGGTAGGAAAACTGTTTTCTGGCAAAAATTTGAATATGATGTGGGCAATTTGCCGGCTTTAGAATATATTCTCTGTCTTTTGATTTTATTGGCGGGAACATATCTTCGGAAAATTTTTCCAAATGGCCCGATTTTTCATAAAGATCTTTTTTGGCAATATGAGGAATCCAAACAAAATCGTAACCCTCTTTTTTTAACATCTCCTCAATATATTGTTGAAGAACTCTACGTAAGGTAGCCCCCTTAGGGGCAAATAGCGGTAGGCCAGATCCTACTAAATCCGAGAATGAAAAAAGATCCTGTTCCTGACCTATTTGTTGATGACTTTTTGGTTTATTTCTATCCATATGTGTGGAATTTTATCACAGGGTTATAGATTTGGCACTGATTGGCCGGAAATTGCACTAAAAAAATTAAAAACCCCCAAGCCCTTGAGGATATAAAAAAGAATACCCACAATTACCGAGGCCCCAATTACAGATCCCACTCCCCAAGCAAGCCCCCCCAAAAAATTTCCAATCATAATATCTTTTTTCTTCATATTGGCACTGGCCGTTAAATGATTTTCCACATTTTCCATCTAAATTTATAATACCTTGGCTTGAGATAGATGTAAATAGATGATAGAATCTTGGGGTATGTGAGGGCAGTTTAGATAGTTATTACCCCGCCGTGGCGGGGGAACTATCGCAACTGACCGAAACGTTGTGAGGGCAGTTAGCTCAGCTGGTAGAGCGTCCGCTTGACGTGCGGAAGGTCACAGGTTCGATTCCTGTACTGCCCACAGAGTCCCGAGTTGGCGGGGCGGCACGCAGTGCCGCCCATGGGTTTAGAGCT
>CAYRCR010000025.1:0-5951 GCA_964422835.1 uncultured Gammaproteobacteria bacterium
ATAAAATAAATAAAATATTTAAGGAAGGAGGATTTAATATTGTTTTTCATCTGGCTGCTCAAATTGATCCTTGTTATTCAGTCCAACACCCTGAAATTGATAATCAGGTGAACGTTTTTGGGGGACTGAATATTTTACGAAATTGTTTAGATAATAATGTAGATAAGATTATTTTTGCTTCAACTGCGGCAGTATATGGTGATACAAATCAAGTTCCCACGAATGAAGAAGTTCTTCCCTACCCGATGTATCCTTATGGTATTCATAAATTAACATTTGAAAAATATCTAAGTTATTACTACAAGGTTTATGGTCAAAAATATACAATTATCCGTCCGGCAAATATATATGGTCCGCGTCAATATAAAGGCGGAGAAGCAGGGGTGGTTTCGATTTTTATCGATAATGCGGTACATGGACGGAAAAGTGTAATGTCTGGAGACGGCACTCAAACTAGGGATTTTGTTTATGTAGATGATGTCATTCAGGCTCTTGTGAAAGCAATGAACTTTAATTATATGGGTGAAATTAATGTAGGAACGGGCGTTGAGACTAATTTATTGCAAATTGTTGATGCAATAGATTCAGCTATGGATCAAAATATTGAAGTGGAACATGGCCCTGCTAGGCCGGCAGAACAAATGAGGAGCTGTTTGGATTGTCAACGGGCCAAAGAAATCCTTAATTGGGAATCTAAAATAGATTTAACAGAAGGCATCAAGAGGACTTTAGAGTGGTCGAGAAATAAATTTGCTTATCTATGATAAAATCGCTACCAGCATAAGTTATGAGAGATTTATCCATACTAATTCCTGCAAGAAATGAGATGTTCCTGGCCCGCACGATAGAAGACATCCTGGCCAATATTGAAGCCGACACTGAAGTTATTGCTGTTTTTGATGTTGACTGGGCAGACCCGCCAATTCCTCAACACGAAAGAGTTCACATAATTTATAATCCCAAACCGATTGGGCAGCGTGCTGCTACGAATGTAGCCTGTCGGTTGTCTAAAGCCAAGAATGTTATGAAACTAGATGCCCATTGCGCTTTTGACAAGGGATTTGACCGTAAGATGTTGGAAGCCTTTAAGGAAACGGGAGATAACGTTACCATGGCTCCCACTATGAGAAATCTTTGGGCTTTTGATTGGAAGTGCATGAAGTGCGGTAAGAAATGGTATCAAGGACCGACACCTACTAAATGTCAAGAGACGAATTTTAGAGGTACAGGTGAACAATGTGACAGCGATAAATTTGCCCGAAAAATAATGTGGATAGGAAAAGAAAAACCCCAAAGTAATTCGTATTGTTTTGATGCTACTCCGCATTTCCAATACTTTAACGAATACACCAGACGTCCAGAATATATTAAAGGTTTCGAAAAAAACAGTTTAACAGAAACAATGTCTTTACAAGGCTCCTGCTGGATGCTGACCCGCGATAAATACTGGGAACTTAATATTTGCGATGAAGCCTTTGGCAGTTGGGGTTCTCAAGGAATTGAGGTAGCCTGCAAAACCTGGCTCTCCGGAGGAAAAGTTTTAGTAAATCACAATACCTGGTATGCCCATATGTTCAGGACCCAGGGAGGAGATTTTGGCTTTCCCTACCCTATTTCTTCCAAAGATCAGGAAAAAGCCAAATCCTTCGCCCGTAATTTATTTTTCAACAATAGCTGGCCACAACAAATACATCCTCTGTCCTGGCTGGTGGAAAAGTTCTGGCCGGTTAAAGGCTGGACCGAGGAAGATTTTACTAAATTAAAAGAGAATAAATTTGAATTTAAAACTTCTACTACTACCACTGTTAATACTGCGGAGATTGAACCGGAATTGGTGGAATCGGAACCAGCTAAAGAACTACCAACCACCATTACAGCTTTGGAAATTGCCGGCGTCCAGCCGGTAAATGAAGAATCAAACATAAAACCTCCGGAAATTAAGCCTGAAACAGACGGAATAAAAAGAGGCAGGCCCAAAAAAGCCTTCAAAGACGTCACTATTATCGGCAATGGCTGGGTAGGTAAATCCATCCACCGCCTTTTTCCTGATGCTTATGTGTATGACCCTCCCCAAGGGGGAAAACAGCGGGCTAATCAAGGAGAAATCGCCTTTATCTGTGTTCCTACCCCTAGCATAAGTGAGGATAAACTGGATATTAGTATTGTGGAGGAATGTGTAGCCTGGTGTGAGTGTCCTTTGATTATTATCAGATCAACCGTCAATCCCGGAACCTGCGATTATCTGTCCCAGAAATACAACAAACGGATTATTATGCAACCGGAATATATTGGTGAGACAGTCCAATACCCTCCTTTTGATGAAACAAATACTCCATTTATCATCATTGGGGGCAACCCGGAAGACCGAAGAGTATTAATTAACCTCTATAGCAAAGTTTACAATGCCAATGTCAAAATCAGGCAAGTAACAGCATATGAAGCGGAAGTAATAAAACTGACTGAAAACAGGGCAATTACCTTCAAGGTTGCCCAATGCCAGGAACTTTATGATGCCTGTGAAAAAGCCGGTATCGATTACTACACTATCCGGGATGCTGTTTATGGTGATGATCCCAGATTTAACTTATGGTGGACTTCTGTTTCCCCCGATAAACAGGGCTTTGACTCAAACTGCATCCCCAAAGATGTTTATGCATGGTGTGCCTGGGCAGAATCTTGTGGCCTGGAACCCAAAATAACCAGGGCCTTACTTGCAAAGAATAATGAATGGATAAGATAATAGATTGGAGAATAAGTTCATGGACTGCTCAATATGGCTAATTATGCAAAGAAAATCAGGGATGAAGTACTCGCCAAACATCCTAATGCTTCTGTAACCGGAAGAACCCTAACTTCAATCAGGCACGATCTGGGCAATGGCAAGCATTCCATTGACATTAAACTTGCCCCTATCCATTATGACGATGGCGGAGTATTAAAAGAAGTTGATACCACCTTTACGGCTTCAGGGCTGGCAGGTTTTACCAACAAGGTAGACAAAGCCTCTTATATTTTACATTCGGACGGAAACAGCAGAAGGAGGATGTACCCCAGAAGGGATGTGCCGGATGAGTATATTGAACTTGGCAGGCCGCAATACTGGAATGGTTCTACCTGGATAAATATTCCTTTACCTGCCAGAAGCGTCAGTGATGACACTATTACCTGGGATGCCACAAATTTTGCCATTAGCCTTACGGCTACCCTTACCCAATGCAAGGTTGAGGTTATCCTTAAAAATGACATAGCTGCCAAGCGGATCCGCTGGCCAGTGACTTTAACAGGGTTGTCTTTATCTAACTGGACTTTAACCAGTACAACAGACAGCACGGTTGTTGCCAGGGTCAGCAAGCCCAAGATAACAGCAGATGCCAATGGCCTATTGTTTGAACCAAGGGATGTCAATTGTATTTTATCAGGCGGGGCAGTTGAGATTACAGCTGATGTGACAGGTTTGGCTTTCCCGCTAACCATCGACCCGACTATTGATGTGACGGTGGCAGCGACGGGGAATGACGGATGGGTAAACGGCAGCACCTTCGCTACTACGACGACAATGTATGTCGGGTCATTCTCAGGCACGGTATACAAAAACTTCATGCGTTGGGCGAGTGGCATCTCTGGCTTGAGCGGAGCCACCATCAACGTGGCCTATATCTCGACCTGGACGACGGCAACTGCGGGATCAGCAACGACCAATATCTGGGGGGATGACCAGACAGCGCCCGCTGCCCCCACTGATACCACAAGTTATAATAATATTACTAAGACTACGGCTTCGGTAGCGTGGAATGGGGCGTTAACGACAGGACAATATAATAATTCCCCATCTATTGTTGGCATTATTCAGGAATTGGCTGACAGTTATGATCCATCAGTTATTCAAATCCTTATCATCGGGGTTACGGGGTCGGCAGGCGGACATTACAACTCTGTCGAAGATTATAGCGTCAATGCGGCGAGGGCTGCCAAGTTGCACATCGAGTACACGGCAGGAGGTTCAGCTTCTCCTTCTGTATCTCCTTCAGCAAGCCCGTCAAAAAGTCCATCAAAATCACCATCTGCCTCACCGTCCGTTAGTCCGTCAGTTAGTCCCAGCGCTGCCCCTCCAGCAGAACCGTGGCGCAAAGCAAATATTGAAATCGGGAAGCTATCAGAGTTTGATTCAACAGCTACAAGCAACGCTACCATAGCTGCCAGCACAACTTCACCTTTAAGCGGTTCCTACTCCATGCGGACTAATGTTACCACCGCCGGGGGGGCAGCCTGGGGCGAGTGGCTTTCAGCAGCAGACATGGCAACAGATACTGACGGTTGTCATATACAGGCGTTAGTCCGGATAGATACAGGCATCAATTTAGGTGCTGATGGCTCACTTGTTTACATGACAACTTTACTAGACGGCGACGATAGTTTCCGCTGCTCCGCCTTCATCTATACCGTATCCGGCATCCCCTACCTGATACTTAGTTATCAAGACTCCGGCGGACAACAAAACGATGCTGCGGGATGGAATTATCCATTAACCAAAGGTACAACATACAGAATCGAGATTGCCTATAAAGAACATGGCAGCGCCGGCTACGCAAAACTCTGGCTGGACGGCACACTTACCCACGATAACACCAGTAAAAATACTGGTTCACTGCCGGTCAAGAAGGGTTGCGTTGGCCAACGGCTCAACGCTGGCATAACCGGAATCATTGATTTTGATAACTGCGTTCTTGCTAATACTTACATCGGGACCACTCTGCATGATGAGGCAACTGCCACCAATATTTGGACCCAGGACTTTGAGGCAGACAACGGCCTAACTCTCACTGAAGCCGGTGTTACTCCTGTCCAGCTAACCTCCGGGGCAAACTCCACGATCGACGTAAATACTGACCAGAACCATACTACTGGCGGAAGTGGTGCCTTAAAACTTCATTCTGGCGGTGATGCTTCTGGGGATCTGGCTGAAGTCTTTGTCTATATGGCCGAGGACCCGGGACTGATTAAGGCGACATTTTGGACATACATTACCCAAATACCTAACTATGATACAGGGAACAACTACATATTCATCCTGCACCGATCAAGCGACAATAGTGATTTGTTTGCTTTTGGACTTGATCAGAATGGGTCTGATTATAGGGCATTGGGTTTACTACGGAATGAAGCCTTAGGGTACGACACTTACTACGGAAGCAATATATCATCTTTCACTAATACATGGGTGGAATGGACTGTTGAGTTTAAACGCCATGCCACAAACGGCTATTTCCGTGTCTATTGCGACACTGGGGGAGGATTGGTAGAGGTCCTGACCCAGAATAGCCTGAATACTACCTATGGTGGGTCTCTCACATCGGTTAGCTGGATTGCCCAAGCAGATGCCGGGGCAATGACCACTTACTTTGATGACATTGAGGTAGTACTGTGGACTGGATCGCCCAGCCCCAGTATTTCACCTTCAGCCAGCCCATCAGCTAGTCCTTCAGCCTCACCTTCAGCTTCACCTAGCCAAAGTCCTTCAGCCAGTGTAAGTCCATCTGTTTCTCCATCTGCTTCACCTTCAATAAGTCCTTCAGTCAGTCCATCAGCCAGTCCATCCCAAAGTCCCTCTGCTTCTGTGTCCCCATCTGTTTCTCCATCTAAAAGCCCATCTGAATCACCTTCAGCTTCACCTTCCCAGAGTCCATCTGCTTCAGTGTCACCCAGTATTTCACCAAGCGCTTCTCCAAGCCAAAGCCCATCTGCTTCAGTCAGTCCATCAATAAGCCCTTCTAAAAGTCCATCTGAATCACCATCTGCTAGTCCATCCCAAAGTCCAAGTGCATCAATAAGCCCAAGTGTTTCACCCAGCGCCTCACCTTCACAATCTCCATCAGCTTCTGTGTCCCCATCTGTTTCACCTTCTAAAAGCCCTTCGGAATCTCCATCAGCATCACCATCACAGAGCCCTTCTG
>CAYRCR010000026.1:0-5147 GCA_964422835.1 uncultured Gammaproteobacteria bacterium
TACTTGCTCCACCAAGCTATTCCAAGTCCCGCATTCCGGACATTTACCCAAAAATTGGGAAGAGCGGAAACCGCACTGCTGGCAAACATATATGGAGTTTAATCTCGGCATAAAGCATAAGGATTATAACAGTTATAACCGTTATAATCTTTATTTGTAAATCAGTCCTTTAGTTGAGGTTAAAAAGGGAGCTAAATTTATTCGCCTCCTCTTTAGATCGACGTTATCCACTAAAAAGTTTCCCTTTTGCCCAATCTGGTAACTCGATCCTTCCATCTTCTCCGACGGTAAAAATCCTCCAACTTCCCCTTCCAGCTTGATATCAGCACCCTGTCGGGTAATTTGAGTAACAGTTCCCGTTACTACATCGTCGACCTGAAACTTTTGGGAAATTTCTTTAAAGGGGTCTTCTGACAGTTGCCTGATTGATAAATTTAATTTACCCAAAGTTTCATCTTTAGCGCATACTTTCGCTTTTATCTCCTGCCCAACTTGAAATTCTTCAGCAAAATTTTCATCTTCCCAGGAAATTTCCCGACTCAACACTATCCCTTCCAAACCGTCAACCGTTACAATCAAACCGAATGGAGCAACAACTACCAGTTTTCCCGTAATTTCCTGCCCCACTTCAATTTTGGCAAGTTTTAGGAGCATTTCTTTGGAAAGTTGCCGACGGGAGGAAAAAATCAAACGATTATCTTTTTCATCAATTTCAAGAACTGTTAAAGGGATGGTATCACCCACTTTAGTTTCTATACTGCTCTGTGATGCCGGCAAAAACCCCCGGACCCCTTCCGCCTCTATTAAATACCCGCCTTTATTGGCTTCCAAAACCTGGCCCTGTAAAGTGGTTTTCCTGCACCAAGCCTGACTGACTTTCTGCCACTTTTTACTGTTCCCTCCCCCCCTCTGGCGGGGAGGATATAAACTCAAAAGTATTTGCCCGTCAGTTTCGGAACTTACCACAAAACTTTCAATATTCTGGCCTATCTTTAAGGCAGAAAGAGCATCCGGGGCGAAATCTTTTTTGCTTAAAATCCCTTCAGCTTTTGCCCCGATATCAACTATAATGTCGGAATCCGTCCTGGAGATAATTTGACCGGTAGTTTTATCACCCTGCTTAAAAGTCTTGAATTTAGAAGTATTTTTGGCCAAAAGCTCGGCCATAGATATCGACATTCATTATCCCTTCTTTCCTCTCATCTTAATTTAATCCGGCAGTGAGGTATTTTCACAAAGCCTTTCGGCTTCATTATCGTCCCCGCTACAAGCTTTTACGACTCTGTTCGGGATGGGAAGAGGTAGTACGCTTGCGCTCAAACCACCGGATTTTGATTATACAATAGTTTATTGTTCAAAGCAATATATCCTGTGATTGTTACTACATTCCCGTGAGATATTTGCGTCAGTCCACCGAAAATCAGTGATATAACCCTCGTCGTTACTGATCAAAAGATTCTCACCTATTAATCCAAAAGAGGTAGAAATGCTCTGCAACCAATCTCCACAATCAGCGTTGGCCGTTGATGCCATTTTCCCCTCCGTTGTGGTATTGGTCCAAATATCTACATCTGCTGCGGACCACCCGCGCTCGTCAAGATAAATGGCGTTTGCTAAAGTGCCATCTGTCAGGTCTGCCCAGTTGTTGGCTATCAACAAACCCCCGTACAGTAATTTGTATGGAACAGTGCTTTTGGTAAAACTTGAGTCGTAATAAGGAGATCCCGTATTATCGCTTAACCAGGCCTTCCATGATCCTCCCAAAGAGACACTATCAGCCATACTCTGGCATTTAGCATCCGCCCCGGCGCGCCCTCCCAGATTGCCACTGTATATTCCGCTACTGACAAAAACCCTTTTATAGGAAGGGGAAGGCGGAAGGGGTGAAACAGACGGCGTCGGAGTTGGTAGGGCGGGGTTATTGGTTGGTGTAGGTGTACTAGGGGCAGGATTATTCGTTGGCGTGGGAGTTGGCCCGGATTGGTCAACAATAATCGGGCTGCTATTCTGGCAGGCACTTACACCGCCCGGTCCCATGACAGCCAGTTGTATTGTATATGAGCCGGGTGTATCAGTACTCCAGTCAACACTGGACACGATATTGGAAGGAACATATGTACCGCTTACCGGTCCCGCTACAGTTTCCCAATAATAGACATCAACTGCTCCGGTCGTGGTTGAAGTATATCTGCCTGCTTCTCCGACGGTCAAAGATTGCGATCCGGTAAAGGAACATTCCGGGATTGGTACAAAGGTGGGCGTTGCAGTTGGAGGCACGGAAGTATCGGCAGGGGTAGGAAGAAGGGTCGAAGTGACAGTTGGAGTTACCGGGGGAAAAGTACTGAAGGGTGTACTAACAGGCGTGGAAAAAGGAGTTATAGTTAAACCCGGGCCAGGAGTAGAATCAGGAGGCAGTGCGGGAGTGAGACCCGGAATTAAGGCAAGGTTCCCTTGAGAAGAAGTTTTGCAAAAACATGTTTCAGAAGGAATACTGCATTGGCCTCCCGGCGCAGGATCTCCCTCCAGGGCAGCGCAAACCCGGAAAGCCGGAGCAGTACCTGTAATTAAACCGTAATAGTCTGCATTTCTCCATTCATCCCGGGGTATAACATTGGAACTGAATTGGGCTCCGGTTAATTCATAATACAACCCATCACGAAATGCAACCTCGTAAGCCTTGGCAATAGAGACAATATCAGCCCTTCTTCTGGCATCACGGGCATTTTGGATAGATTTGATGAAAAGTGCTACCACTACCAATAATAAAATTACAATGATAACAACCACTACCAAAATTTCAGTCAAAGTGAAACCGGCATCACCGGCTTTTTTCTCCATATGTTTCCTCACACTTATATTCATTCCTTGATAATATAAACAGCTTTAACTTGCGCTGAACTTTTGTCAACGATTACTAAAATCTCCTGTCCGGCTTTCAGGGCAGACAGGGATGAAGGGCCAACTCTGGCATCCCCTTTTTCAACAGTGCCGGAAATGACTTTCTTAAAATCACGGGTCTTTGCCAAAGAAAAAATTCGAGATTTGCCATAGACAGCCACGGTAATGTTTGTTCCATTTATCGCAGTCAAAAGGCCTCTATTGGGAATAGCGGTGGCCGGGACCGGTTTGGAAATTGGGGGAGGCTTGGTTCCTGTCGGAGCAGTTAAAAGACCGGAGCGGAAAAGGTACACTGCCAATACTGTCAGGAGAAATACACCCACTGCTAAAGCTATCAAGGTAATGGTTCTCCTGTTGACTCCGGGCGAACTGCCTGGTTCTCCAGGAATTGGTATATCCCCTATGGTTTGCAAAGGCTGATCTACCTTTCTATTCATTAATTTAATATTAATGAGATAGATGCCAAGAGTCAACAACCGGCGGTGTTTTACACCTTGGAATGTGAATACGACATGAAGGTTATTAACTGCCCCACTCCGCGTAAAGCTTCGCGGGACATAGCCAAAAAACTCAACTTCAACCATTAGTAAGTGTAAGCTTAATCCGTTACCGGACTTCCACTGCACTCCTATCAACGTAGTAGTCTGCTACGGGTTTCAAAGATACCTAATCTTGGGGTCTGCTTCATGCTTAGATGCTTTCAGCATTTATCAGTTAGAAACGTAGCTACCCGGCGCTGCATTTATCATACAACCGGCACACTAGAGGTTTCCTCGTCTCGGTCCTCTCGTACTAGAGACAACTCCCCTCAAGTATCCAAACGCCCATACTGGATAGAGTCCAACCTGATTTACATCGGTTTGAACCCAGCTCGCGTACCCTTTTAACCGGCGAACAGCCAGACCCTTGGGACCTTCTTCAGCCCCAGGTTAGGATGAGCCGACATCGAGGTGCCGAACGCTCTCGTCCTTGTGGACTGTTGGAGAGCACTAGCCTGTTCACGAAATTCTAATATCACTATTAGCGCTGACTATATCTTCACCCGCCCGCAACTGCGTAGCTGTTGGCGGGGTACGGCATATGATGCAAGATTAAACCTCACATCTCGCCCGGGAGTTATATCGGTAACTCCTTTAATGGGCCTCAGTCGATACGGGGTCAAAAGGTAATTTGTACTTCATTGAAGAAATAACAAATGGTTTAATAATTTGTACCAGCTTTTCAGTTTCAACAACTGAAAAATTAAGTACATATTCTCCCCTTTTCTTAATTTTAAGAATGGGAGATAAACTAAAATTGACTTTTAATACATCCAACAAATTATTAATTGAGACATGATCATATTTTGGCAAATAGAGATAGGCCATTTTATCTCTTTGATAATAGTAACCATCATCCATAAACCAAACCGTCAAACTCACTGGATCTTTCATCAAATCAAAAATCTTATCTGGTATAACTTTTTTACCAGCTATGTAAAATAGCCGATACAGTTTTCCAAATTCAGGTCCTGAATAAGATTGAGCCCGAATATATTGATAAGTCTTACCAAATATGGGATTATTCCGTTCCAAAATTTGTGGTTTGGATTGAAAGTAATTACCCAATATCTGGCATTTCCAGATCAAATATTCTTTTTGTTTTAAGCTATGTTCCAACCTCAAACGGGCATTTTTACTGCCGGTTTTTTGTATAAAACCATCTCCTAAAATCGATCCGATAATAATCGCTTTTTGTATTTTTGTCATACCTTCGACTTCCCACGGTATTGTCTAAAGATCGTCTCGATGTTTGGTAAGACCAAAACCACCAATCAGTAGAGTCCACCGTTATTAGCCGTATTTACGTCCCGTCTTCATTATATAACGGGACAGAACATATCACATATCCCCGGGGTAGCTTTTATCCGATAAGCCCCGACGTTCCCACGAACAATCGGGGGATCACTAAAACCTGCTTTCGCACCAGCTCGACTTGTGAGTCTCGCTATCAAGCACACTGTATACTTTTGCGCTTTAAAGGTCGGTTGCCTTTCGACCAAAGTGTACCTTTGTACTCCTCCGTTACGCTTTTGGAGGAAACCGCCCCAGTTAAACTGCCCGCCAGACTTTGTTGCGCTGCCAGTTTATGGCTAGCGTTAGAGACTTAAAAATTTAAAAGAGAGGTGTTTCATTGGTGTCGCCGAGGCGACTCCCTCCTACGCTACACAATCAAATTTTCAAATCAGAATCAGGCTACAGTAAAGCTCC
>CAYRCR010000027.1:0-221 GCA_964422835.1 uncultured Gammaproteobacteria bacterium
CTTTCCGAATTACAAGGTCTCAAAGGACCGATGGGTTTGGAAATTGAGCGGGATATGTATTTTAGGCCGTGCAGGCTTTCAGAAATTAAAAAGCTACACGAGGGAAAATATTAAATAAGAAAGCCTGATTGTGTTTTATGTAGTTAAAAACAATGAAATATTTTCAAAAGTTTTTGACAGTACTGTCCTTCTTGTGCCGAAGAGAGGAGTTGAACCTCCAC
>CAYRCR010000027.1:231-4898 GCA_964422835.1 uncultured Gammaproteobacteria bacterium
TACCTCTGCTTTCAGTACAAAAAGGGTATAAAAGCGATGAATGACGAAAATGAGTCGCTCGAACCTACAAATGGAGCGTCAAATCATGCTAATCTCTCTTTTTCCCAAAAAAGTTCTCTATGGTGCCGGGAACAGGAGTTGAACCTGCACACCCTTTCGGGCACTACCACCTCAAGGTAGCGTGTATACCATTTCACCACCCCGGCTTCCTGTTGTATTGTACCAAAAAGTAGTAATGGTTGCTTTAAGATATCTTTTGAGGTTATTCGTATCATTGACAGAGAATCTGATTATTATTAAGCTATCGATTGATAAATGAGAAGCCTTAATTTCGCATTTGCGTATTTTGCAGCCGGAATCTGTACCTTCTTTTTCGCCATTATTTTCCTTGTATATTTATCTCTCCCAAGAGAAATCAACAATATCAAACCACGCTACCAGATGTATAAAGCCTTACCAAAAAACTTAACTGCACAGACTAATCAAAAAATAGATATCAAAAAAAACGACGGCAGACCGCAAATTGTCAAAGAATTTTTTGGCAATAGGCGCTCGCCGCTGGCTGAATTTGCTCCTGATTTTGTCAATACTGCAGACAGATATGGACTCGATTTTAGGCTTTTGCCGGCTATTGCCATGCAGGAATCGGGGGGAGGCAAAATTTTTCCCAAAGGTTCATTCAATCCATTCGGATATGGTATCTATGGGGGTAAAGTTCTAAGATTCACATCATTTAAAGAAGCTATTGATAAAGTCGGCGAAGGCTTAAAACAGGATTACATTGATAAAGGGTTAAAAACTCCCGAAGAAATCATGGCTAAATATACACCTCCCTCACTAAAAAAAGGCGGGGCTTGGGCTATGGGAGTAAGCGCTTTTATGCAATCCCTTAATTAAAATCTCATTCTCTTTTAATTTGACTTTTGGTATCTCATAGTGTATAATTCTGCACAATCCTGAAGTATGTCCCCTCATGCTTCAGGATTTTTTTGTGGTTACAAAAAGACTTCTTTTGCTGCTTTTAATAATCCCTTTACTTTCTTCCCAACCGGCACCCGCGGAGGGTGATTTATCAGAGCCAAAAATAGAAGTTGAAGCAAAGCAGTTTGACTCCCGCGCTCAAATGCTTTCATCCTATCTTTCTAAATATAATTCACCACTACAATATCAGGCCCAGCATTTCGTGGATGCGGCTGACGAAAATAATTTGGACTGGAAACTTGTGGCTTCCATTGCCGGAGTCGAGTCAACTTTTGGAAAATTTATACCCGGAGGTTACAATGCCTGGGGCTGGGGTGTTTACGGCACCAATGCCATATATTTTAACTCCTGGAAAGATGGAATTTATACCGTTTCAAGAGGACTCCGCCAAAATTATTTCAACAGGGGCCTAACAACCCCTGATTCAATTAACCGCGTCTATGCTGCCTCTCCAACTTGGGGAACAAAAGTTTCATACTTTTTGACAGACATGGAGGAATTTGAGAAAGAATATAAGGTGGATTTGGCGCAAAAATAACCCCGTTTTGCTACAATTCAAACATGACGGTTCAAACCCTGGCAGCAGTGATATTAGGTAAGGGAGTCCATTTTCTTACCAGAACACTAAATATTGGAGGAGGATCAGCCGCTCCCGGGTATTACGCTTTAAAAATCGACCCTGACTTAGTGGTTCATCTGGCCTCGCAAATTCCATGCACAATCATTATTACCGGTACTAATGGCAAAACTACTACTGCCAGGATGTTAGCTCAATTTGCCAAAGAATCAGGCCTGAAAGTTATAAGAAATCACACGGGTTCAAACTTAGAACGAGGCATCGCATCTGCTCTACTTTCCCACTTCCCACTTCTCACTTCTCACTTACCCGATCTAGCTATCTGGGAACTGGATGAAGCAGCCTTTAATAAAGTTATCCCAAAGTTAAAACCTGACATGATTGTTTTCCTAAACGCATTTCGCGATCAGCTTGATAGATATGGGGAGGTGGACAGCGTTGTCAAAAAATGGTGTCAGACTTTGAAAGTAGTTGATCCCAAAACTTCAATTTTTATCAATGGTGATGATCATAACTTGCTGGCTTTAAAGGATTGCTTTAAGGGCAGTGTGCAAACTTTTGGCCTAGAAAGTAATAAAATCACCGGAGAAAGAGCCACCATGCAGAACAAAACTCATAAGTTAGATTTTGAAGCTAGAAATATTAAATTAAACGGGCTAACCGGTTCCAGCTTTTTACTACAAACTACAAACTACAAACTACAAACTACTTTACCAGTACCCGGAATTTACCATGTCTATAATTTTTTAGCGGCCTATATACTGGCCAAGAAATTAGATATTTCCGACGAGTATATTTTGAACTCACTGAAAACATTTCAACCGGCCTTTGGGAGAGTAGAAAAATTTGATTTTGGTTATATTTTCCTTATCAAAAACCCTACAGGCGCAACACAGGTGCTGCAAACTTTGGCTCCGGAATTAAAATCCAATGACAGGCTGCTTCTAGCCTTAAATGATAATTTGGCAGATGGAACAGACGTCTCATGGATCTGGGACATTGATTTTGAACAGTGCAAAGTGCAACCCTTCGGCTTCGCTCAGGGCGAGAGTGCAAAGTGCAAAGTTTTTGTGTCAGGTACAAGAGCCGAAGATATGGCATTGAGGCTTAAATATGCAGATATTGACCCCAAACAAATTGCCATTGAAAACAACCTGGAAAGGGCTTTTGAAGAAGCCAGAATAGGCCTTAAAGGCAGGCTTTTCATTCTGCCAACCTATACAGCTCTACTTGAATTACAGAGGCTATTGACAAAAAGAGGGTTGAAGAAACATTATTGGAAGGAGGCTACATGAAACTTGTCATAGGTTACCTTTATCCAGATCTTATGAATATCTATGGGGACACGGGCAATATTATTGCCCTTAAGAAACGAGCCGAGTGGCGGGGGATTGAAGTAGAAATCAAAAACATTTCGATAGGGGATAGATTAAAACCAAGGGACGCAGACATCTTCTTTTTCGGAGGAGGACAAGATATGGCACAAGGTCTGGTGGCAAGTGATTTAGTGAAAAGTGATAAGGGAAAAATGATAAGACAAGAAATTGAAAGGGGAGTACCACTTCTTTCAATTTGTGGGGGATATCAGCTTTTGGGTGATTATTACGGGCCGCACGAGGGTTCAAAGCTTCCCGGTGTCGGGCTATTTCCAGCCTATACTATCGCTTCATACGATCGCATGATTGGAAATATCGTGGTTGAATCCGAATTTGGTAAATTGGTAGGCTTTGAAAACCATTCAGGTAAAACACACCTTAAGAAAGGTGCCCATGCTTTAGGCAAAGTTTTACAGGGGTTTGGCAATAATGGAGAAGATGCACTGGAGGGATGCATTTATAACGCAACGCGTTACAAGAAGCGTCGCGATGAAATCGCAAGCGATTATAAAAATGCCATTGGCACTTATATGCACGGGAGCCTTTTACCCAAAAACCCTAAATTGGCTGACTGGCTTTTACAAAAGGCCCTGGCAATAAAATACGGAAAAGAGATTCAACTAAAACCTTTGGATGATGCCCTGGAAGAAAAAGCCCGCCAAGCAGCCATCGCCAAATTTTGCTAAAATACCCATATAACTTGCCCAGATGGCGGAATGGCAGACGCGCTAGGTTTAGGACCTAGTACCAGTAATGGTGTGGGAGTTCAACTCTCCCTCTGGGCACTTAGTGGGGGCTCGCCCTGAGCGAAGTCGAAGGATTCAAGTCCTCTCTCCGGCACACAAGATATTGTGTTGAATTGGATTTGACATCTCGCTTAAAAGTGTTACACTATGAGGCAAGAAATATCGGACTGCCCAAGAAAAGGTCCATATGACAAATACAACTCTTAGCCCGCTAAGTCAAAATATAGGGGAAGCTAAGCGACAACAACAGCCGCCAAGGGTTCTTTTTGACCTTGAAGGTAATTTAGAAGCTGATGCCAATGCTACAGCAGCCGAAATTGAAGCCTTTCTTGCTACAGGTTCAATCATTTTTAGTTCTCCGATAGTTAATGAAGGTCCGGTTAATATTTCTAAAGCTTCTGAAGAAAGTCCATGGATGACTATCACTTCAGAAGGTTTTAAAATAGCTTCTTCACTTTTAGGAGAAACAATAAAATTTGCTCCTGATATAAAAGATGCCGTTGGAGGTATCATCAGTGAAGCTACGGGTATAGGTTTGGCAAAACCCCAGGAGAAAGACCCGGGAAAAGAGGCCAAGACAAAAGCTGAAACTGCATTTGCCAGGCGAACTATAGCTGCTCTTGAGGAGGGCAGAAAAAGAGTTACACAAGAGGAGTTTGCCCAAAGAGCACAGGATGCCATCAGGAATGAAGTAAATCCTGATGATGTTGGAAATCTCCTTGGACTTGCTCATATGGATAAATCAGCAGTATTAACTAAAGCAAATATTCTGCAAGCTGCATTGGTCAAGGGCGAGAGGCAAAAAGCTGCAGAAAAAACCAAAAAGGGTCAAAGTTTGGCATCAGTTACTAAAAAAGGAGCTTCTAATGCCCTGCGCATGGATGCCCATGAAGGAGACAGTACGGTAGCCAATGCCATTACCTCGGCAGGATAAGCAAGCTTGAAACTTTCAGTTATAAGATGTGCGAATATATGACTTCGCTCGAA
>CAYRCR010000028.1:0-4844 GCA_964422835.1 uncultured Gammaproteobacteria bacterium
CCAAGCGCCCTGGAAATTCTAGTTAACCTTGCTAAAACCAAAGGCCTAAAGGCAGGGGAGCTTTTAAATACCTGCGGCCAAATACTCGGCCTGAAATTGTAACCCTTAACCCTTAACAAGTTGTTCCGCTGTCTTTCTCGTCCAGAGATCGCTTTCTAATACTTCTTCGATTTTAGGATGCTTTATATTGCGATGCTTTGCCAAGGTTTCTTCGATAACCCTAGATATACCGTAAAATGATAGTTTATCTTTCAAAAACGCATCCACGGCTACATCATTTGCTGCAGTTAGAACAGCGCTATAGGTACCACCGAGTTTTGCCGCTTGGTAGGCAAGTGAAAGACACGGAAATTTGCCTAAATTCGGTTCTTCAAAAGAAAGAGCCGGATAGTCGCTAAATCTGAAGCGTTTAAAATCATTCCGCCTCCTCTCCTGTGGGTATAGAAGAGCATATTGAATAGGCAGGCGCATATCAGCAGGACCAATTTGGGCGATAATCGATCCATCAACAAATTCTACTGCCGAATGGACGACGCTTTGCGGATGGACAACAACTTTAATTTTTGGCAACGGAACTTTAAATAACCACATCGCTTCAATAATCTCAAACCCTTTATTCATCAGAGTTGCGCTATCAATGGTTATTTTCTTGCCCATACTCCAAGTGGGATGTTTAAGTGCCTGACTGGCCGTTACTTTTTTTAATTCTTTTAAAGTTTTTGCACGAAATGGGCCACCCGAACAGGTTAAATATATCGTTGAGATTTCTTGAGTACTCTTGCCCTCTAAACATTGAAAAATTGCGCTGTGCTCAGAATCTATAGGCAGAATCTTAACTTTCCTTTTTTTAACCTCGCGTGTCACGACTTCACCTGCTGAAACTAAAACTTCTTTAGTGGCCAAAGCCACAGTTTTATGAGCCCCGATAGCAGCAAGTGTTGGTTCGATACCAGCAAGACCCGAAGTTGCAACTACAACTGTCTGAACTTTTGGATTAGTTGCGACTCTAACAAGACCCTCATCGCCAAAATAAATCTTCAAATTGTCTTTTTTAAAATCTTTCTGCAATATTGCAGCATCACCTTCGTCTTTAACCGAGATCTCCTTTGGATGAAATTTAGAAACCTGTTGTTTTAATAGCTGTATATTTGAACCTGCAGCAAGACCTGTGATTTTGAATGAATCGGGAAATTGACTAACGACATTAAGTGTCTGGGTGCCGATAGAGCCTGTTGACCCGAGAAGCGCAATATTTTTCATAGTGAGCGTTGTTTGTCATTATACAAGAAGAAGTTAAATAACAAAAAATGTTACTATAAGCACATCTAAAATGTTAGCTAAAAAATATTTCCAGGGGCTTTCTAGAAATACTTTTCTTTTGGCTTTTGCCAGTTTATTTGCCGATATTTCCACAGAAATGCTTTATCCTGTGTTGCCCATCTTCCTAACCCAAAACCTTAAAGTCGGAGGCAGCATTGTCGGTATTGTCGAGGGTGTAGCCGAGGCCACTCAAAACATTATTCAAGGAGCTTCAGGTTATCTTTCGGACAAAATTCAAAAAAGGAAACCCATTGCTCTTTTTGGCTATATTCTGGCAGCAATTTCCAAACCGTTAATTGGACTTTCTACAATCTGGCAGGCAGTTTTAGCTGTCAGATCTATAGACAGAATTGGAACCGGAACACGCTCGGCCCCTCGGGATGCTTTGATCGCCGCGTCAGCAGATGAAAGAAGTAGAGGCAAAGCCTTCGGACTGGAAGGAATTGGAGATAACTTAGGGGCATTTTTGGGCCCTTTAATTGCGGTAGTTATCCTTTTTTCATTTCATGTAGATATCCGCCATATTTTCTTCTTGGCAATAATACCGGGTCTTTTAGCAGTGTTGATGATCTTGTTTGTAAAAGAGAGGAAAGTCGAAGTAAAATCAAAGGCCAAGCTTGATGTTAACTTTCGCCAGTTCCCAAAAGATTATTGGAAATATCTTTCGGCAGTTATGCTTTTCGGGATAGGTAATTCAAGCAATGCTTTTCTGATTTTGCAGACTAAAAGCTTAGGTGTCTCGCTGGAGGCAACCATCTTAATTTATGCAGTATATAACCTGATAGCAGCCCTGATCTCTTACCCTTCAGGGTTTTTATCGGACAAATTCGGCCGGAAAAATATCCTTCTTGCTGCCTTTCTTATCTTTTTTACTACCTATGTCGGATTTGCCATAACCAAAAGTATCCTTATTGTCGCAGTGCTTTTTGCCCTATATGGACTGTACCAGGGTACTTTTCGTTCTGTCGGTAAAGCATTCGCGACCGATTTCGTACCTCAAGCGCTTAGGGCAAGCGGGGTAGGCTGGTATAACACTACTGTTGGCTTAACCGGGCTCATTGCCAGTATTGTTGCCGGGCAATTATGGGATAAGGTAGGTCATGGGGCAGTTTTTGTCTATGGGGCTGTCTTTGCAGGCATTGGCAGCGTTGCTTTGTTAATCCTTACAAAAAGGCATAGTCTAACCCTTACCTCTTAAGATAACTTGTTTTTTGCTAGACTAAAAGTATGGCATGGAAAGTTAAATTCTTCCAAACCTCAAGGGGCGATTATCCTGTTCAAGATTTTATGATCGAACAGAATAAACCGACATATGCTAAGCTCATAGGTGCTATTGAACTTTTGGAAACCGATGGTCCTTACCTGAAACCACCTTATATTAAAAAAGTCAAAAATAAATTGTATGAGTTGCGGATTTCGGGGAAAGTAGCAGTTAGAATCTTTTATACAATCAAAAACGGGGAATATTACCTTTTGCATGCTTTTAAAAAGAAGTCTCAAAAAACACCAGCAAAAGAATTGAAAACCGCACTTGACAGGATGGGGGAATTAGTATAGCTTATATGCTATAATCCTTATAATATGATTCAACCTAAAGACAGAAAACATTTGGATTTTAATACTTGGAAAAAGCAAGTTTTAAAAGATCCTGAATTAAAAGCGGAGTACGACCGTCAACAGCCGGAATTCGCAGTAATTAGAGCTATTGTCAGAGCAAGAAGTATGAATGGCATTTCACAAGAAGAACTAGCTAAAAAACTTGGTACAAAACAATCAGTTATTTCGAGACTTGAATCCGGCAGGGCTAATCCTTCCATTGGTTTCCTTAAAAAATTAGCTCAAGCCCTCAATTCTCATCTGGAAATCAAATTCACTCCCTGAAATTTACATGCATCAATCTCTTGGTAACTAAGCTTTTGAAGGTTTGGCAAGTTTAATATATCCAAGAATAAGAGCAACGATAAAACTTATAGAAACTATAATGAATTGAAATTTGTTATTACCGCTGCCAAAACCCCGAATAATACTGTAAAGAATCGTTAATACGCCTCCGAGAAGTAATCCGTCAGCAATAAGAAAAAGTTTTTTAAAAAGCGTTAGACTGACTACTAAAGTAATAATTGAAGCAACAATTGCAATAATCGAAACATTACGGTTATAGATTTCCAAATTCTGCCTAAAAGCCTTCTCGAGCCGATCGTATTCTTCCTGCTCTCCCTTTAACTCTTCAAAAACCGGTTGATTTAATCCTCCTTCTCTTGGAATTTTCAATGCGGAAGGGTATTCGGGAGGCTTAGGTTCAGGATAAAACGCTGCAATTCCAACCCCAACAAGCACAGCAAAAAGAACGCCGATAAATATTGAATAGATGATTTTAAGAATCATAATTGGAGAAGCTCTAGAAGTTTATAAACGAGTATTGCCGGCCAGACGATGGATTTCAGAACACCAAGCACTCCTTGCCCAAACGTAGTTGACTGCTGGATGAAATAAACCAGCGCGCCAACCAAACCTAATCCATAAACAACACCTGCGCCCGGGCTTGGCCCTCTCCAGTTTCCGTTTTTCACACAGCTCAAATATAACATATTTGATACAATTTGAAATATGAATGACCTTTCTGAATTTAAAAAGGTTGCACTTGATGCTGTAAAAAAAGCCGAAAAGCGGATTTTGTATTATTTCAAAAATCAGCCAAAGATTGAGACCAAGGCTGACAGTACGCCTGTTACCAAAGCGGACAGGGAAGCAGAAGAAATAATAGTTACTACAATAAGAAAAGCATTCCCGTCACATGGATTTATTGGAGAAGAATTTGGGAAAGACAACGAGAACGCCGAATTTATTTGGATTATCGACCCGATTGACGGTACGAAAAATTTTATCCACGGCTTAAACTTTTTTGGAACTGTGCTTGGTTTAAAATATCAAGGAAAAATAATTCTCGGCGTCTCTAATATGCCTGCTATTGATGAACTTTTATTTGCTTCATCCACTGAAAAAACTACCCTTAATAATAAACCGGTACATGTCTCCCATATTAAGAAACTTGAAAGTGCTTTTGTTAACTTCGCTCCTAATCATTTTGAAAACCCGAAATTTGTAAATATCGTAAAGGCCGTTGATAGACAGGCTTTGAATATGCGGGGATTTGCCGATACTTATGGGTATCATCTTATTGCCACAGGCAGATCAGACGTATTTTTTGAAATAGGGATGAAGGCTTGGGATATATCAGCATACCAAATAATTATCAAACAAGCCGGAGGGAAATATTCCAATTTTAAAGGTGATGAGTACGCTTTAGGCGAAACATCTCTTGCCACAAACGGCTTACTTCACCCGCAAATGCTTCAGTTAATCAGGACTGCGTAAGGTACAAGTTATTTCTTTTTAGTAAACCCTAACCTTTTTACTTCCTCCCATTTATCATCTGTTATATCTTTTAACTTGCTTTTTAAAACATAAAGTCTGGAAGGTTTATCGCGAAGCAGCACATTTGAGTAATAGTTTGCTTGACTGCT
>CAYRCR010000029.1:0-349 GCA_964422835.1 uncultured Gammaproteobacteria bacterium
ACCGACGAAGCCCGGTGACTACCCGGTGATTGCTGTTGTTAATCTTGACGGAGATGATAATTCATATGAATCAGGGGAATGGGCGAGAAAGATTTTAACTGTCAGGCAGGAAACACCCAATATCCAGGAACCAACGGATTTACTGGCTACAGTCAGTTGTGTTTCGGGGCCGTCTATTAACTTCACTTGGAAAAATAATAGCAATTACTCTGCTCTCTGGCTGGACGTGACACCGGTGACTCCGAGAGATGAGAATTACAATCCTTTGCACCATGTCGATGTTCTTGACAGAACAAACCATATTTGGGCTGCTTCAACATCTATATCTATGGATGGTTTTAAACCGGAA
>CAYRCR010000029.1:359-2848 GCA_964422835.1 uncultured Gammaproteobacteria bacterium
GCCTAATCAGGATGGACAACGTTTCGACACCAACAATTGTGGCGCACCACAGCCGCAAAAGCCTGGAGCCTTCTCCTTAACTTCACCGGTCAATAAAGCCACTAATTTTTCAGCAACACCTTTATTTGACTGGCAGGATTCGCAAGGTGCCCAAAAGTATTGGGTGTTTCTGGGAAAACCGGGCAGCCTTTACTGGTCCCAGTTAAGATATACTTCCGATGCCTCTTTTAGTCCTAACACCCAGTGGCGCAAATTACCGAATGCTCCGGCTGACGCCGGGGCTAGTCCACCTGAGCGGCTTGCACAAGGCGAATGGATGTGGACGGCAGCCGCTGAAAATGCGCAAGGAGTGACTTGGGCTTCATCAAACGGCCAGACTAGTGCTTTCACTTTTACGGTCGGTTCGAGCGGTCCTGTGGATCTTGAAATGGGAGTTTTGGGAGTTAAGACATCAACCAAGAGTGATTCGGTTCTGGGGGTTTCGACTACAATTCTGAAAACACCACCGACAGGTAGACTCGGAGCCGACTACATGGGAAGTCATTCGTTAGGATTCTTTGTTAAAGACGGAGGTCGCTATCTGCCAGCAGATGAAGCTGATGTTTACATTTCAGAGGATAGCCTACCGCCTGGACTGTTTCTTAATAGTGCGGATGCTATCGATGGAACTCCCACACGACAGGGTAAATATCCCTTTACAGTGAAAGGTTGTCTTCCGGGGGGAAGAAATGACCCTTCCAAATGCGCTGCGATTAGGACATCAATTTCAGTGGTCATCGTTGACTTTCAGCCGGCATTTGTCGAGCCGAAGCTTGACATTAATATCGGAAGCAGCGCAACTGCTACTTTGAAATTTACCTATTTTAACGGTTGGGATAATAAGATTACATTGAAGCCGACAGACGGTAGTAGACTACCCGGATTGAACGATGTGACTGTTGATTATGATATGCCTGTTGATTCTATCACTCCGCCTAAAGACACTGTTAAGGTCACATTCAAAGCTGCAGCGAGTATGCAGTCCGGAGAATATACTGCATCGATTATTGCCGAAGAAGCCGGTGAGGGCACTCCTAATACATCTCATACGGCAAGTATACCTTTATCGATCCATCATGTTTTGCCAAGCGCACCGACAAACCTAAGGACAGAAGGCAATCAATGTATTAATAACCAGATGTTCAATATTACGCTGCAGTGGAATCAGTCGGGGAATGCACAAGGATATTACGTCGAGATGGCTTTGTCGCCCCAAGAGCTAGTTAGTCAGACTGGTTCTTTCCGCAACGCCCAGCCGTCACCGGTGAATGGTACATCAAAACGCTTTACTAATATCACGAACTTAAAGAAGCACTATTGGCGCGTCTGGGCATATAACGCTGAAGGCAAAGGTACTTATTCCCATACCGACAACTTCCCGACTTTTGAGCCTCCGCCTGGTTGTGTCACTTGGCCACAGGAGGGCGGCGGTTCTTATGACGAAATTTTGACATATGTTGACCAGTTGGCAAGCGGTTTTATCGATAGCGGCCAATATTTTCCCAACATGGCTGAGGCAATCAAATATTTGATCGGGAGAGAAAGTGTCTACTACTCAGACTGGTATAACGAGAATCCAGGCCAATATTCAAAGGGGATTTTACAATACTTACAATCCACTTGGGATAGTCCTGCCAACAAAGAAATCGACCCCAGAGACCCGGGTAATCAGTCTTTGGCAAAGCCCCACTCCCAAATGGAAGGTTATCTTGCCAATTCCGGAGGTACAGAAGCTCCATGGTGGGTTGGTAGAGGATGGGGAGGTCAGGGTGATGACGGGAATGACAATAACGTTTGGAATCCTTATGCTCAGGTCAGAACGACAATCTTTAAACATCACTTTCAAGGAGCACGCGCAGTTTGCGAATGGACGACTTACCCAACGTATCCCTATTGTGGTAATTAAATGATACAGGTGAATTTAAAATGGTTAAATAACTGGAAAGCAAATCTTTTGCCGATTGCGGGTGTTGCGGTTTTATTGGCAATTTTGTTTCTTTACCCGAAAATAGAAATGCAAAAACGGGCACCCGAAGCGACACCAGGTCCTTCGTCAGCCTACAAACTTAATGAAAATCTTGGTCCCTTATCAGGTAAATCAAATGAGGCCAGACAACAGATAACAGCCAAGGTGACTCGGGAGGTGGGTGACGAGTTAGTTTACAGCGCTGAAGGAGTGCAAGTGCTTTACCTCATTCGAAACGATATATTCAAAGTAGGGATTACCAAAGGGCCGTTTGAAGAGAAAAAGCAGCAGGTTGAAGAATGGTTCCAGAGTTTCGGGTTAACGCAGGCCGATTTATGCCGTTTTGGGATCGAATTTATGGCTGGACAAAATGTCAAGCCTACGTTGACGGAAGTTGATATGGCTCCGACAGACTGCAAGGTTGCCATTTAGTTTGTTCCCTTGAGAATTTTGTAGACTGCGTACCAGGGAGTTCCTTCTAAAG
>CAYRCR010000029.1:2948-4670 GCA_964422835.1 uncultured Gammaproteobacteria bacterium
GGAGTTCCTTCTAAAGTTTGCCTCATTTGTTCAACCGGGATGTTGACCGGAATCCCCATGGATTCGAATTGGCCTGCACCCGGTGTTTCTACTAAAGTTATCCAGCCGATCGTGGAACCAAAAAGTTCTAGTTTATATTGCCTTATTCTTTCTGCGAGGTCCTGATCTATTTGGAGTTTTTGCTCTTGGGTAAGAATTGTGTCTAGAGTTTGATCATGATTGATGCGTCTGTATCTGAGTACCAGGTCACCGGCAGTTAGAAGAAATCTGGCCATCTGGGTATCGCTGAGCATAAAGGGCCGAGGCAAACTGGTTTGGGCTTCAGCCCATTTGTAATTGTCAAAAGCCGGCGCATATTTTTTGATGTCCTCAATGGCAATTCTCCAAAGAGGATCTGAGGTAGAAAGCCTGTTTAACAAATCCTGGTTCTTTTCAATAAATTCTGTGAATGTTTCAACGCCGATTTGGTTTTCGGGGATTGGGGTGACAAACTCGTTAATCAAAGTAGGGTCAAGTTTGACGACAAAATCAACTTTGTTAATTTTTCCGTCTATCGTAAACTGGGAGTCTCTGCCGATGTAGGCACCGTCAGCCCGAATTTTGAAAAGGGCGTTAATAGTCTGTGCATCCGGTACTTCTCCTCTTAATTCCGGGTGAGTTGAAGCTTTGTCTTTGGCCGGACTGAACATAACATCGGGTGCAAAATTTACTCCCGAAACCGGATCGGCAAGTGCGGTTTCGAACGCCTGATCAAATTGAGCTTTTTGTTCGGGGGTTAGAGTTCTGGCAAATTCTGGATTCAGACTTGGGTCTAAAGCGTGTCCTGCTCCATGGAAGAACTCTATTTGCCAGTTAGCCCCGGCGACACCGACTTCCAGAGTCGGGATTCCGTCTTTGTTCGGCCAGAAACCCTCAATATCGCGGGTTGTGATTTTAATTCTGGTATTGCCCAGAGGAGGTAATTGATCTACTGCCGAGCGAATATAATTCTGTTTTTGCTGATCAATGCCATCTGCAAATTCTAATAGGTGTGTGGCAGGAGTTTCTGCAGTTTCCGGTGGTTCGGGGGCAGAAGTGATTGTCGGTGGGATTTCAGGTTGGACGGGCTCGGTCGGGGAAGGCTGGATAGATGGCTGCTCGGCGGTTGGAGTTCTTACGGTTATCGGAGTTTGGACAGAGGGTTGTCCTTCAGCGGTCTGTGTGGCGACTGGGCGGTGAGGTTCGACGATTGGAGCCTCCCGAGTAGGGACAAGACCTGATTCATCATTGCCGCCGCAGGCGACTAAAACTACTCCCAGAATTCCTGCCTGAGCAGAGGCAAGAGCAATCCTAGGCCATGATCGTTTCTGCCTCGGGAGCGGAATAGCTTTGCGCTCCGGGCTTTCCGGGTTGTCGTCGGACTGACTCAAAGTTCTTTCAGACATTGCTTCTGACATTTAATCTAAGTTTCACAAATGTCATTCTGGGGAATCGAGTCTGACTCGATGACTCCAGAATCAAATCAGTAAAGATTCTGGACAAGCCAGAATGACAAAGAGTACTAATTAGTCTAATTTTACCATTAATTTCACTATGGGGCACCATTGCTAAATAAATCCTAATTTCTACTTTTCTGTTAAGAAAATAAGCCCTCTTATTTCTAAATCCTAAATAAATTCAGATAAGGTAAAATACAAAATTCAAAACGGGAGGATAATCATATTGTTCGAGCCCTTCGTCGAA
>CAYRCR010000030.1:0-3976 GCA_964422835.1 uncultured Gammaproteobacteria bacterium
TAAGCCCATCAGTTTCACCTTCTGCCAGTCCATCCCAAAGCCCATCTGCTTCTGTCTCACCAAGTGTTTCCCCTTCAAAATCACCTTCTGTTAGTCCAAGTGCAAGTCCTTCCCAGAGTCCTTCAGCCAGTGTAAGCCCATCAGTTTCACCTTCTGCCAGTCCATCCCAAAGCCCATCTGCTTCTGTTTCTCCAAGCGTTTCCCCTTCTAAATCTCCTTCAGAATCACCATCAGCCAGTCCATCCCAAAGTCCAAGTGCATCAATAAGCCCAAGTGTTTCACCCAGCGCCTCACCTTCACAATCTCCATCAGCTTCTGTAAGTCCTTCAATAAGCCCTTCTAAAAGCCCATCTGAATCCCCATCAGCCTCACCCAGCCAAAGCCCATCAGCCAGTATAAGCCCATCTGTTTCACCAAGTGCCTCACCATCTGAATCACCAAGTGCTTCTGTATCCCCATCAGTTTCACCATCTAAATCTCCTTCAGAATCCCCATCAGCCTCACCCAGCCAAAGCCCTTCAGCTTCTGTTAGCCCAAGTGTTTCTCCATCTGCATCACCATCCCAATCTCCATCAGCTTCTGTAAGTCCTTCAATAAGCCCATCTGTTAGTCCTTCAGAAAGTCCATCTGCTTCACCTAGCCAGAGTCCTTCAGCCAGTGTAAGCCCATCTGTTTCACCCAGCGCTTCACCAAGCCAGTCTCCATCTGCATCAATAAGTCCATCTGTTTCCCCATCTAAAAGTCCATCTGAATCACCATCTGCTAGTCCATCCCAAAGTCCAAGCGCTTCTGTCTCACCAAGCATTTCCCCATCAGCCAGTCCATCCCAAAGCCCATCTGCTTCAGTCAGTCCTTCAATAAGCCCATCTAAAAGCCCATCAGTTTCACCTTCTGCCAGCCCATCCCAAAGTCCAAGTGCTTCTGTGTCCCCATCTGTTTCACCTTCTAAAAGCCCGTCAGTTTCCCCATCAGCCAGTCCTTCAGAAAGCCCATCTGCATCAATAAGCCCAAGTGTTTCACCCAGTGTTTCCCCTTCCCAAAGTCCTTCTGCTTCTGTCTCACCTTCTGTTAGCCCAAGCGAATCCCCCAGTACTTCTATTAGTCCAAGTGTTTCTCCTTCAGAAAGCCCATCTGAATCTCCATCTGCTTCTGTATCCCCATCAGAAAGTCCATCTGCTTCAATTTCCCCCTCGGTTAGCCCCTCTGCTTCTCCTTCCCAGTCTCCTTCTGCTTCTGTTTCACCGTCCGGATCTCCTTCTGTTTCACCCTCCGTGTCTCCCTCGGAGTCGCCATCCCAAAGCCCTTCAGCAAGTGTTAGCCCCTCTGCTTCTCCTTCCCAGTCTCCTTCTGCTTCTGTTTCACCCTCGGTTAGCCCATCAATTTCACTTAGTTTAAGTCCATCAGTCAGTCCTTCAGAGTCGCCAAGTGCATCTCTCTCCCCCAGCATCAGTCCTTCCGGATCTCCTTCTGCTTCTGTTTCCCCATCAGAAAGTCCATCCGGTAGCCCATCAGTTAGTCCCTCAGAGTCGCCATCCCAAAGCCCTTCAGCAAGTGTTAGCCCCTCTGTTTCTCCTTCAGAGAGCCCATCAGCTTCTGTCAGTCCAAGTGTAAGCCCATCGGTAGGGGGAAGTGCTTCTCCTTCAGCCAGCCCTTCAGTCTCACCTTCGACAGCAGTTTCCGCCTCACCTTCAGTCAGTCCAAGCCTAAGTCCAAGTGCCAGCCCGTCTGTCAGCCTTTCACCAAGCATAAGCCCATCAGTAGCAGGGTCTGCTTCGCCCTCCGTGTCCCCTTCACCCTCTGTATCCCCTTCACCTTCACCAGTTATTCCTGTAAGCCCCAAGACTGCGGTAAAGACGCCGGTTGCCGAGTCCCCGGTAGTGTATAGACACTCTATGATCTTTACAAAATCCGAAGATACACAAGAAACTTTTATCCTGTCAGGTCATCGTAGAATTCCTGCCTGGAACGGTACGGGCAGACCCAAACAGGCCAAGGCCGGAACGTTTGGTTTTAACTTTCAAACAAATAACCTGGAATACTGGGATGGTAATAGCTGGTTATCCCTCCCTACGAAGAAACTATGAAACTTTACCCTTGACCTAAGCTTATAACTGATGTACACTCTGCAATACAAATGGAAACTCTATATCAAGGCTTACCAGATTTTTTAGACCAAAATCACATTGGTGTTCTGATGCGAACTTTTGATTCCAAGGAAACTAATATCCCCGGAAGTGTACAACTGGTTGCGGAAACTTCAGGAAGGTTAAGAGATTTTCAAATTAATGGCTCCCCCGTTTTTGATAGAATTGATGTTTTGGTTTGGAAAGATCAAAGGCATCATGATTCTGACTGTGGGAAAACCGCTGAAGCGCTCCAACAGGCAATTAGAGACCCCGGAATAAATATTCAGGAAATGGATGGAGATTTGTTTTGTGGATTGATGAATTCCGGGATTGGCCTTCAAACAGGGGAGGGAATGGATTACACGGTTAGTATTTCACCAGATGCCAACTCTTATGCAACTCCGGAAACCTTAACCAGTATGATGGAGGCGGCCAGCAGAGGAGCTCTGGCAGTAGGTGTAGCCATTGATGAGTTGACCCAGTCAATTTTAGAAGGCAGAATCGCCAATACCTTTGCTATGTGGCATAATTTAACACTTATTGGTGTCGGCGGATTTGACTTAAAAGCTGCGAAACCAAGTGATGACAGGCTGGCTCACTATATCCGGGGAATGGATGAGGCCGGAAATGAGATATTTTACCCGTTTGCCGGAGTGGAGGAGGTAATCCCTTTGGCTAGAATTTTTGATAGGCTCAAAAGACCTTTTATTGCGCCAATATCACCTAGTGGGGAAGGGGTGAGACAATATGTGTTGCCATCTGACCCTGACCATTTAAAAAGACATACTGTTAAGATGGCTTCAAAAAATGACAGACAGCTTGGGATGTTAATCAGCGAAGGTTTCAATTTTTCCTGGCTCAAAGGGGCAGTAATGCCTGAATACCGCAGATTTTAACTACTGGTATAATAACCATCATGTGGCTATTATTTTCCCTTCTTAATGCTTTTTTTGAATCAGTAGCCAATGCCTTAAGTAAAAGGGGCGCGATAAAAATAGATGTTTTATCTGCCGCTTGGGCACAAAGATTTTTTTCTCTCTTTATCATATTGCCTCTGGCTTTAATAACCCGTTCCTTCCAGTCCGTAAACCAGACATTCTGGATCGCAATTATTGCCACATCACTACTAAACACTTTAACTACAATATTGTTCATTAGAACAATTAAAAGTTCACCTTTATCTTTAACCCTGCCAATAGTTACTTTGACACCGGTTTTTTTGCTTATTACCTCACCTTTAATGCTCGGAGAATTTCCCAAACCTATTGGGTTAGTCGGAATACTGTCAACTGTAATTGGTGCCTATATTTTAAATTTAAGCAAAAGGACTCATGGATTATTTGAACCATTTTTAAGTATTTGGAAAGAGCCGGGACCCCGTTTAATGCTCCTTATTGCATTCATCTGGAGTATTACTTCCAATATCCTGAAGATTGGAGTCAAGAACTCTAACCCGATTCTCGCTGCCTTTGTTGAAGAATGTATCATCCTTTCTCTTCTGACAATTATTGTGTTATTTAAGAAAATCTCGTTGAAAAGAGTTGCTCAAAACGGCTTTGTTTTGGCTCCTATTGGCATCGCGTCCGGTCTTGCTATAATTTTTCAGGTGATAGCATTCTCAATGGCTATTGTTCCTAATGTTATGACTATTAAAAGAACAAGTACCCTGTTTGGTACCCTCTGGGGTAAAATCTTTTTCAAAGAAAAAAATATTAAAGAAAGGCTGGCAGGCGCAGCAGTTATGTTGTCGGGAGTGGTTTTAATAGCGATAAGTTCTTGAAATTCCCGACATACCCGAATTATAAGCAGAGCTTGAAATTCTCGCTTGGCTCGAATTATAAGCAGAGCTT
>CAYRCR010000031.1:0-3738 GCA_964422835.1 uncultured Gammaproteobacteria bacterium
CTGAAAGCATTATTTTGCTATATCCTGATTCCTGATTTGCTGATAAATTTGCTTTTTTAACATCAAGAGCTGAATTTACCGATTGCTTATCGGTTATTATCGCCGGCAAAATTTTATCAAAAATACTGGCATCTGACCCTTCGGGCATTTCCAAAGTCGCCACTATGACATTTTGATCTTTCAAAAAGGCAGGCGTGTAGGTAAATTTTACGCCGATCACTTCTTTTTCAATTGTTTCCATTTCCCAAAAATAACTGGTTTGGTTGAAATCTATATTTGGAGGCAAAATACCTTGGGGAATACGCACAATTTTAGAAAAATGCTCCGTTAGTTTTTGATTGATTACCTCGGTGGTAGGGTTTACAATCAAAAAGCTGGCAATAACCGCAGCAACTGCCAAAACAATTAGAAAAATAATGACGAGTAACAGGAAGATAATAGTAATTTTCTTCACGCTCTTATTCTAACATCTCTCATATTTTACTAGACAGGTTTAAATTAATAAGAAAGTGGGGTTTACTGCTAAGCGATTATAAGTTTATTATTAAATTAGGATGACAGATGGAAAAGACGGCCGTTTTCCCCAAATAAATCAGGATTCATTACCGCCTGTTGGGAATACTTCCAATGTTTCCCAAGTTGATTCGCCTCCTAAAGAACCTCTTCCGGAAGCCTCACTTCCAACTGATCCTCCGCCTCCGATTCCCCAAAATCCCACTTCAGCTCTATTTCAATCGCCCCAAGCTCCTCAAGAAGAACCAGCACTGCCTGCATCTCCCTCCCAGTTTCCACCTATTCCCAGTGCAGGGGTTTCTGTCAATCAACCACCAGTCCCGCCTCCCGGTGAATCTCCATCGAGATTAGGTTTTCTAAAAAGGAAGCTGGTTTTGGCCTTTGTTTTGTTGGTTCTTGTTATCGGTCTTGGGGCAGGAGGAGTCTTTTACTACTTAAACCAAAGAGTTACCAGCTACACATTATTACCTGATGATACCCAGTTCTATTTGGGACTTTCCGTCAAAAAACACCCCCAAGTGCAAAAACTTTTGGATTTATCCAAAAAACTGCCGGGAGGAGAGAAGATGATTAAGTATCTTGATGATTGGCGAGGGGAAATTTTTGGCACCCAAAAGGATCCATTCAAAGAGATTCTAAATTTGGCAGAGGAGGAAATTTTCCTGGCTAAAATCTCCCCTGAAGACTCAAGCGTAGGGGGAAATGCTTTAGAACAGCTTGTTAATATTGTCGCCTTGAAAGATGCAAAAGAAGTCAAGGAAAAGCTTGCCAACCTTGAAGATGACGCAAACATTACAACAACTAAAGAAGCCTATGGTAGTGCCAAAATTGCAAAGTTTGAACTTAAAAGTCAGAAGATGGATGAAAGTGCGCAAAGATTTTCCACCGGCCCTATTCCTTACCAAGTGACCTTGCCTCTTTCTAAGTCAATCTTTTCGGTAAACCTCAATGAGTTTTTGGTAGCAGCAGAAAGAGAAAGCGATGTTAAAAAAATTATTGATTTGGCAACAAACGCTAAGGAGAAAAAACTAAAAAGTATTGAGGAGGACGAAGAGCATAATGAAATTACCAGCCACTTTCCCAAAGAATATCTTTTGAAATTTTATCAAAGGCAAGTTTTGGACCCGTTCTCAAACATAATGCCTGCAACAACTTTGCCACAGAATTTTTGGTTTGGCCAAAGTTACGATACGCGTGAAAGAAATAGTCAAGGTGATAACGTTTTTACAACCAAACGAGGCTTAACCATTGTTGCCCAAGACAATGGTGTTGATTTTACTTCTTATCAGCTTACCAAAAAATCAGAAATTAGCGAAAAAATCGAGAACATGCTTAAACATGGATTTTCCATGGAAAGTTCGCTGGCTAATAAGCTGCCGGCTACTTTTGACGGCAAATCGCCGCTGTTTTACGGAGAGGTTAAAAACATTAGAGATTCGATTCAAGACCAGTTAAACCAATTGGAAGATGTTTCAAAAAATTCCAGTGACGAGCAGCAGAAGAAGGCTTTTGAGTATGCGAGAAAAGGCATCGAGGAATTTAAAAAGCAGATTAAAGAGGCTTTTCAGATTGATGTTGATGCGGATTTACTTTCCTGGATGGACCAGAATGCGGCCATGATTGTCGCCGCGGATTCCCAAAAAGCTCCGGAGATTTTGTTTGTCTTTGAGATCAAAGATCCTCAACTGGTGGAGCAAAAATTGGCCAAATTTAGAATGGTGGATTTTATGGGTACCAGATTAAAACAAGCGCAAGACGCAAGTATGAAAAACGACGTCGGACAAATAGCGACAGCTCTTCAGGCGTATTACACTACACCAGGACAGGGTTTGTATCCGACTTCCTTGAATGATCTGGTATCTTCTGAGTACCTTAAGACCTTACCTAAACCAGCTTCAGGGGGAAATTACAATTACTTAAGATGTGATAACGGGACAGAAGCTGCCATTTTTGCAAAGTCTGAAGAAACCGGACGTTATTGGGCTTTTAGTTCCAAATTAGGAAGAGCCGGTTATATCGATGGAACAAATCCTCCTGTTGATTGCAATTTTAATGTTCTTAAACAGACTCCGGAAACTCTTTTCGACAAGCCGCGGATCGAACCAGAAATTGAACCCTATCAAACCAGTAAGATCTATTCATTTCCCATTTATGACTATGAGGGCGATAAGTTTGCTTTTCGTTTTACGGTGACTGACAGTTTGACAATTTTTTCCGTCGGTGCTTCCAGCCAATCGCTGAAAGAACTTATTGATTTCCCAAAGGAGAGCGGTAGTACCTTAATCAAAGATCCGCGCTGGAGTGAACAATTTGCCCGAAGTCCGAAAACTATCGGCGGGATCGCATATATCGTTCCCGAAAATCTCATGGGAATAGTTGATTATTTCCTTGCCAAAGAAGAGGGGTATAGGGAATATGTCCAGGACGACTGGCTGGCAATTGCCCGTGGTTACCTTAAGGCTCTCAAATCGATTGGTACAACGACTACTCAGGAAGGTAGAACATTGATTTCCAACACATTTATAAATATCGAACAATTGCCTGCAGATGAGGCCAAACAAGTTGAGGAGGCGCTTGACCGGGTTTTTGCTAAAAATGGGGATGTCGGACAAAGGACGATTCAGGCGAGAGACTCCGTTGTTAAATCTGGTGTTGGCCAAATAGCACAAGCTCTACAAGTCTATTACACAACACCTGGAAATAGTAAGTATCCTGTTTCTCTTAATGAACTGGTTACCTCTAAAACTGTCATTGAGGTTCCAACTTCACCTTCGGGAGAAACATATGGGTATCTGTGGTGCGCGGATGGAAAAGAAGTTGCTGTTTCTGGGAAGCTTGAGTCAACAGGAACTTATTGGGTTTGGAGTTCGGCATCAATGAAAGCCATTGATACAAACAGTACAACTCCCCCTTCAACCACTTGTGTTTACGGGCTTTAGTCTTCTTATTGACTGCCTCCTCTAAACTGCGGGTTGAGCTGAATGTTTTGGGCAGTTACGCTGCCGTCTGAATTTTCCGTTCCAAAAGCAGCTATTTTCTCTCCAACATTAAGATCTGATTTTGACCCTTCTGCAGATTTACTGATTGCGGTCGAATCAGTCAAAATGACTATTTTACTTGAGCCATCCGTAAGCTTTACTGTAATGCTCTTTTCGTCCTGACTGATGATCTCTCCGTTAACCGGTCTAAGTCCCTGATTTTGTCCTCCTTGAAGCTGTCCGTTTC
>CAYRCR010000032.1:0-3535 GCA_964422835.1 uncultured Gammaproteobacteria bacterium
CTTTATAAGCTCCCTCGCCGAATTTGCCTCCTGCATGAAGCATGGTCATGGCAATCTCAAGGGCGGACTTTCCCTTTTCATGCATTTCATAAGGGATTCCTAATCCATCATCAGCTACGGTAACAAAATTATCCTTATGTAAGGTGACCCAAACATTTTGGCACCTATCGGCCATGGCCTCATCAACCGAGTTATCAATGATTTCCTTGACCATCACCCATAGCCCGCGCTCATCTGTGGACCCTATATACATGCCCGGGCGCTTGCGGACAGGCTCCAGTCCTTCAAGGACCTGAATTTCTTTTGCCCCATACTGTGTGGATTTTTTAGCCATCAAAACAGTTTACCAGCTAAACGCCAAAAATGCAACCTGGATGTATTAGTTTAGACTGTTGCAATAATGTAAACTCCCTACTTTTTTATGGGCTGGGCTTAAGAGGTGTTAAATTATTAATTTTGAAGTTAATGTATAAAGATTTGGTAGCACATCTATCTTCCTGACATATTATTGTATTGCCATTGGTGTCAGTTATTTCAAAGGCATCAGAAAGATTAGTACTCGCTCGGCTTTTGAAAATTTGGGGCTTGCTGACAAGATAAACACTTGCTCCAACTGCGGCCAGCAGAAAAATAATGATTAAAATTGTCAGTAAAGTTTTCTTAGTTTTCATTTTGAGGTTGGTAATCAAAAGTAAAAGCTGAATAGTTACTTGTGCCATCCGAATAATTTATTTTGATCGGGATATTGAAAGTTCCGGGTATTCCCTCTTCGCCTTTTAGGTTTAAGCCAAACGAATACTGGAAACGGTCGGGTGTAATTTCCTGATCGTCAATGATGATGGAGGAGATTGTGACGGGAATTGGGGAAACTTCTGCCACAGGATTTAACTGGAATTTATCAGAGGCCAAAATTGCATCAGAACCATATCTTGTTAAATAAACTGAAATTGTATGGTTCCCCGAAGTTAAATCGTTTGGTAAAATAACACTGCATGTCCCCTGACATTTTCGCCTCCTTCCAAAGCCTGAATTTCACTGGTTGATTGGGGTGTACTCTCTGGATTCTGATCAAGAGCCCATGTTTCTGCAAATTCTTCATTCATAAGAGATGTTCCATCACCGGAAGAGAGTAAGGCAGAAACTGTAAGCTGCCCTCCCGGCACTATATCACCCCGTACGCTATCTATGGTAATTTTTTTGTCATAATCATCCGAACTTTCATCATAACCATCAGTAATAAAATCATCGTTTACAGTAAAAGCAGGATCGATCATTGCTTTTTCTTCATCTGATACAGTTCGCAATTCTTCCGTTAGAATTGTCCCCCCAACTCCGAGATATGTGATGGCACTCCAGTTTACACCGTATCCCCTTCTGAAAAGGGCCAGAAATTTTTCATAATCGGTCTGCCCTACTGCAGATGGAAAAAGTTTTTTAAGTAGATTTTGGCTTGAAGTGAGATTTAATGTGCTTCTCACTAGTGCACCACTGTCACCAGTTAACGAGAATTCCAAAAAACTATCTGCCAGTCTGGGGTCGCGTTCAAACATCCGTTGCATGACATTTACCATTCGAGGATTTTGATATGCGTAACTACCCGCGAGAAATGAACTTCCATAGGAAAGAGGATTTTCTTTAAGTGCAAGGCTTGCGCCATAATCAGTTGCCAACTCATAGATAGCAGTAAAAACCTTGTTTTTTTCTCCTGGACCTTTATAGAACCAACCTCCACCGGGGGGGAGCATGTATACTATGGTGCCATCCTTAAGGATGGTCTTGCGGTTCCCTATTCTATGCCAAATCTCGTGGGTTAAGTCGAAGAGACCGCTTGGGGACTGAAAGCTCTCTAAACTAATCACGACCATATCTCCTGCTGCATACGCGGCAGATGGATCTCTAAAGAACCTGCGTGGTATAACGAAAGCCATTGCATTTTCCACAAATGATCTGAAATCGGGATCGATGGGAATTTTTCTCCCAAGCCTTGCCTCGACTTGCGCTATAACTGATTGTACGTTTGAGGCAGCGGGTCTTAAAATATCTTGTCTTGAGAAAGACCAAGCTTGTCTTGCCTGAATAGCAGGTAAGACGTCACCGTTAAAATTAAATATGCCGCTAGCGGAAAGTGGTCGCGGGAATCCTCCCTCCCGAATCGGATTTAACCCTACTGGGAATTTTGGTCCCGGAAGACTCGGATGATATCCCCATGATTTGGGTCTCCCCAGAAGGGGTTCCAACGCGACGAACTCTCCTGTTTGGATTGATCTACGGATGACTGATCCTTCTCGTGCCATATCTAAAACGTCAGATATCGCAAGATAAGTTCCTTTGCCGGCCTTTAGCGCTTGTCCCCAGAGTAAAGTGGCTGTGAACATTGCATCAATAAAATTGCCACTGTCTGGTGAAGAAGGAGCGAGTTGGGGCATGGCAACAATTACTTTAATAAGATTACCTATGCCTACAAGTGAGTCTCCTATCTCTATAAGGTCAGCAGTATAAGCTTCGGGATGCTGTTGACGGTATCTAACGTCTCCGATTTGACTGCTTGCCTCGTTTATATATTGTGTTAGAGTAGCTTCGTCTATAGTATCTTTCCAGTCAGTAGAGCTTCCCTCATAAAAAGCTTTTCCCGAAATTAATTTACTGTCCCAGATGTTATATTGGTTCTGAAGATTATTTTGCAAAAACTCTTCAATTTCTGGAAAATAAGGAGTGAGGGATTCAATCGGATAATACTTGTTGTAGTAAAGTTTTTCAGTTAATAACTGAATAAAGTCTACGTTTGAGACTTTAAAATTGCATGACACTGATTCTTGGGCAGAAGGAGCTGCCCAAAGTTGTGCGCCTGGGTGTTCCGTTTCCCATCTTTGCTCGTCATATAACACTATTTCTCCATTTTGTACATCAGGTATGGTATGGAAACAAAACCGCATATAATTTCTCCATTTTAAAAACTCCGGATTGGAGAATAAATCTTGATTAATGCCCTGGGCTCCGGCAGACTTTATTTTGAAGAAATCAAAATTTATATCCAGTAAGAAACTTTTGGAAATAATTTTTATTTGATAACTTTTGATACCAGCAAGCTGATCATTGGCGTCCAGACTAAGAATAGACAACCTGTATGTTCCATCTTTAATATTCGTAGGGATTTTATAGCTCCAATCACCATTCTGATTTGTTTTCAAATTTGCCTCCCCCGCTTTTTGTGAAATTGATAATATAACTTTAGAATTGGGAAGGCCTTTGCCTATTAGGGAATCGCCTGGAGCAAGGGCCTGTATACTTTTTGAAGAAAACCTTACAGTGGAATAAATAGCTGGTTTGGGGCTCAAGAGAGAGATTTTTATCATCCAAAAAGAAAATGGGATTAAGATTAGAAAAACGACAAAACCAACAGATAAATATAATCTTTGCCCGATGAAATTTAACACTACTTAATATAATGGTACTTACAAGAATAAAAGTAAAGGGTTTTAGTTTTGGGGCATCTTGAGCATTAAATATTCTAGAATAGCTCGCATTGTAACTTTTT
>CAYRCR010000033.1:0-3305 GCA_964422835.1 uncultured Gammaproteobacteria bacterium
TGTATTTTTGCACGGTCTATATTTATTTAGAACCAGTTTGAGGGAAATGTCAAGATAACTAGGGTGAAGGAGTACCAAGAGTTAAGTCCTGGGTTTTACTGCACTTACCTGCTGCACAACTTTCAAGTGAGTAATGGTAGGTATTGTTGGCCAGGAGGGCAGGAATGTATATGGCATGACTGGTCTGGGATTCCTGTTTGTAAATATTGAGATTGTAGGCATTGGCATAAAACCCATAGCGTATTCTTGCATCAGCCGGTATGTCGGTGTCATAAGTTACAGTGGCTGAAACAAGATATGACACACTGGACTTGCCATAGGTCACCTTGATATTGGAGATTACGGGTCCACCGGGAGCAGGGATTGAAGTTGGTATTGAAGTGGGGACTGGGGTAGGAATTGCTGTTGGTATACCTGTTGGGACCCCTCCCCCTGTTTTAACAAATTCAATATCTACCTGTCCTAACACACTATCCCAACCGGCCAGGCAGGTAGTAAGAGGGAAACCTCCTCCTTCACTATAACAGCTATTCTGGATGGTAATACTGCCATAGGTAGCAGGAAGGGATACCCCTGTTCTTCTTGATCCCCCTGACCCTGCTAAATCTGCTCCTACCATATAAGTCCTGCCTGCTACTACACTTACAGGAGTAATGGCAGTATAGGCCCAAGCATTGGATGAGGTTACATCTGCCCCCGCTATAACTCTTGCTGCAACTGTATCATAAAGGGATACTTTCTTTGTTCCGTTAAAATATCCTCCCAGCTTGGTAATCTGGCCTGAAACCTGGGGTATAAATTTGTAACCTGCTGTAATATTCCAGGAATGATCCTGGGTTAGCCTCCCATGGGCATTTGTTTTCCAGGGAGTTTCTGCAGCCCCCGGAATTGGAGATGAGGACGGGGACGAGGATGGTGTAGGTATTGGGGTAATTGGCCTGATAGTTGGGGTAGGAGTCGGGATTGGGGAAGGAGATGGAGTACTGTTAATTGGGGTTGGAGTAGGAGTAATTGGAATACCGGAAAAATTCAGTTTTTGAATACGATAATTCCTGATATCAACCATATACGCATAGTCGCTAGAATCAAACACTATGCCACCAGGCGAATTGAAATATCCAGCAGCCTTGCCAATAGAACCCCATTTGGTTATAAAGGTACCATCTGAAGTAAATTTCTGTATTCGATGATTGCCGCTATCGCTCACATACACGTTACCTGAAGAATCAACTGCCACGCCAGCCGGATCTTTAAAAGACCTGTCGCCTGTGCCATAAGAACCCCATTTGGTTATAAAGGTACCATCTGAAGTAAATTTCTGTATTCGATGATTGCCACCATCGACCACATACACGTAGCCGCCGGCAACTGCCAAGGCGAAGGGACTGCTAAACTGACCATCACCTTTCCCAATAGAACCCCATTTGGTAATGAATTTTCCATCCGAAGTGAATACCTGTATTCGATGATTGCCGCTATCGCTCACATACACATTACCTGAAGAATCAACTGCCACATGGGTAGGTCTTTGAAATTCTCCATCGCCTGTCCCACCATAACCCCATTTGGTCAGGAATTTGCCCGTTGAAGTGAATTTTTGGATACGGGCGGAGGAAGAATAGGCATCGGTTACATATACATTGCCGGAAGAATCAACCGCTGCACCGTAAGCAAATTGAAATTGTCCATCAGCGCTTCCTTCAGAGCCAAGTTTGCCGAGGTATGTACCCGTTGAGGTGAATTTTTTGACGGTAGCAACATCAGGTACATACACAATACCCGAGGAACCAACTGCTAAACTGAAAATATAAAGGAACTGATCCTCTTCAAAGCCGAAATTGCCCCATTTTAGAACAAAATATGGAGGTGGTGGTGGAGTTGGTTGTGGAATTGGAGTCGGAACAGGATCAGTAGAACCGGTTAAAGCCTTAAAGACATTGAGGCGACCTCCAGTTAAAACTCTACCGACAAGTGCCGGCACCCTATCAACGCTGTTTAATATCTTATTTTTAAGATCAGGAACAGACATGTTGGCATTGCCCGGAGCAGACAAAATTAAAGCTGCGGCTCCTGAAACATGAGGGGTGGCCATCGAAGTACCCTGCCAAAAAGCGTATTTATTGTCTTTCATGGTTGATAAAATGTATACTCCAGGGGCTGCGATATCAACATTGTAACGGCCATAGCTTGAAAAAGAAGCCAGATTGTCGGATTGGTCGCTGGCGGCTACGCAAATAATATTTTCTGATTTATACGCACAAGGATATTCAGGATAGTCACCATCATTATCATCGTATGAATTGCCGGCTGCGGCCACAAATAAAATATCATTGGCTCGAGCTTCCTCAATCGCGTCCTTTAAGGCATACGAATACCAATCTCCTCCCCAAGAGTTATTTAACACCCTTATATTAACTCCTGCTTTCTTAGCTTGAATAACGAAATCGATTACTTTCACAGCATCCTCAACATATCCTCCACCTAGCGGCATAAAGTTTAACCCCATTATGGTAACGTTCCAATTAAGTCCTGTCACCCCTTTGCCGTTATTCCCCACAGCTCCGATAGTGCCTGAAACATGGGTACCATGGTCGCTCCCACCCATTGGATCACAACTTTCCGGTTCGGGATCATTTTTATATGCTTTGTAACCATGGGTGCCGGCCGGGCATCCTCCGATACCTCCGGGGTTTGACCAGATATTGGCTGCTAAATCAAGATGGTTATAGTCAACACCCGTATCAATAACGCCTACCACTATTTCATTTGAGCCGGTGGTTGTATCCCAAGCCTGCTCGGCAGATATCTTCTTCAACCCCCAATGCTCCTTATATCCCGGGTCATTGGGGAGCGCTGTTACGTGCACAATATAATTAGGTTCGGCATATCTTATTTCTTCCCTGGCCATTAAAGAGTTAATCTTAAGCAACGTCTCCCCCTCATTGGTCTGAATTTCTACGGTTTTACCAATCGTTTCTTTTTTAGTCAAACCCTCTTCCTGCAAGATTTTATCCATGGTTTCCTGTGAAATACCGGGCTTAAAAGAAAGCAGAACTGTCCTGTCTTCAGCAGCCGCAGAAGTTGCCTCCTGGGGAACAAGGTCATTAAGAACCTTTATAGTTGCATCCCCGGCAGTCCCCGTACTTGCTATATTATTTTTTTCCTGAAATTTAGCCAATGATTGTTTGGTGGAATCATCAAAAACTCCGCTTTCCGGGATATCTACCTCCGGATCCCGATTTAAAACAGCCTGCAAACATTTAACATCAGGGTCGTCTGCTCCGGCAGATAAGTTTTTGTCAAAT
>CAYRCR010000034.1:0-3247 GCA_964422835.1 uncultured Gammaproteobacteria bacterium
GGGACAAGTTTTAAATCCTGGGGTACAACAGCTACATTTGGCTGCAGGGCTTCTCCCTGGGCTGGCTTTGTCTGGTAGATATAGTTTTGTTCTGCATAGGCAATCTGGGGATCCTGCTTTAAGTTTGTAACGGTCTCCTTGACTTTGTTGGGGTCAACTTTCAGGACCAGGGTTCCGTCAGCTCCGGTTGCTGAAACCTGGGTTAAACCTTTCTCTGAAATTATCTGGTTGATTGTTTCCTCGGAAGTGCCCGGCTTAAACTTTGCCAGTATTGTCCCCTTTTCAAAAACTTCCTGACGGGCCGGAGGAAGTATTCCCTTAAGCAGGGATATATCTTTAATGTTCCTGGAAAAAACAACAATCAAAAGGGCAAGGAGAAGAAGAACAGCACCTGCAATAACAGGTGCACTGAAACCACTTTGTAATTTACGGATGTATTTTTGCACGGTCTATATTTATTTAGAACCAGTTTGAGGGAAATGTCAAGAGGACGGCAAAACAATTAAAATGAAGTACTACGGATAAGGTCCGAAAGATCCAAGTATACTATTTAATATGTCCCTGGTGGCCTTCCTCACCATCCCGTCTTTCAGATCAACATTGTATTTAGTCTGGAACCTGATGACAGCATTAGTCGTGGCAGGACCGAACATGTCGGTTTCCTGACCCGGAGATCCCGGACCTGTTTCTGCCACCCTGGTGTCAGGGGAAAGGTTCAATACCCCTTGCAGACATCTTATTTGCTCGTCTCCATATGCAATCCCCTGCCACAGATCCATCGTGAAAGAACCAACATTCAGGCAGGCTTGAGGCCTGCCACTACTTGGTGGTGGTGTAAGGATCGGCGTGGGAATTGATGTAGGTCTTGGTGTAGGAATCGACGTGGGTCTTGGAGTGGAAGAAGGTATTGGAATGGAAGTTGGAGCGACCCCCCCACTTTTGACAAATTCAATATCAACCTGTCCCAGCATGCTGTCCCAGCCGGCCATGCAGTTGGTAAGGGGGAAACCTGAACCTTCACTCCAGCAGCTTGACTGGATGGTAATACTGCCATAGGTGGCAGGAAGGGAAATATTGGTCCTGCGGGATCCTCCTGATCCTTGGAAATCTCCTCCTACCAGGTAAGTCCTGCCTGCTACTACACTTACAGGAGTAATGGCAGTATAGGCCCAAGCATTGGATGAGGTTACATCTGCCCCCGCTATAACTCTTGCTGCAACTGTATCATAAAGGGATACTTTCTTTGTTCCGTTAAAATATCCTCCCAGCTTGGTAATCTGGCCTGAAACCTGGGGTATAAATTTGTAACCTGCTGTAATATTCCAGGAATGATCCTGGGTTAGCCTCCCATGGGCATTTGTTTTCCAGGGAGTTTCTGCAGCCCCCGGAATTGGAGATGAGGACGGGGACGAGGATGGTGTAGGTATTGGGGTAATTGGCCTGATAGTTGGGGTGGGAGTTGGGATTGGGCTTAATGATGACGTTGGAACAGGCCCCCCGCTAACCGGAGAGTTCATATCAGATCTTATTTCCAGCCTGTTTAATGCCCTTTTATAAATGCGCACCTCATCAATCTTGCCTTTAAAGAATTGGTCGTTATAAGTAGCGCTGCCGCCTATTCTTAAAATGCCGTCAGTTTGATAAATTCTGCGGGTATCTGGAGTCTCCTTTGAATGGGTAAACCATACCTTTGTTTTTGAAATGGGCATACCATTTATATACAGTTTAACGAAGCTATCATCATAAATTCCGGCAATGTGAGACCACTGGTTAAGAGGCAATGGGGCTTTTCCCTGGGCTATAAAATTCTGCTTTTTCCAATCCATTTGTGCCAATATATTAAATCTTGGCAAACCCGCAGCATCACCGGCTCTGCTGATTAAATAAAAAGGCATATAAAAAAATGGGTCAACCACGCGCGGATCTGCTAAAAAAAGCATCTGCTGGGAACCAGTAACACCTGTCGGGTAAACCCAAGCCTCAAAAGTCAAACCATCGGAAAAATCCGCAGAGTTGGGGGCATTAACAGTGACAAAATTACTTGTGCCGTCAAAGTCCAGGGCTTTTCCGTATTTGCCGTCTGTCCAGCCGGCCCCGGAAATTGCTCCATTATTGTTATTGCCTGAAGAATCATCTGCAGCTGTACCCGAACCTTTGTCAAAAGAATACGCTACCGATGTCCCGACACCGGGAGGAGGTAGGGGTTCAGGGGGGATAGCACCAGGATCCCCACCCAAAGCCCTAAAAAGATTAAGGCTGCCTCCGGTTACAACTTTACCATCCAGCGACGGCAATCGATCAACACCGTTTAATATCTTTTTTTTCACTTCCACGGCTGTTAAGTTACCATTTCCCGGAGCAGACCAGATTAAAGCTGCAGCCCCTGCAACATGGGGAGTAGCCATCGAGGTACCGCTCCAGGATCTATAGTCTTTCAGCCCCCAGTCATTATCATAGCTAAGAAAAGTCGATACAATATTGACGCCCGGAGCTGCCAGGTCAACGCTTTTTACGCCATAGTTTGAAAAATAAGCTAAAAAGTCATCATCGTCAAGTGCAGCCACACAAATGAGATTTTCCGATTCGTGACCGCAGGGGAGATAACGGAAATGATCATAGTCTTGATCGTTATCCCAGCCATTATTGCCTGCTGCAAAAACCACTAAAATATTGTTGGCTCCTGCTTCATTAATCGCGTCAACTAATGACTGAAGATAACCTCCCCCTCCCCAGGAATTGCTAAGCACCCGGATATTAACACCTGCTTTCTTGGCCTGGATAGCCCAATTAAACAGTTTGACAGCATCATACGCAGTTCCACTGCCGGCCTTACCAAACATTTTAAGTCCCATCAGGCGGACATTCCAGTTAACGCCGGCAACGCCCAAATTATTATTTCCCACAGCGCCGATGGTACCTGCAACATGGGTACCGTGACCCATACCGTCATCAAACGGGTCACAACTTACTGGATTTGGGTCAATGTTTTTCCATGTAAATGTTTTATACCCATAAGTGCCGGCCGGGCATCCGCCAATGCCTCCGGGGTTTTTCCACATATTGGCTTGAAGGTCTGGATGGTTATAATCAATACCTGTGTCAACAACGCCAACCACCACGTCGTTTGAACCGGTGGTTATACCCCAGGCCGGTTCTGCCATGATTCGCTCCATTCCCCAAAGCTCATTGTATCTGGGGTCATTGGGAATAGCTTCAACTTGGACAATATAATTGGGTTCAGCATATT
>CAYRCR010000035.1:0-265 GCA_964422835.1 uncultured Gammaproteobacteria bacterium
TTTTCTGTCATACTTGGCTCCCATCAAGGAAGACACAAGGGTTCGCTAGACCAAAATTTCTTTCCTATGTTTTATATTGTTAAAAACATAATCAAGCCAGCTTTTGCTCTTGTACTCTACTTAGGATTTCTAAACCTAATGAGCTGACCTTTGGACCCTACTGATATCTTTTCAGCAGGGTGCCGCCCCAGCCAAACTACCCACTTGCTGATGTCCTATTTTCATAGTAAGTGATATCAAATCCAAAGAGTGGTATTTCAATTTT
>CAYRCR010000035.1:342-3172 GCA_964422835.1 uncultured Gammaproteobacteria bacterium
ATCCAATAACACAACAACAAGCTGTAGTAAAGTTCCACGGGGTCTTTGCTTCCCACTAGAAGTCTCTGGCCTTTGCACCAGAATAGTGTATTCAAGGGACCTTAACTTGGGACAATGGCAACCTCGTTACGCCATTCATGCAGGTCGTCAATCAAACGACAAGGCATTTCGCTACCTTAAGAGAATTATAGTTATTCCCGCCGTTTACTTGCTCTTAGCTCCATTGAACTGGAGTTTAAAGTACAAGCACTGGGCAGACGTCACTAACTATACACACCTTTACAGGCTTGCAGTTAGTTAAGTTTTTGTTAAACAGTCGGGCCGCCTTTGTTATTGAACCCTGTAATCGCACTTATAAAAATACGAATGCAGGGATCCCTTATACCAAGGATACGGGACTAATCTGTCGAATTCCCTAAGTTAAGTTATTCCTTCATACCTTGGGCTTCTCACCCAGGGGCACCTGTGCCGGTTCTTGGTACGGTTATTTAAGATCCTATTGACTCTTTTTTCACTGACTCCAGGCATCAACTGAATTCACCATAAGCAAATTCATCTTAAATTTAATCAAATTCTCATCATTAAGATACTTCTTTGATTTATTTTAATTAACATCCGAGGATGTCAGTCTAGCCCGAAGTGTCAAGAGTCAACACTCTGTTGCCATTATGTACTTAAACAGTAAGGGGATATTAACCCTTTTCCCTTTCCCGCATTTTTTATTAAGAATGCAGTTAGGACCGACTTACTCTCAGTTAAACTATATTGCTGAGAAACCCTTGCCCTTTCGGTATTACTGATTCTCACAGTAATTTGATCTTACTTTTGCCAGGATTCTTATTATTGCAGGGTTCATTTGTTTTTACAAACAAACTTCTGTCCCCGCAAAACACCCACCTACCATTTCCTTTTTAGAAATCTGTAATATCGGTAATTAGTTTAGCCCTGTCCATCTTCAGGGCATGTAACCTAGACAGGTGAGCTGTTACGCTTTCTTTAAAGGATTGCTGCTTCTAAGCAAACCTCCCTGCTGTATGGGGTTACACACACCTTTAACCCTTTAACACTTAACTAATATTTTAGGACCTTAATTACAGTCTGGGTTGTTCCCCTTTCGCAACAGACGCTTACCGCCTGCCGCCGTCTTCTGAAATCTTCGATGTAAAGACATTTTGAGTTGGACAAAGAACCGAGGATTTTACTCCCCAAAATCCTTAATCCGTAGCTTTACCATCTTTACTATCTCCTTCAAAGCTTGACTTCGGCCAACTTCGGTGGGAACCAGCTATTGCCGAGCTCGATTGGCTTTTCACCCCTAAACCCAAGTTACAAGAACATTTGCACATAGCACCTCTTCAGGCCTCCACTGCATTTCTGCAGCTTCACCTTACTTAGGCTTAGATCGCTCGGCTTCGGGTATTAACCAAGTGACTTGAGGCATATTAGTACCTTGCTCCTTGTAAACTGCGAGCTTTTATTTTCTTTTTGACTTTCGTCTCGCCACTTGGATAAACTCCCTGGCCCGTTATTCAAAACGTACGTTACAACTCCTAAGAGCCGTAACTTTCCATCACCATTAGGTTTCAGAGTCTTTTCAAACTCTATCATGAGTTCTTTTCAACTTTCCTTCACAGTACTAAGTTTGCTATCGGTCTTGGAAAAATATTTAGGGTTAGAAGTTGATGCCTCCTATTTTCGAACACAATCTCCAATGTGCCCTACTCTGGAACTGCTAAAATCTTTCTCATCTTTCTTACAGGGCTTTAACCTTCTAAGACTCTTCTTTTCAGAAGAATTCAGATTGACAAGTTAAGATAAAAAACAGCCCGAACACCACATCTATATTACATTTCTGCAATATATTCAGTTTGCCCTTCATTGCTTTCTCTCGCTGATACTCACAATATCTCAATTGATTTCTTCTCCTGCAGGTACTAAGACGCTTCAATTTCCTGCGTGGATCTTCATTTCTGAATGTCATAAGACAAGAGGTCTCATTCAGGGATTTTTGGATCTTAGTCTGCTTGCGACTCCCCAAAACTTAGCGCAGCTTGCCACGCCCTTCCTCACTTTCCAAGCCAAGTCATCCACCTAATGGCTGAATTGATAACTTACCTATGCATGTCAACATGATAATTGACCTCAACCCAAAACTTTTGTTATTGAGCCTCATCAATAAAAAAATATATGGACCTGTCGGGAAATTCAACATTTTACTGTTTTTGAACCCGAGACCCCCTCCTTGCAAGGGAGGTGCTCTACTACTGAGCTACAGGCCCATAAATGTACATATGAATGTTTGTTTAAAATAAAATAGGAGGTGATCCAACCGCAGGTTCCCCTACGGTTACCTTGTGACGACTTGCCCCTCCTTGCTGAACCTAGGTTCGAGATAATAATTTATTATACCTCACCTAGACCCTGCTCGGCTGGGATGACGGGCGGTGTGTGCAAGGCACGGGGACTTATTCACCGGGCCATGATGAAGCCCGATTACTAGGAATTCCGTCGTCATGAGCCTGAGTTACAAGGCTCAATCTGTACTGAGATAAGGTTTTTGGGGTTAGCTTCTCCTTTCGGAGTTGCATCCTATTGTCCTTACCATTGTTGCGCGCGTGTAGCCCAGCAGATTCGAAGCATACTGACCTACCGTTGCCTATACCTTCCTCTCAGTTTCCCGAGCAGTCTTCACATTGTGCCCATTCCTCAAAATGAGATGATGGCAAAGGTGAATATAGGTCTTGTTCGTTGTCTGACTTAACAGAACACCTCACGGCACGAACTGACGGCGGCCATGCACTATCTCTCGGCTTGTTAGGTAAAACCTTCA
>CAYRCR010000036.1:0-2796 GCA_964422835.1 uncultured Gammaproteobacteria bacterium
TGTCTTACTATGAACTATTAACCAAGAACTATCAACTATTCGCAATTGAAGACCCTTTTGCCGAAAATGATTGGGAAAGTTTTTCCAAAATTACAGAAAAGTTGGGTGAAAAAACTTGGATAATCGGTGATGATTTAACCACCACTAATGTTGGAAGAATTAAAGAGGCTAATCAAAAAAAGGCCATCAATGCCGTCATCATTAAACCTACTCAAATTGGCACGGTGACAGAAACTTTACAGGCAGCCAATTTAGCCAAAAAAATGGGGTGGAAAATTATAGTTTCCAATAGGGGTGAGGAAACTGCGGATCACTTTATTGCGGATTTAGCTGTTGGACTTTCGGCTGATGCCATAAAATCCGGCTGTCCCCTGCAGAAAGAGAGACTTGTTAAATACGAAAGGCTGATTAAAATAGAGGAGACATGGCAAAACTAGTTCTCGTCCGTCACGGAGAATCAACTTGGAACAAGGCTGGGGCTTGGACGGGTTTGACTGATATCAGTCTGGATGAGGAAGGTAGGGCAAAAGCAAGACAAGATGGGCTACTTTTAAATGACATAGATTTTCATATGGCCTATACCTCAAAACTTAGAAGGGCCAGGCAATCACTTGAGGAAATAATCAAGAGTCTAAAAAATCCAAATCTGCCTGTGATGGAAGATGCTGCCCTAAATGAACGGGACTACGGAGATTTTACAGGAAAAGAAAAGGAAGAAATTAAAAAGGAATATGGTGAAGAGCAATTCTTGAAATGGAGAAGGGGTTGGGATGAAAAAATCCCCGGGGGTGAAACTTTAAAGGATGTTTATAACCGGGTGGTTCCCTATCTTCAAAATAATATTTTGCCCCAACTGCAAAATGGCAAAAATGTATTGGTAGTAGCCCATGGTAATTCCCTTAGAGCTTTGGTAAAATTTCTGGACAATATTTCAGATGAGGATATTACCAGGGTTGAGCTGGAACTTGGGGAAATTGATATTTACCAGCTTGACCGAAATGGTAAAATAGTGAGTAAGGAAATTAAAAGGCTCTGATGCAAAGAAACATTATAATTGGAACTATTGTTTTAATAGTGCTGGGAGTTTTAGCTTATATTCAAATGACAAATACTCAAAACAGTAAAAAAAATGATATTACCCAAACTGGTGATATTGTTTTTCCGACTTCATCAGCAGCTTCACAGTCTGCCGGCCCGGAGGGAAAATTATTAATTCAGGATATAAAGGAAGGTACGGGTAGTGCGGTCAAGGCCGGGGATAAAATCTTGATCCATTATACAGGGATGTTAACTAATGGTCAAAAGTTCGATTCATCGCTGGACAGGGGACAGCCTTTTGAGACCAGAATTGGGATAGGTATGGTTATTAAAGGTTGGGATGAAGGGGCCATTGGTATGAAAGTGGGAGGGAAAAGAAGGCTAATAATTCCCCCTGAATTGGGTTATGGGGCAACAGGAGCAGGGAACGTCATCCCTCCCAATGCCACCCTTATTTTTGATCTTGAGCTGTTAGGGATAAAGTAACCCGAAACCTTCCTTGACTTCTATCTTATAGAAGGTTAATAATTGGGTGATGAATAAGATCATCCAAGCCATTTTACTTATCTTTACTTTATTTCTTCTTTTCCCCAAAATTGTTTTTGCAGCTACCATAACCGGGCAAACCCAAGCTTGGAACAATCAATTAACAACATGGCAGGCAATGCAGGAATTGGGGGATAATTTAAGCGGTACACTATCTTCCGTAACATTCCGGGTAAGTACTTCCCGCCCCAATAGCCAACAATTTGATTACACTGCCCAAAATACCCGTCTTTATGATAAGAGCAACAATTCTTTTGTTCGTGGATGTGTCCCGGCGGAAGCCAACCCTTATGACCAAAGACGGGGTTTGATTTTTAATACAAGTAATGTTCCTTTAGGATTTGAAGATGTCACCGTAGATTTTAGCTGCCGTAATTACGTTTTTGTACCCGGGCACAGATACTTAATTTTAATTACAAATGCAAATACATTTAGCAAAATATTATTTGCGGGGGTGGCATATGGGGCAGGGGGAAATGGGGGAGCTGACCTATTCAGTTTTGGAGGGCTCCGGTATGCTGATGGTGTTCCCTGGATATTGGATCATACACTTGGTTCCTGCGACCCGGTTGCCTATATTTGGGGCAGTCCAATACTTCGTCCTTTAAACGGCTGCAATATCTGGACAACCCCACAGGATGATTTGTATTTTGTTTTAAGCGATACTACCCCTGAACCCTCTCCTTCCAAAACCCCCCTGATTTTTATCCCCGGAATTGGGGGGTCAGAACTGAAAGCTTCGGAAGATCTTATTTGGAATAAAGATAATGGTCATGGTGGGACATATAACCGGGCTTACACAACTGGTGAAAAAGTTTGGGTTAATGAAGGGGAGGCAATACTTCCCGGGGATGATGATTACTTTGATGTTTTAAGGATGAAGCCTGATGGGCAAACTGGTGAGGCAAATTTGGAACTTACCGGAAATATTTATAGCGGTTCATATGGGGCAGCCATTAATTTTTTCACAAGCAATGGTTACACACTGGATAAAGATTTATTTGTTTTTCCTTATGATTGGAGAAAAGATGTAGCCTTAACTGCTCCGCTTCTGGATCAAAAAATTGAAACTATAAAAGGGCAAACGGGAAGTACAAAAGTGGATATTGTGGCCCATTCCTTAGGGGGCCTTGTGGCAAGGAATTACATTAATGATCCAGTTAGGGCTGGGAAAGTAAGAAAATTAATAACCCTAGGAACTCCTAATTTGGG
>CAYRCR010000037.1:0-2758 GCA_964422835.1 uncultured Gammaproteobacteria bacterium
CTGCAAACATTTAACATCAGGGTCGTCTGCTCCGGCAGATAAGTTTTTGTCAAATATTGTGATGATACAGGCCGTTGGAATAAACTTCAGATCTTCTGAGATGGCAGTTTCCTCTAAATTTTCCCCTCCTGCCCCAGGCTGGCTTTGGAAGATATAATCCTGATCAGCATAAGAAACTTCAGGGTTTTTCTTTAAAGTTTCAACGCCCTCTTCTGTTTTGTTGGGAAGAGTTTTAAGAAATAAGTTGCCGTCAATTTCAGCAACTTTAGTCAAGTTTGATTTAAGAAGAATCTTGTCAATAGCCTCCCTGGAAGTGCCCGGCTTAAACTTTGCCAGTATTGTCCCCTTTTCAAAAACTTCCTGACGGGCCGGAGGAAGTATTCCCTTAAGCAGGGATATATCTTTAATGTTCCTGGAAAAAACAACAATCAAAAGGGCAAGGAGAAGAAGAACAGCACCTGCAATAACAGGTGCACTGAAACCACTTTGTAATTTACGGATGTATTTTTGCACGGTCTATATTCCATTAACAAACTCAATGTCTACTTGACCCAACATACTATCCCAGCCGGCACGGCAGGTGTTAAGAGGGAAGGTGGCTGGGCTTTCGCTGAAACAGCTTTGCTGGATTGTAATGTTGCCATAGGTAGCAGGCAGAGAGATGTTTGTTCTTCTTGATCCTCCTGATCCTGCAATATCTGCTCCTACAAGGTAGGTTCTACCGGCCATCAAATTAACAGGGGTAATTGATGTGTAGACCCAATTATCGGATGAGGTAACATCAGCTTCAGCTATTATCCTTGAGTCGACTGTATCATAGAGGGATACTTTCTTTGTCCCATTGAAGTTTCCTCCCAGTTTAGTGACTTGGCCGGAGACCTGGGGAATAAACTTGTAGCCGGCAGTGATATCCCAGTTAAGGTTTATGGTTAGATCGCCATGTGCATTTGTTTTCCAGGGGGTTTCCGAAACACCGGGAGGAACCGGCGTGGGCGTTAGTGCGGGCACAGGAGTGGGTGTTGGGTTTAGGGATATATCGCCCCATAAAATGGCATTTAGTACGTTTCTGCTGGGCTGGCCTATCGCGCCCGTTCCTATGCCGCTGCCCGGAACTAAATCTACTCCATGCTTTGTCTGAAACTTTTTAACAGCTATTGTGGTAAGAGCATCAAAGGTGGTTGTTTCCTGACCGGGAGAACCGGGACCGGATGGGGCTACTTGAGTGTCAGGAGAAATATTAAGTATTCCTTGCAAACATCTTATATCCTCACCTCCAGTAGTACCTTGCCACATATCACGATAAAAGTATGAGGTGCGCCGGCAAGCTGCTGGTTTGGTTGGAAGCAGCGGAGGACTGGTGGAGGCGCTTAGGGCTTTAAAGACATTAAGGCGGCCGCCGGTTGTGATTTTGCCGCTTAATACCGGCACTTTATCAACACTGTTTAATATTTTGTTTTTCACTTCCAAAGCTGTTAAGTTGCCGTTTCCGGGAGCTGACAAAACCAAGGCAGCTGCTCCTGCAACATGAGGGGTAGCCATTGAGGTGCCTGCCCAGGATTTGTAGCCGTTGCCAGGTGTACTTGATAAAATACTGATTCCGGGTGCCGCAATGTCAGTGCTGAATGGGCCATAGCTTGAAAAGTAAGTCAGTCTATCGCCTTGGTCGCTGGCAGCTACGCAAATAATGTTTTCGAAATCGTAAGCGCAAGGATACATGGGCATTACACCATCATTGTTGCTCAAGGAATTGCCGGCCGCCGCCACAACTAAAATATTGTTGGCGCCAGCTTCCTCAATTGCGTTTGCAAACGTCTGCGAATATTCACCGCCCCCCCAGGAGTTACTTAAAACTCTAATATTAACACCTGCTTTCTTGGCTTCAACTGCAAGATGAAATAATCGTGCGGCATCACTAATTGATCCCGAGCCGAACCGATCCTCCAGGAATTTTAACGCCATTATGCGGACATTCCAGTTAACACCGGCTACTCCAATACTGTTGTTCCCTACGCCGCCAATAGTACCCGAAACATGTGTACCGTGACTATGCCCATCCATCGGGTCACAAGGATTAAGCGAATCATCATCCCAATTACCAATAGTGCGGTAACCATGGGTGCCGGCCTCACATTTCCAAATGCCTCCCGGGTTTGACCACATGTTAGCGGCTAAATCCGGGTGGGTATAGTCAGCGCCGGTATCAAGAACGCCTACTACTATATTGTTGCTGCCGGTAGTAACATCCCAGGCTTGCTCTGCGGATATTTTTTTCATTGCCCAAAGCTGGGAATAACTGGGATCGTTAGGAATCGCATCAAGATGGACAATATAATTGGGTTCGGCATATTTTATTTCTTCCCTGGCCCTTAGGGAGTTCATCTTAAGCAGTGTCTCTCCTTCACTGGTCTGAATTTCTATGGTTTTACCAATCGTTTCTTTTTTAGTCAAACCCTCTTCCTGTAAAATTTTGTCTATAGTTTGTTGAGAAGTACCGGGTTTAAATGAAATGAGTATCTCCTGGTCTATGGCAGCAGTCTGTGTTTCTTGAGGGGTAGACTCACTTAAGAGTTCTCTTGTAATAAGTTTCAGGTCCTGGGGAATGGCAGCTACATTTGGCTCACTGGGTGCTTCTCCCTGGGCTGGCTTTGTCTGGTAAATATAGTTTTGTTCTGCATAGGCAACCTGGGAATCCTGTTTCAGGTCTGTAACGGTCTCCTTGACTTTGTTGGGGTCAACTTTCAGGACCAGGGTTCCGTCA
>CAYRCR010000038.1:0-2688 GCA_964422835.1 uncultured Gammaproteobacteria bacterium
TGGGATAGAGGATATCGGGATCAATGTTACCTGCATCATCCTCTGCCCAGTTGGCTACCTCTAACTCCTTCAATACTTCCATTACTGTCAGAGTTGGTGAAGGAGTAAGTTCCGGAGTAATGGTTGAGATCGTATAGCCTTCTTCTGTCTTAGCAACCTGCGTATCTGCAGAAGGTGTACGGTAAGTAACCGGTTCAGGGGAAGGTGTAACTTCTCCCATATGAATGGCTGTGGCCGTTTGAAGAAGGGCATCTGTTTGTGAAGAGATTCTTTCTCCAGGAGCGCAGCTTGATAAAGCCGCACCGGCAACGGTGAGTCCTGCAGTTCTAATTGAGTTTCTTATGAATTGTCCTCTTGTTTTAAATTCGGAAGCAGCAAGACCAAGAGCCAGTCCCGTTAAAGCTCCGGCAAGGGGTGAAAGTGAAGATTTGTTATTTTCAAGTTCTCCAGCCAGCCAGGAGCGGACAACAGTGTAATCGGAAGGTGATAGATCGGTAAACTGAAATGTTTTATCCCCGGCTCTAAAGGATAAACGAAATAAGGTGTTATCCTGAACAACTTCATTATCTGAATACCGGGCTTGTTGCCCCAGTTCTATCCCCCAGGAAAACAGAACTTTTTTATCAGCGATTAAGGGAATATATTCAACTTGCGGTCTTATATTACCGGGAGAATCATTTAACTGTTCAGACTTCATGGACATTCGGAATCATTTAGCCGGAATGATAATACTACCCTATAGTAATGTCAAGAATTGATTACAAGTTCCTTGCTTTTTATACTCCCTGTTAAAATTAATTTATAATACCAATATTGTTTTAAATGGATAAAACTCCTGACTGGATAAAAAATCTGAAAGATCCCGTTGTCAAACAGGGTCGTTACAAGATTCCTATCTATTCTCCTTATCTTAAAGGCAATGAAAAAAAATATCTGTTGAGAAGTCTTGACTCAACCTGGCTGTCTTCAAAAGGGGAGTATGTCAATAAATATGAGCGCAGTTTCGCCTCCTTTTGCCGGGCTCCTTATGCTGTATCAACCAGTTCCGGAACTTCAGCACTATTTCTCGCCCTGAAACTTATCGGAATTAAACCAAAAGATGAGGTCATTGTTCCGACATTCACCATGATCTCAACGGCATTTGCCGTCAGTTACACCGGCGCCACACCCGTTTTTGTTGATTGCAACTTTTCTGATGGCAATATTTCTGTTGAGCAAATTGAACAGAAAATCACTAAGCATACCAAGGCTATTATTCCTGTACACATATATGGCAATCCGTATGATTTGGACTCTTTATATGCTCTGGCTGACAAATATAATCTGGCAGTTATTGAAGACGCAGCGGAAGCTTTCGGATCGGAATATAAAGGAAAAAAAATTGGCGGGACAGGTAAAACTGCCTGTTTCAGTAATTATATTAACAAAATAGTTACCACGGGTGAAGGGGGCATGATAACAATTTTTGATAAAAAACAATACGCAACACTTAAAAAGTTAAATAATTACTTTTTTTCCGACAACAGACACTTTTGGCATGAAAAAATCGGTTATAATTTCAGAATTACCAATCTTCAGGCGGCTGTCGGACTGGCACAGCTTGAAACGGCGCAAAAAGTAATCAGCAAAAAAAGACAGATTTTCCGCATTTATAAAACCCTCTTAAACCCCGTCCGGGAATATTTATCACCTCTTAAAGAAAATTCGCTGGGCAAAAGCAATTACTGGCATGCGGCATTCAGAGTTTCCCATGAAAAATACAATATTCAGAAGTTGAGAAATAAACTGGCGCAAAACGGAATTGAAACAAGGACATTCTTTATCCCCCTGCATCTTCAACCTGTTTATAGGAAATCGCTATACTACGGCAAATTCCCTAATTCGGAAATTCTGGCTAAAACCGGAATTCTCCTTCCTTCAGGTCCGGACCTGACGGATAATTGGATTGAAAATATTACCCAGTTGATAAAAAGATTCTTCCTCCGATAAAATAACCTCTGATGAAGAAAGGCCAGTACCACTCAATGTTTCAATCGGAAGATGACTACTGGTGGTTTAAGGCCAAAAGGGAATTTATTAAAAATATTCTTCCGGAAAGTATCGGACAATTAAACATTCTTGATGTGGGCTGCGGTACCGGCGGAACCACTAAATTTCTGGCAAAATGGGGAAGTGTTACCGGTATTGAACCTTCCGCCGAAGCCCGCCCTTTTCTTAAAAAAAGAAAGATCAAATTCAAACCCGTATCAATTGAAAAATTCTCAAGCCGGAAAAAATTTGACCTTGTCTGCTTTCTCGATGTCCTTTACCATAAAAACATAACCGATGACCGCAATGCCTTAAAAAAAGCCGCTTCTTTTCTGAATAAAGGAGGTTTGATTCTGATTACCGACTGCGCTTTACCGTTTCTGGTAAGTGCCCATGACACAATTATGCAAGCCAGACAGCGTTATTATCTCAGGGATTTGGCAGACAAACTAAAATCAGCCGGTCTCAGTATCAAAAAAGCATCCTATATCTTCTTTTTGGTTTTTCCGCTATTTTCATTTGCCAGGCTGATTATGAAAAAAGGGGAAACCGGAGGTATTTCCCGGCTTCACCCGCTGATTAACCTGATATTGTTTAACTTGTGCCGCCTTGAGGCAAAACTCCTGAAATTTGTTAATTTTCCTATCGGGTCGTCGGTAA
>CAYRCR010000039.1:0-2564 GCA_964422835.1 uncultured Gammaproteobacteria bacterium
AACCTGGGGGATAAACTTGTAACCTGCTGTAATGTTCCAGGAATAATCCTGGGTTGGCTTCCCATGGGCATTTGTTTTCCAGGGAGTTTCAGGGATACCCGGAATTGGGGATGGAGAGGGTGTAGGTGTCGGGGTAACAGGCCTGATGGTGGGAGTAGGTATGGGGGAAGGGGTGCTGTTAATCGGGGTTGGGGTAGGAGGATACGAAGATGCCGACAGGTCAAGCTTTTGAATGCGGTTATTTTCCGAATCAGCCACATATGCCTTACCGTTTAAATCAAATGCTATGTCACCGGGACTGTTAAACCTTCCATCGGTAACACCACGAGTACCCCACTTGCTGATGAATTTCCCATTGGAATCAAATTTCTGGACGCGGTCATTTTCAAAATCAGCTACATACACATTGTTATCAGAATCAACTTCTATACCCTGGGGCCACCACATCTGCCCGTCACCCCTGCCATACTCCCCCCATTTGGTTATGAAAGTTCCATTGGAAGTAAATTTTTGAACACGATTACTGGTTTGTTCGAGTACATAGACGTTATTACTGCGGTCTACTGCTACGGCGATAGGGAAAGTAAATTGCCCGTTGTCATAGCCTAGAGAGCCCCACTTACTGATGAATTTCCCACTGGAATCAAATTTCTGGACACGGTGATTTTTGTACTCGACGACATACACATTATCGCTGGAATCAATAGCCATGCCAAGAGGATTAGCAAACTGCCCGTCCCCTGTACCAGGAGTCCCCCACTTACCAATAAACCCCCCATTGGAAGTAAATTTCTGGATACGTTGATTTTTAGAATCAACCACATACACATTATTACCGGAGTCAATTGCCACACCGAAGGGATTATCAAACTCCCCATTACCTGTGCCGTAAGAGCCAATTTTGCTGATAAATCTTCCATTGGAATCAAATTTCTGGACGCGGTTATTACCCCAGTCAGTCACATAGACGTTACCACTAAGATCAACTGCTACACCATAAGGGAAAACAAACTCCCCGTCATTTGACCCAAACCAGCCCCACTTCAAAATAAAATGTGCGGGAGGAGGTATGGGTATCGGACTTGGAGGGGGGGGCAGAGGCGCTGTAGAACCGGTTAAGGCTTTAAAGACATTGAGTATGCCGCCGGTGTAAATTCTGCCATACAATATTGGCACTTTATCAACACTGTTTAATATTTTGTTTTTAAGATCGGAAACAGACAGGTTGGCATTGCCCGGAGCAGACAAAACTAGGGCAGCAGCCCCTGAAACATGGGGAGTAGCCATGGAAGTGCCGTTAAAAGAACGATACACATTACCGGGTATAGTAGAGAGAATACCTACACCGGGAGCGGCCAGGTCAACGCTTTTTACGCCATAGTTCGAAAAATCAGCAAATTCATCATTGTCCCCTGTTGCTGCCACACAAACAACATTATCTGATTTGGCAATGCAAGGGAACAAACCTATCCTGTCATTATCCATAAAATCATTGCCGGCCGCTGCCACAAATAAAATATCATTGGCACCGGCTTCTTTAATCGCCTCCTCTACTGCCGAATCGCCTCCATACCCCCCCCATGAGTTGTTAAGTATGCGGATATTCACACCGGCTTTTTTTGCTTCAATAGCAAAATTAATTACTTTTATCGCATTACTCGTACTGCCGCTGCCTGTTGGGCCTAAAAACTTAAGCCCCATCAGGCGGACCTTCCAGTTAACTCCGGCAACGCCCAAATTATTATTTCCCACAGCGCCGATAGTGCCTGCAACATGGGTACCATGGCCCAAACTGTCATCGAACGGATTGCAACCGTTTGTCATTCCGTTAAACCCATAAGTTCCGGCCGGGCATCCTCCAATGCCTCCGGGGTTTTTCCACATATTGGCTGCCAGATCAGGATGGGTATAGTCAATACCTGTATCAACTACACCAACTACTACTTCATTTGAGCCGGTGGTGGTATTCCAAGCCTGCTCGGCAGAGATTTTTTTAATACCCCAAAGCTGGGAGTAACTGGGGTCATTGGGAATAGCCGTGGAGTGGACAATATAATTAGGCTCGGCATAACGTATTTCAGGTCTTGCCCTTAAGGAGTTAATCCTAAGCAACGTCTCCCCCTCATTGGTCTGAATTTCTACGGTTTTACCAATCGTTTCTTTTTTAGTCAACCCTTCTTCCTGTAAAATCTTATCTATGGTTGCCTGGGAAGTACCAGGCTTAAAAGAAATTAATAATTCTTTATCAACAGCAGAAACTTGTGCAACTTCTTGAGGAACAAGGCTATCAAGAAGCTGCCTGGTCTGTTCCCCCACAGTACCTGTACCTGCTATATTGTTTTCTTCCTGAAGCTTAGCCAATGATTGCTTGGTAGAATCATCAAATACTCCAGTTTCCGGAATATCTACCTCCGGATCCTGGTTTAAGACAGCCTGCAGACATTTAACATCGGTTCCTGTTGACCCGGGAGCAAGGTTTTTATCAAAGGTTGCATCTATGCAGTCAGAGGGGACAAGTTTTAAATCCTGGGGTACAACAGCTACATTTGGCTGCAGGGCTTCTC